>JAWXBF010000340.1:0-33087 GCA_034439895.1 Deltaproteobacteria bacterium
AACGCCGCGGCAATCGGCGGTTCGTCTCAGGTCCCGGCAATCGTCATCGACGAAACGCGCAGGGTTGGGCTGTGAACTGAAGTACGCGTGTCGAGATCGCAGCCCACGGCATCAATGCGCTTCCACAGGTCGTCGAAGTTCACGGAGATCGTGACTTCCGAAACGGGGAATACCTTCTCGCCCTTTTCTATCCAGAAGCCGCCAGCGCCCTGAGAAAAGTCCCCCGTCACAGCGTTGAAGCCGAATCCCATCAATTCGGTCACGAAAAATGCCCCATCGAGTTCCGCGATCTGTTCCGGCGACATGGTGCCCGGACGCAAAATCAAATTGGAGGTCGTCACATACGCACCGCCGCCGATCCCACGCCCCGCGCTACCGGTCGAGGTTCGCCCCAGCTTTCGCGCTGAATACGTATCACACAGAAACGTTTTAAGGATCCCGGCCTCGACAATCGCATTCGGACGGGTTGCAACCCCTTCGCCGTCGAACGCACGGGAGCCCGACGCACCCGGAATCAAGGGATCGTCGATAAGCGTGATTGAAGGTGCCGCCACCTGGGTGCCTTCTCTTTCCGCGAAGTAGCTGCTTTTGCGCCAGATCGCACCACCGGAGGCAAGACCCGCGAGTTTGCCCACCAGTTGCTTGGCGGTTTCGGGCGGAAAAATCACAGGACAGTCCTGCGTTGCCAGCTTCCGTGGCCCCAGCTTGGCAACGGTTCTCCGGGCCGCCTCAATTCCGATGGATTCTGCGTTTTCGATGAGGTGTGCAAGGCGGTTTCCCGTCCACCAGTATCCGTTGCGCTTCTTGCCTTCGGCGTCATCGCAGATCGGTCGAACCACCCCGGAAGCATAGGTGCCGCGAGACGATCCCGAGAAACCCGCAGACGAAACAAAGGCGGACGCCCCCATCACCCGACCGAACGTCGCGCCGTCAGAATTTGTGATGCGTTTGTCGAATCCACGAGCCGCGGACTCCGCAGCCTGCGCCCAGTCAAGTGCCATCTGCACATCAAAAAGCGCCACCTTGTCGTCCCAAAGCCCGAGATCGGGAAAATTGCGCGCCATTTCCGATCGTTCCGGCAAGGCCGCAAATTCATCTGGTTCGGCAAGCTCGGCGAGCTTCACCGTTTCAGCAGCGAGTATCTTCATCGCCGCCGGATCAAAATCGGACGAATGCGTGTTCGCCACGCGACTATTTTTGATCACGCGAAGTCCAAGTCCCCGACTCCCCGCCTCTTTCACGAGTTCGGTTTCACCGAGGCGAACCTTGACTTCAAGTTCTGCCCCTTCGCGCAGCAAAACTTCGGCTCCGTCGGCACCAGCCGCGATCGCATACGACATCATTTCCTCGGCCACGCGCTGACACGCCGCTGTGTCGGGCATCAAGGGCGTCTTTCGTTTGACGTTCGGCTGGCTCATGACTTCTGCGTGCCCCCGACCGTAATCTCGGAAATCTTGACCGTCGGCGTCCCAATCCCAACCGGAACGCTCTGGCCGTCTTTGCCACAGGTCCAGGTGCCACCCGAGAGCTGAAAGTCAGAACCCACCATGGCGACCTTTCGCAACACCTCGGGTCCGTTGCCAATCAAGTTTACGCCCTTGAGTGGCGCCGTGAGCTTTCCGTCCTCGATGAGATAACTCTCGGTCAACGAGAACACAAAGTCACCGTTCGAAATGTTCACCTGACCGCCCGAAAAATTTTTGGCGTACACCCCGCGTTTTACGGACCGAATGATGTCCTCCGGATCGTCATTCCCGGCCATCATCAAGGTGTTGGTCATCCGGGGCAAAGGCTCGTGGTGGAAGCTTTCGCGTCTACCGTTGCCACTCGCGCTGGTTTTGAAGTGGCGCGATGAAATGCGATCTTGCATGTACGCGCTCAAGCGACCGTTCTCGATCAGGACGTTGCGACGGCCGGGGTTGCCCTCGTCGTCCACGTTGATCGATCCCCGGGCATTCGGAAGCGTCCCGTCATCCACGACCGTGCAAAGCTCTGACGCAACCTGTTGGCCAATCTGATCGGTGTAGTTCGACGTCTTCTTGCGGTTGAAATCGGCCTCAAGGCCGTGGCCTACCGCTTCGTGCAAGAGAATGCCCGACTCACCCGGTCCAAGTACAACCGGCATCGGACCCGCGGGCGCGTCGCGTGCATCCAGCATCGCAACCGCAAGTCGAGCAGCCTCCCGACCGTGTTCCTCGGGGCTTTGCCCCGGTACTACAAACTGTTCCATTCCCCTGCGCGCCGCGCCGCCCGAACGACCACTCTGGCGCTTGCCATCGGACTCAACAACAGCGCTAACCATGAAGCGAACCATCGGCTGATGATCCCGCGCCATGACACCCGATGAGTTCACCACGAGCACATCGCGCACACCTTCAGCAAGATAGACTTCAACCCGAACCACCCGCGCATCGACGGCGCGTGCTGCCCGATCTGCTCGACGGAGCAATTCAATTTTTTCGGCACCGGAATGTTCGAGCACGGACTCTTTGACCGGATAGAAATCCGGCAGTTCGATTCCACTCAACGCCATGGGTCCCGGCGACGCACCACTTCGAGCGATTTGACCCGCCGTGCGTGCGGCCTGGAGCATGGCCTCCTCATGCAACGACTCGGTATAGGCGTAGCCAGTGGCATCACCCCGCAATACCCGCACGCCGAGGCCCAATACGACACCCCGACCCACGGACTTTACCTTACCGTCTTCAAGGCTGTAATCGCCCCCGTTGCGGTACTCGAAAAACAAGTCGGTGTAATCGCCACCGCTTTCGAGAGCCGCCGCGATCAGACGCTCGCACTGGCGTTCGTCGATCGCATCAAGGGGATGTCGTCCCGCAGATTCGTCCATGCAAAACATCATGGCCCATGCCGCGATGTCCCGCCACGGCTTTCGCCGCCGGAGAACTAGCCTGGATAGTCGAGATCGCGACCGCGTTGCGTTCGGATCTTGGTGAGACCGCGAACCTCAACCTGACGGATTCGTTCGCGTGTGAGATTCAGGATCGCCCCGACCTCTTCCAGCGTCGTTCCGCCACGGTCCGCGACATCAAGTGCGCAGGTCTCTCCCATTTCCCAAACCTCAAGGTGAGGGAAGTTCAGCTTGATTGCGCCGCTCTCCTCGTTCACATCCAAGTATAGATGGTGTGAGCAGCTCACAAACGGGCATGGCCGAGGCATCGTCTTGCACTCTTCGCGAGTGGCCGGGCGCTCCACGTCGGCTGGATAGGTCAACGTCTCCGCAAGCATCTTTTCTTCTTTGGTCAGATAGCGTCGGGCGATCGTACGCGAACGGAAACGTCCATCCTTGTCCGCCTTGACCCGTCGCCGAAGTCGAGCGACCTCGGGTTGAGCCTGTTCGTCATCGGGCATCGTCAACACCTTCAGGTGCACAACACCATCCGCACCGGTGACGGTACGCTCGTTGACACCCTCGGCCACTTCTCGATTTTCCACCTGGTTTTCGTTCGCCATTGTCGTTGTTGCCTTGTCGAATAAATGCGGCGGGTCAGGCGCCGCTCAGAACAGATCACTCCCGCCCCCGACGGCGGGACCAGCTTCATCAGCCGGCGTTGACAGACGGCGCTCGAGCCCGGCAATCCGGCGGACCAACTCCGCCGCCACCTTCCGGGCATCCTCTATTTCGCTCTCTAGTTCGTTACGTTTCTCAGTTCCCAGGCCCATTGCCTCACGCTCAAGATTGGCAATGAGCTCTCGCACTCCGGTCTCGATGTGGTCTATGTCGTCGCGGAACTTGGCGAACGACTTCTGAATCTCTTCAATCGTGTGGTCGTCGGCCATCATCTGGCGCACGAGGTTCACGCGACGGATCACGCCGGCCGGATAAAGGCCACACGATCCACGATGCTTGCCCTTGCGACCGACGCGAACGGACCGTGGCAGCAGGCCGAGCTGCACGTACTTGCGCAGGGTGGCTTCCGAGAATGGAACGCCACGCGCTTCAAACAAGTCGACGATTTGCCGGGAAGTCAGGCCAATCGGCCAGGACACCTCGATCTCGTGCAACTCGCTCTCGTTGAGCAACGCCGCCTTTTTGGGGCGCATCGGCCGCGGAAGCGTCTCGGCGGCGGAAGTTGCGTGAAGTCGTTTCATAAGACGCTAGCGAATGTATTCTATTCAAGCGAATATTCTCAACAGAAAAATAACTAACATTCTGTTCAGTGGTGTTCGACGCGCCTCGGGCCGTGGCGGATACCAGCCGTGCGACGAATGCCGTGGGCCTCGATGGCGAAGGCGATCGGGCCGGGGACCGCTAGCGCATCAGGGCGACACGCTCGCCGGGCGCATCCGCATCCGCGGGAGCGCCGCCGGGCGGCATGTACTTCCAGTATTTCTTCAGCCATCGGACCGGGCCGCGATCGTCACATCCGTGCGCGCGATCAGACGTGTCGCAATAGACGCGTACGTGCAGGTGATCATCGTGCGGGGCTGAATCCCCAGGCTGGTGCAGGAGCGCGGCCGCGCGAAGTACCAGCTCGGCAGCCTCTCCCTCGCGTTCGGCTTGTGCAAGCAACTCGGCCCGAAGGTCGCGGTGGATGAAGATCCATTGAACCTCGGCCGAGGGACTGGTGATGAGTGCGCGTACGAGCGCCCAGTTCCTCCGACGATCGAAGCGAACCCGTGGAACAGCAGACGCGGGGGGCCTCCCACCCTTCGGGGGCGACCACGATTTTGCCCATCCGTCAGCGCCGAAGGTCAGCATTGCCTTTTCGCTGCGAAACGGTTGGCCCTTTTCATCAACGGCGTAGAAAAAAACATCGGCGTCTCTGCCATTGTGATGCGATTTGTGTTCGGCAGAGCTGCCCCCGGCGAGTCGCGAGACATCACCAAGAGCGGCTTTGCTTCCCGGAAACAGGCGATCCACGTTCGCGAATGCCTTGCTCAAAGAATCAGCCAACTCCGCTGTTGCGTAGGTCGCACGTCGCCCTCGCCAGGCGAGCGGGACCGAATACCCCAAACCGTCGAATGGAATCCGGGAACCTCGCCACAATCCCCCGGCGGCGTGGGTACCAATCGATACGGACGATCCGTCCTCGATAAACGTACCGAAACATCCGGCCCCGCCAAATACCATTAGCAGGACCGGCACGATCAATCGAACCACGACCTCAGCCGTATGCCTTTTCCTCGCGTTCCTGGTCTTCCTTGCAACGAATGCACAAGGTCGTTTCCAGGCGCGCCTCAAGGCGCTTCGGAGAGATAGTTTCAGAGCATTCCTCACAAATACCGAAGGTGCCATTCTCGATGCGTTCGAGCGCCTTGTCGATTTTGGCGAGGTACGTTTTTTCGCGACCTCTCAGGCGGAACGTGAACGCGTGCAAGTACTCGGTGGACGCAAGGTCCATCTCGTCCGGCAAGTCGTCCGAGTCAAGTGTCATATCCTCGCTCAGCGTGCGCTGCGCATTGCGTACAATTTCCTTGCGCCGTTCCAGGAGGATCTCCTTGAATCGGGTCAAGTCCTTCTTCTTGAGCTTGTTTGCGTCGGTCATGGTCACCCTCGCGTTGTTCTGGGGATTAGAGGGGGTCGGTGGGTCGATATCTATACGAAGCCATCACGCGGGACCCGTCAACTCGAAACGTTTCGAAATGTTGATTCGCGTGTAGCCGGAGCATTTTAGCGCCTCGCATCGCAACCGTCACGCCAAAAACCATCGCTCAACGCGCCTTGACTAAATCTGTCAGCAATGCGTAAATGTGGGCTATAGTAAGAGAAAACCCCCTTCCGCCGAGGACTTCATGGCCGGTTCTGATAAGCGCAAACAGAGTCTGTACTTCCCCGAAGAAATGTTGAAAGAGATCCAAGAGGAGGCAACGCGCCAGGACCGCTCGCTGTCCTGGATCGTCCAAAAGGCATGGAAAATCTCTCGCCGCGAGATCATGAAGTACCCGTCGGTCAACGACCTCCCGGGTGACGAAGACGTACGCGGCGCGGCTGAAGAGTAAGAAAGCAGAACCGAAAGGTTCGTCGTTCCCCTTCGATCGCCTGGATGCAGGGTGCTTGCCGAATAGGCGGCATCCTGCCATGGTGCGTCCACGTGTCGAAATATCTCCTTCTAAGTGATGCAGCCGCCCGCCCTTCCGAATCGGAAAACGCCAGGGCGCTGTGGGCCCTGGGTCGAGGGTTGATATCGCTCGACCACTCGGTTCGCCTGTTGACCGTGACGACGGGAGAAGCAGCGGGTCGGATTCCCGGACTTGCCCGTCGTCTGCGCAAGGTGGTGGTTAACATCCAGGGCGCCGCCTACGAACTGGGCTTTTTCGAAGGCCAATCCGGCGCATCGGAGCCGTCGCTAACAGTGGTTTCAATACCCGACAACACGCTCATCGCGCCCGGGGTTTGGCTCGAAGTTGCAGTTGAAAGCATCGCCTCGGATCCGTTGCTCTCGCCCGACGCTGTGATTGCATGGGGAGAAGGCGCGGCAGGCGCGCTTGCCGGGACGCAGTCCAACGCAAAGTTTTTCGTTTTGCCCGAAGGTCGAGTTCAGGACGCTGTACGGGCAAGTGCTGGGGCGGCGGCTGCAAATGCCATTCTTGTCCCGGGCCCCGCAGCAGCGGCGCGGCTCGAAAAGGACCCTGCCCTTTCGGGTCGTGCCTCCGATGAACCCATCGTTGCATTCCGTGTGGGTGCCGACGATCCACCGCACGATCCGGTAACGGATGCCGCATTGCCGGCACACTTCTCTAGCGCGGACCTCGGTGGAAAACTGGTCTGTCGAAAGGCCGTCGAACGTCGACTGGGCCTTGCGCTTGATCCACAAACGTTGCTTCTCACCGTAGCAGAACTTCGGCTTGAAATGGGCGGTGAGGCCGTTGTAGATGCACTTGTCACTGCGCTTCGCGGTGACGTTGCGATTGTCGCGACAACCACCGGAGGCGATCGACGCCTCATCGAGCGTATACGCGTTCTTGCCATCGAAAACCCCTCCAAGGTTGCATTGCTTCACCCCGAATCAGACTCGACGCCAATCAAGGAGTGGGAACAACAACGGTTGTTGCTCGCTGCGGTCGATGCCGTCATCGTGTCGGCGACTCACGAACAGGCTGCCCGTTCGGCCGGGCTGAGTCTGCGCTACGGCTCCATTCCGATTGCCTCGGCCCAGGGTGTTGCCGGTGGACACCTCATCGATTTGGATGCTTTTTCTTGTACGGGAAACGCGATCTTGTTCCCCGAAGATAGCGCGAACGCCATCGCGAACTCGATTGTGCGAGCGGCGTCGTTGCACCGCGACAGCGAGTCGTGGACGGCCATGATCAAAGGGGCAATGGCAACCGCACCGACCTGGAAACACACGGCCGGCGTGTTTGAACGGTTGCGCGAGCGTGCCGAAGCCGGGCTCGACGATCGACTCGCAGTCTGATCAGCCGATCCGCTCAATCACGCGAACGCCGAGTTCGCCTTCGACGTCGACCACGACACCGCGTCCGATCAGTCGACCCCCGACGGTCAAGTCCACGGGATTGTCCAGGCGACGGCCCAGTTGAAGGATCGAACCGTTACACAAACCGGCAATGTCTGCACCGGTCAAGGACACCCTTCCCACCTCAACCGTGAGCTGGATCGGTGCGTGCGCGAGGACTGCTGTCGTTTTCTCGTTGTTGGCAGATGTTGTGTCGGTCATGAGGGGCCCCTTGGAAGGACGGGTTACTTCGGCGGTTGGGTTGTCGGCTATAAATGAGTTTCGCAAGACGACATCTCCGTTTTTGTGGAGGAAACAATCCGCGACGAACGCGCCAATCCGAATTCGACCTTCCATCTCGCCGACGCGTTCAAGATGAACGTGATTCGTATAAGCAGAAAAGACGACGACGTCACCCTCGTGGAGTCGATCCACGTCGTGAGCGGAGAAAGCCACTGTGGCAAGCTCGATTGCGGCCTCGATCGGAATATGTTCGAGGTGCATGCCAAGCACACTGGCGTTTGCGGCGCCCGTTACGCCAAACGAACGCAAGCAATCGGCATCGATGCCGAGGGATAGTTCGCCTCGGATCGGACTTTCCGAGTCGATTCCAATAGCAATGTCCACTTGGAAAACACCCATTCCGTCGTCCGGCGTCGAATCCGTACCACGCAGATCTGAGCGAACCCCCAAACGTTGCAACGCACGCCAAAGTAGGGCCGACAACAATCCGAGTTGCCCCGCCGACGGTTGTTGGGAAATCGACTCAAACTCGTTTTCACCAAGCAACCGTCCGACCAACTGCGACGCAAACGTCCTCTGAATCCAGACACTGCATCCGCGGGGAAGCACATCACTTCCGATCGCGAACGCGTCGGGACCCGGTGAGGCTCGCAGCTCACCGACAAATCCCCTCAAACGAAGCGAAATAGCGCCAAGGGGCGGGATCGATACGGTTGCCGTGTGCGGTATCCGAGCCAGAAACGGCAGGCCAATCCTCGAACAATTCGCGGTTGAGCGGGAGACCTGCCCGCGCAACAGCAAGGATGTCGGCAGGCCGAATCGCACGGTCGTATCGGCGTTATCGCTCACGGCTTCGATCGCTCGTTTGGCTTGCGCGATTCGGTTTCCCATCGGCAAATCGCCGCGTTTTACCGTCAAATCTCCGTGTGAATTCGGACAACACCTGCCCGAGTGTTTGGCGCGAGACTGCCCCCTCTGTCAATACGGCAATTGACACTCTGTCACCCTCCATCCGGAGTTGAACCTCGGTCCCGACGAGTGGGCCACTCGAAAAGCGCACCCTCGCCTCCTGTTCGCCCCTGGCGGTGCCAACCAACACCTGGTGAGCCATCTCAGGCGCTGAAGCACGCGCTGGTGTCGGCGGAGGGGCGAATCTGACCCTACTGGCCGTCACCGGAGACGGCGCCGAATGTTCCAAACGTGCGGATTCGGCACGAGCGTACATGTGCTCAAGAAATCCGGAATCGTCGCCTTGCGTCTGGACTGCGGCGGGAGATTCGACGCCTTTGCGAGGTTGCCCGGGCCGCGCCCGATCGGCGGATTCGTTTGCTGTGATCAACTCCTCGAAAACACGCCGAAATTCCCGTCGGGAGTGATGCTCCGGGACGGGTGGCGTAATTTTTTTCGAATCCAATCCGGAAAGCGGGGCATCCCAAACACGGTCACAAACCATCGTGGATTTCACGGCTGAGTTGTCGGTCATGGTCGCTTTCGGTTGTTAAAAACCGTGGGCAGCCTCCCGGTAAACCCGGCAATAGGGTACTATTTAAGAAGTGTCAGACGACTGTAAAAAGACAAGTGGGATGATCTCTTGTCGAAAAATCGGCGAATTTTCGGTGGACTACCTTGAGGGTTCCCTGCCGGATGCGGATCGGGAACACTTCGAACGGCACCTTGGGATGTGTCCCGAATGTGTGCGTTACTTTGACAGCTACCGGAAGACCCCAGATTTGACGCGCGAGACCTTTGCCGTCGGAATGCCCGAAAACGTACGACAGGCGGTCCGTGATTTTCTTCGGTCGCGTTGCAAGGAATAACCGTTGGCGTCGCCAAACCGCGTATTCCGCTTCCACCCGGGAATCCGAAACCCGATCGTGACCATTGACACGCGGGCATAACCCTGCAAAATCGTGGCAGAATGTCCATTGGTTTGGTTTGCCCCGCCTGTGACGCCCTGATCGACCTTGGTGCCACGGCGTGTTCTTTGTGTGGCACCGACCTAGGAGCGATCTTATCTTCCTCGACCGGCGCGAACGGACCCATCGATGCCAATGTCGGCCACCTTGGGGTCAAGGGGGAAAAGATGTCGAGCGATATGCGAACCTGTGCCACCTGCGGTCACGTGATGCCCTTACCAGACAAATTTTGCGGTGGATGTGGAGCCCGACAAGACGAATCAGTTGCGCCCGACGGCCCCGCACGCGGTGGTGGAAAAACCATGTTTTTCTCCGCAGGGCAGCTCCCCGGACGCGCGAAACTGATCCTGGTGCGCGGCGATCAAGGCGATGGCGTTTCGTACCAGCTGAATGGTACCGAGCACATTGCGGGGCGCGAAGAAGGCGCAATTCTGTTTGATGCGGATCCGCTGGTTTCGCCTCGACACGCGAACTTCTACTACGTGGGCGGCAAACTTCATGTGCGCGACGAAGGTTCCGTCAATGGGGTGTTCACGCGGATAAAGCAACCGGCAGCGTTGCAGTCCGGATCGGTCTTCCTGGTGGGAGAACAGCTCTTGCAGATTGAAGCCGTGCCTCCCGATCTGGGTCCACAACCCGACGCTGAAGGGACCTATTTCTATTCGAGCCCAAGGCGCGAATCGAAGATGAAACTGATTCAGATCTTACGAGGAGGCGACATCGGCCTCATTTATCGCGCGCGCAGCGAGGTCATCACGATCGGCCGAGAAAACTGCGACGTGAATTTTCCGGACGATCCGTTCATCTCGGGCAATCACGCGGAGGTGCGGGTTGACCACGAAGGCAACTTCCAATTGGTTGATTGCGGCTCGAAGAATGGAACGTTTGTCCGCATTGAAGCCGAGTTGCCACTTTTCAATGGCGACTATGTGTTCTTGGGGCAGCAACTGCTGCGCATCGAGGTTTCGTAATGATGATTTTCGGTATGAAGGTTGACGTGGAGAGCTTCGGGTTGGAGGCAACGCTGTGATCGCTTGTACGAGGTGCGGAAAAGACAACCAGGACCACTACAAGTTCTGTCTCGGATGCGGGGCAAAGCTTGAACGAGCCGCCGCGCCAGCCGCGAGCCCCCCCGCTCCTGTGGCAATGCCCAGTGTATCGATCGGGACTGCCAGCACGGCGCCGCCCGTGGCAGCTTCTCCCGGCTCGAAATTGGCGGCAATTGCACTCGCAAAAGTGCCGGCAAACGAGGCGACTCCAGCTCCCTTGAGTCGCCCACACACTGCCGTGGCACCTGTCGCGGCCACGTCTGCACCCATTCGCCAAAGCATTCCGGCAGCGGCAGCACCAGCGGAATCAGCTTGTCCAAAGTGTGGAAACGGCATCAAGGCCAACAATACGTTCTGCGGGAAATGCGGATTCCGCCTCAAAGTCGCACAATCCTCACCGGCTATCGCTCCGGCGCCAGGCTTCGCATCCGGAGACTCTTCCGGAAGCGTACCACGGACAATGTACATGGCCCCGCCACAGCAGGTGGCCAAGGCGCCGGCCCACCACGGGCACCTGACGTTGATTCGTCCCGATGGGACCGAAGGTGGAATACACCCGTTGGTGGAGGGAGAAAACCTCATCGGCCGCGGACAAGGATCGCTCTTTGATGCGGATCCGTACTTGTCACCACGCCACGCTGAATTTCAGCTGGATGACAACGGGTTAACGGTTCGAGATCTCAAGAGTCTCAACGGCGTGTTTTTCCGTCTCACACAGGAAGAAGCACTCGACTCCGGACATATCTTCCGGATCGGACAGGAACTCTTGCGTTTCGACGTGATTTCCGAGCCCATGCCACTTGAGGACGGCACGGAAATCATCGGAACTCCGAACCCCGGGTACTGGGGTCGCATTTCTGTCATCGTCGGGCGGGATGTGGACGGACCTGCCTTCCCTATTTTCGAGGAAGCGATTGTCCTTGGACGAGAACGGGGTGACATCCTCTTCCCGGAGGACGGCTACGTTTCGGCGACCCACGCACGAATCTCTTTGCGAGACGGGCATGTGTATCTTCAGGACCTGGGATCTTCCAACGGATCCTTCCTTCGCATCAACGGCGAACGACAGGTCGATCAAGGCTGCTTGCTGCTGATGGGTCAGCAGTTGTTCCGCGTTCAATTCGTCTGAGCAGGACGAGGGGCGACGCCCGCGCACGGCCGTTGTCGTTCAAGGGCCACCGCGCCGCTATTTCGCGGAGCCCTGTTTTTCCCAGGCCTGACGAGCGGACGACGGTTCGGTAGGGGGAATGTATTTAAATCCGTTGGCAATCTTGAATGCCTTGCCGTCGTGAAACATCACGCTTACGTCGATCGGTCCGCGATCGCCAGCGGGCGTCACGACGTTGATCGTGGACGAAGACGCAATGATGATGTTTTCGGCCTTGCGCCTTCCGAACAGAACGTCCGCTTGAGTTTTACCGGGCTCAAAGCCACTGCCTACAATGGTGATGAGATCACCGCCCATCGTGGAACCTGTGCCCGGTTCGATGCGGTCAACATTGACAGGCCCGCCCTTTTGCTCGCAGCCACTCGCCGACAGAGCAACGAACAAACCTACACCAACAACCAGACTGGGGAATCGATTGAACATTCCGGGTTTCCTCTGAGAGAAGGTTGAACTTAAGTCAACGGCCCTTTTAAGGTCAAGCGACCATGTGCTTCCCACGAAGATAATATTGCCCTTGTGGTTGCACCGACGTGCTTCGCCGTCAAAGCTGGGTCGAGCGTGGACCATCCACGATGGATATGTCCTTTTCCGATTCCACGTCATTGCGCCGACTGATAATCCAGGTGGAACGCCACCTGGATGCGAAGCGTGAGGGGTCGCACGCTCGAATAAGGGTGGCCGCAACGGGCGCCGGACCCCTGCTGGCGGCGATGCTTGTCAGGATGGGACGACGGGTCATTTTTGTGGCGCGCGACGACGATTCGGTTGGCGCGCGGCTTGCGGATTGCCGCTTCTTTCTCAAATTCCTCGGCGAGGATGCCGGAAGGCGCGTCGAGGAATTTCCGGGACTTGAGGCTTCTCCCTATGCTCAGGTTCAGCCAGATCGAGGAACCCTGATGCGGCGGCTTGCCCTGCTTTCGCAAATGGCGCGCGCAGAGCCGCCGGAGTTGATTGTCACCGGACCCCGAGCGGCCAGCCGACGGGTCGTGCCGGTGGCCTTCTTGAAGGCCTTGTCGTTCGAGCTCACGCCAACCTGTGGAATCGATCGCGAGGATCTTGTGTCACGTTTGCAACGAGCCGGGTACACGCGAGCGCCCGTCGTCGAGGATCCGGGAACCTTTGCGCCTCGGGGAGCCGTCGTTGACGCCTTCTCCCCGGCCGAAAGACACCCTATTCGGATCGAGTATCTCGGCGACGAGATCGAACGGTTGCGATCATTCGATCCATCGTCGCAACGAACACTGCGGTCGGTGGATCTCGCATTTTTTTCGCCCGCCCGTCAGACCCTGAGAAGCGGAGGAGCTGAGCCGCGTGCAAGGCTACTGGCCGCCGCCGAGCGCTGCCGGGTCCCCTCTTCGGAGTTGCGCTCTCTCATCGAACGCGTCGAATCTGGCCAGGAGTTTTTCGGAATCGAGTCGCTCGTTCCGCTGTTTCATGAAACGCTCGCCACCCTGTTCGACCATGCACCCCCGGATGGTATCGTGATGCTGGAGGATTCCGACGCACTCACAGCGGCGCTCGAACGCCAATCGGAGCAATTTGTCAGGGCCTGCGCCCACAAACGAGATGAAAACCATCTGGTGCTTCAGCCTCACGAGCACATCCTTTCGTCCCAAGACTGGGAAACGGCGCTCGAAGCCTGTGGGCGCCTCGATCTGACGATGTTGGCCGTTGCGGGCGAGGACACCGACACGCCAGAATTCATCCTCGATTCCCGCCCAAACACCGAACTGCGCGCAACCTTCTCACAGCTTCGACTGAAAAAGGACACAAGCGACGGAGAACCCGTAGCCGCGATCGCAATCGCCGAAGCGCTCGATTGCGTGAACCGGGAAGGAAACGTCGTACGATTGGTGGTCAATACCCGTGGGCAGGCCGAACGCATCGCGTCTTTGTTGCGAACTGCCAACCGCGAGATCCCGATCGATCCGGATTCCGCCGCCGAGGGTATGTTCGACGAAACGAAGCAGGGCTCTGAAAAACTCCCGCTGGCGATCGTCATGGGGGCGCTTGAGCACGGATTCTCGTTGCCCAGAGATGGGACTGTTTTCATCACGGAAACGGATCTATTCGGACAGCGCGGTCGCAGAGAAACAACGCCACGCAAGGCAACGCGAGAAGGCGATCTCACCGCGCTCCGAGAGGGAGACGCGGTGGTACACGATGAACACGGTGTCGGACGGTACCGCGGCTTAAAGAAAATCGACGTTCGTGGCGTTGGTCAGGACTTTTTGCAGATCGAGTACGACGGTGGAACGGTGTACGTCCCAGTCTATCGCGTGGGCCTTGTCAGTCGGTTTTCAGCCACTGGAGAAGGATCGGCCGTACGCCTCGACAAACTCGGCGGTCGGACGTGGCAAGAGAAGAAGAAAAAGGCATCGGGCGAGGCGCGCAAGCTGGCCGAAGAGTTGCTACAACTGTACGCCCAGCGCAAGGTGGTCGGCGGCCGCGCCTGTCCACCGCCGGATTCGATGTTTCGCGCATTCGAAGAAACTTTCCCGTTTGACGAAACGCCTGATCAACTGCGCGCAATCGAAGAAGTCCTCGCCGATTTGCAAAGCGACATCCCGATGGAGCGGTTGGTTTGCGGCGATGTGGGTTATGGAAAAACCGAGGTCGCGATGCGCGCAACACTATTGGTCGTGGAGTCAGGGCGACAGGTGGCGATTCTGGCGCCCACCACTGTCCTCTGCGAACAACATGCGGCATCGTTCACCGAACGGTTCCGAAACTTCCCGGTACGCATCGCGGCGCTGTCGCGTTTTCGTAGCACGGTCGAACAGAAAGCGACGATCGCGGACGCGGCAGCAGGACGAGTGGACGTGATTGTCGGGACCCACCGATTGCTATCACAGGACGTGTCATTCAAAAACCTCGGATTGGTTGTCATCGACGAGGAACAGCGTTTCGGGGTCGCCCACAAGGAGCGGCTCAAGAAAATGCGTGCGGAGGTAGACGTGTTGACTCTGACCGCAACGCCCATTCCGCGCACCTTGCAAATGGCGATGGGTGGATTGCGCCCGATGTCGACGATTTCCACACCGCCCAACGATCGACTAGCCATTCGAACATTCGTGTGTCGATTCGACCGCGATCTGCTGCAAGAAGCGATCGTCCGGGAAATGGATCGTGGCGGGCAAGTGTTTTTTGTGCACAACCGAATCCAGGACATCGATCGCTGGGCAAACGAGTTGCGTGTTTTGGTTCCGAAGGCACGCATCGCGGTCGCGCACGGCCAAATGTCCGAGGGAAAGCTCGAGCGCATGATGGTCGATTTTGTCGCGGGCCAATTCGACATTCTTTGCGCAACGACGATTATCGAGTCAGGGCTCGATATCCCTCGGGCCAACACGATCATTGTGAACCAGGCTGAACGGTTGGGCTTGGCGCAGCTCTATCAATTGCGCGGGCGCGTGGGACGGGCTCGCGAACGCGCTTATTGCTATTTTGTTGTATCGGATGGCGAAGCGTTGTCGGAAGACGCACAGCAAAGGCTTGCAGCCCTGGAGCGCTTTTCTGATCTCGGTGCGGGATTCCATTTGGCCTACGCCGACATGGAGATTCGAGGTGCTGGCGAGCTGCTTGGCGCCCGGCAATCCGGCACGCTGGCGACGATTGGGTTCGAGGCCTACGCCCGAATCCTGGAAGAAGCCATTGCAGAACTGGATGGCCGGCCTATTGTCCGGGAACGCGATCCGGAAATTTCGGTCGACGTGGCATCTTACCTGCCGGACGACTACATCCCCGACCCCGGACAAAGGCTGGATGTTTATAGACGGCTGGCACAAACCGAGTCAGACGAGGGCGTGGACGGCATTCTGGAGGAACTGACTGATCGGTACGGGCCCCCGCCAAAGGAGGCCCTTCTGCTCGCCCGTGTCATGGCCGACAAGCTCATTGTCCGCCGACTTCGGGCACGGGCCTACGAGCTAACACCGACGCGATTCGTGCTGGCGCTCGGAAATGAGACACCCCTCGATCCCGTCCGGGTTCTCCGACTCTGTAGCCAGCCGGGAACACGATTCAAGCTTTCCTCGGATATGCGCCTTACCTACGCTTTTACCGATGGGGAGCGGCGAGATCATTTGACCGCGGCGCGGCAGCGGTTGCTGGAGATCGAACGCACCCTCGGCTAATGTCTAGGCTCATGCTCGCTCCCACGCTCAAATCGGCCCTGAGTGGCCTGGTTCTCACCGCCCTAATGATGGCATGCGATCGCGGTGCGCCGGCCGGACCACCTGCCTTGCCGCCAGGCGTGTCGCCCATCGCCCGGGTCGGCAATGAGTACATCACCGTCGAGGATCTGCAGGAGCAGATCAACCACGAGAGCCCTTTCATCCGGATGCGCTATTCCACGCCGGAGAAAAAACGAGAATTCCTCGACAACCTCATCCGATTTGAGGTGATGGCGATTGAAGCGCGGGCCAAGGGCTACACCAACGATCCGGACATCGTTCGGGTGTTCAAACAACAGATGGTTGCGCGACTCATCCAGAAAGAATTTGAGCAGCAATATGATCCGGCCCAATTACCGGAAGAAGACGTCAAAGCGTACTACGATTCCAATAGAGCCAAGTTCGACAACCCGGAGGAACGCCACTGGAGTCAGATTGTCGTTGCCGACGAAAAGTCGGCGGAACAGGTCATGGCTGAAGCGCGGAAACTGCGACCCGAGGATCAGACTGGTTTTGAAACTCTCGTTCGCCAGAAGTCGATTGATACTGGTTCCAGGGAACGCGGCGGCGACATGGGTACGGTGAACGCCGCGGACAAACGATTGCCACCCCAAATGCTTGCGTCCCTTTTCGCGGCGAAGTCTGCCGGCGCACTGATTGGGCCCTACAAGACGAGCGTCGGATTCGTCGTGATGCGGCTCAATGGCATAGAGCCCGCTGTCACGCGAAGTTACGAAAATGCAAAGGCACTTTCCCGCAGCTTTCTGTTCAAGGAAGTGCGGCAAAAAGCACTGGTCAACTGGGTTTCCGGGCTGCGTGCGCGATCGGACGTGAAGATCTTCGACGAGAACATGGCCAAGGTGAAGGTGGACACAACCAACGCACCACCGAAGTTGACCGATCCACCGGTCGTGAAGTACCTCGATCAAATATTGCCGGGCAAAGCGGCAAACTCAGGAGAATCTCCGTAATGCGAATTCCAGCGTGTCTCGCGGCTTCCGTGCTTTCGCTCTCGCTTTGGGTGCCGCGTGCCGAAGCCCGGGTGGTGGAGAAGATCGTTGCGGTGGTTGGCGACGCGGTGATTTTGCAAAGTGAGATCGAGGAGAAGGCTGCTCCGTTTCTGCGCCAGATTGCCGGCATTACCAACCAGCAGGAACGCGCGGCCCGCGCCGAGGCCCTGCGACGGGAGGTCCTCGACCGACTCATCGACGACGAACTCATCGCGAACCAGGGCCGCGAAATGAAGATCACGATTGCGGCCGATGAGGTCGACCGCATGGTGGACCAGATCAAACGCGAGAACAACCTCGACGACAAGCAACTCGCGGACGCGCTCGCGGGACAGAATATGTCGATGGCGTCGTACCGGCAGGATGTGAAACGCCAGATCCTGCGTTACCGGGTGCTGCAGATGGCAGTCGGTTCAAAGACCCAGATCTCCGATCGCGAGATCGAAGCGTACTACGACCGCCACATGAAGGCTTCGGACTCTGAAGTTCGCGCCAGTCACATGTTCATCGCCATCCCCGACAACGCCGACGCTGGAACACTGCTTGAGCGGCAACAGCTGGCGGAATCGCTGCGCAAGCGCGTTGAGGCCGGTGAAGACTTTGCAGAGCTTGCCAAGAAGTATTCGGAAGACGCCGCCACCCGGGACGAAGGTGGCGATCTCGGCTTTTTCGGAAGAGACCTTTTGCCGAAACCCATCGAAGAGGTGGTCTTCACCATGAAGATCGGCGAAGTGCGTGGGCCGATTCGTGCGGATCGCGGATTTCACGTCATCAAGCTCGTCGATCGGAGAGAAAAGCCTGCGAAACCATTGGCCGAGGCCACCGAGGAAATTCGCGGACGTCTGCGGCAAAAGAATGTCGAGAAGGAAACCAAGACGTTTCTGACCGACCTGCGCAGTCGCGTGCTCGTCGACATACGGATGTAGCTAGGGCGGCCCAAGAAGGGCCAACAGCATTCGCTGGGTTTCGTCGGCCGTGGTGCGCTCGTCAGTGGACTGGCGCAAAAATGCGGTAATCCCATCCATTCGTGCGATCGCCTCGTCGGTTCGCGCGTCGGCACCGAATTTATAAGCACCCAGCGCGATGAGATCGCGTTTTTCAGCGTATGCGGCCAGCAGCGCTCGCAAACGACCTGCAGCCTGTCGATGCACGGGACTGACGATGCCGTTCATCGCGCGCGACAACGAGGGCAACACGTCAATCGCGGGCCAGTGATTCTGGGTGCCAAGCTCACGTGAAAGAACGATGTGTCCATCGAGAATGCCGCGGACCTCGTCGGCGATGGGTTCCTCCATGTCACCACCGGCAACCAGGACCGTGTAAAGGGCGGTGATCGAACCCCGGTCTGAGTTACCGGTTCTTTCAAGCAAACGCGGTAGCATTGCAAATACGCTTGGGGGATAGCCCTGGCGAGCGGGCGGCTCTCCCGCGGCCAGCCCGACCTCGCGCTGCGCACGTGCGAATCGCGTCAGAGAATCCATCATCAGAAGCACACGCTTTCCCTGAGAACGGAACCACTCGGCGATCGCGGTCGCAACAAAGGCGCTTTTGATTCGTTCAAGAGCGGGTACATCACTCGTTGCGCAAACGACAACCGAGCGCGCACGGCCCACTGGCCCGAGGACATCCGCAATGAACTCGCCCACCTCGCGACCGCGTTCACCCACCAAACAAATGACGTTCACCTCGGCTTCGGTGTTGCGGGCGATCTGTCCCATCAAGGTGGATTTGCCAACCCCCGCCCCCGCAAAGAGACCAATCCTTTGGCCTTCGCCCACTGTGAGCAATCCGTCGATGGCGCGAATGCCCATGGCCAGCGGATTGGCGACGCGTTGTCGCGTCAAGGGATCGGGGGCGGCCCGGTCGACCGACCACGGCATGGTCACGCCGGCAATCGGCCCCTGCCCGTCCATCGGCCGACCGAGACCATTCACCACGCGACCGAGGAGTCCCTGTCCAACCGAAATCTCAAGTGAACGCCCCGTCGAAGTCGCGAGCGAATCGGGTCCAATCCCTTCGAGCGATCCGAGTGGCATCAAGACAACTTCTTCGCCGCGAAAACCGACCACCTCGGCAAACAAATGCCGATTGCCCGTATCGATCTCGACCAGTTCGCCGACCCGAATGCCGGGGATGCTCGCGCGCACCACGAGGCCGGTGACCTCGGTTACTCTGCCCGCCAGACGACGCAATCGAACCGCATCAAGATTATCGAGGGCATCGGTCAAACGTTCCACATCGACCAAACCGGTATCGAGGGGATCGTTCATCGGGCACTCCGCTTTGCGGCTTCCGCGAGCGCCTTTTCCAGTGCGTCAAATTGCGTCGAAAGCTGTGCATCCACCCGCCCGGCCGGCGTTTGAACCACACAACCGTATCGCCCCACTTCGGAATCGGCTTCGATTCGCAACACAACCTGCGTATTCAGGCGAGAAACGAGAGCGGGGCGCTGTCGTTCAAGCGCGGAGAGATCCTCGGGGTGGACCCGTAGAAGCACAATTCCCTGGGCAGCCCGGGCGTCGTCAATAGCCTGGGTCGCAAGTTCAACCAAGAGGGTTTCGTCCAGGCTGATTGCTTTGCCGATGATCTTTTCGGCCAGTCGACGACCGAGTGCCACAACACCGCCGCGAATTTCCCGGCGAACTGCTTCGGCGTCGAGGCGCGCCGATGCGACGAGCGAAGTATACTCGGCAAGTGCCGCCTGGCGCCCGCCTTCATGCCCCTCGGCATAGCCCACGTCGTGAGCTGATTTCTGTAAAGCAGAAACCGTAGCACGCGCTGATGCGAGTTCCGACTCCGCCTGCAACCGAATCGCGGCAGCCTCGGCGGCCGCGGTCGCCACCGCCGGTTCAAGAATCCGTCCATGGCTGCGGATGATTCGCCCCGACATTTTACCGACATCTGATTTTTCGGTCATACCTTCTCCAATCCATCGATCCACGGTGGCAATGCCATGCGCATTGCGGTTCGTTCGCGAGGAGACAACTTGCGGATCAGGGACAAATATCCCATGGCCGCCAGGCGATCTTCTGCGCTGCGCGCATCCCGTCCATTGAGCGCCACGCCGACGAGCGCCGCAATGGTTTGCGCCTCTTTGCGAAGGGTGTGATCGGCGGACTGTGTCGCCTCGCGTTTGATCGACCCGGCCCAGCGCGCGCCCACCGCGGCCATCGCCCGCGCCCGGACGGAGGCCTCGGCGTCGATGAGCGATCGACCCAACAACTGGGCTCCTGTTTGACACACGGATTCCCAGACGGTTTCGGGAGAGAGTGCGTGGATGCTTTCGTCCAGATCGACGTGGGCCAAGCACGGCAGAAACACTGCGACAGCCACCTCACGGCCGGTGTTCCAGCCGGACTCGGATGGCGGACTGAGTGCTGACAAGGTCGGCAACAAACGTCTCAACGAATCCTGTAGGCACTCCGGTAAATATCCAAATGCAATGCGTGCGGTTCGGAGAGTCTCGCCTCGAAGCCGTTCGGCCAGTCGTTCCGGTGCGATCCGCGCAAGCACCGACGGGAAAAGGTTGACCATCCGAAGGCGCAATGCTTCCAGAATCGCGCCCCGATCGTTTGCTTGATTGATTCGCTCCAGTGACGCCGCCAGTTCGGACGCGTGCAAGTGTTCCGGCAACTCGTAAGGCTCAATGTTGAGCAACAGCGCCCCCAATAGGAAGCCCCGATCGCGAGGGGACAGATTGCCTATCGATGAAATGTCTTGCTTCATGAAATCCCGTGGTTGACGCGCACGTTGGCGCGCGAGATGTTACACCCCGGATCCCGTGAAACAAGTGGACCCAGGCACAACGACAACGACGGTGGACCTGGCCAGTGAAATGGCGCAGATCGACTGGCGGGCCTCGCCTTTGGGGACGCTCGCAGAACGGCATCATCCCCACCAGTTGCACGTCCCGCATCAGCCGGCGTTGACCGTATTTTACCTGCGATTCCCACCGCCCGGCACATCTTTGCTGGCTCAGGAATTCGTCCTGGCGCCGGAAGAACAAGCGCGACTTTCGACCATGGCCGACGCCCGTCGGATCGAATTCACGCTGCTTCGCGGCCTCGTGCGCTTGCTTCTCGGACGGTGGTTGAAGATCGCGCCGGAGCAGGTCCCGATCGGAACCAACGCCAACGGCAAACCGGTTCTACTCCGGGAACAGGGCCCCTGGTTCAATCTGAGTCACACGCAAGGCCATGGACTGTGCGCCATCGACTTGCGCGGCCCCGTGGGGGTTGATGTCGAGCGCGCGGAGCGACAACTGCGTACGCCGATGGAGGCGATCGCGAAACGCATCCTGAGCGGGGCGGCCCTGACCGAGATCGAATCGGCAGATCCGACCGACCGCGACGCGGTATTTTTGCGACAGTGGGTTCGCAACGAGGCGGCCAGCAAGGCCCACGGCACCGGTCTTCGGCGAGGCGGAACAGTTGACCCTCGGCTGGATGTCATCGACCTGAACGATATATCAGACTGCGTCGCAGCAGTGGCCCGAAGCCGCGCCTGAGTGACACCGCTTTTCCACGACAACCCTCTATACTAGTTGAGCTTGACCATGAAAAAACTTTTGCCCCGCGTACTCCTCGGTGTCGCAGGCGGTGTCGCGGTCTATGTCGCCTTCACCATCTGGGCCGATGCACGCGCGGTGGGCGAAGCCCTCTCGCACTACGCATGGTCAACCGCCGTGCTTGCACTGCTGCTCGCCGCAGCCAACTATCTGGTCCGCTTCA
Organism: Deltaproteobacteria bacterium; assembly: GCA_034439895.1. GTDB lineage: Bacteria > Myxococcota_A > Polyangia > Fen-1088 > Fen-1088 > JAWXBF01. Next base: position 21,707 of record JAWXBF010000340.1, read on the forward strand.
TTCGCTGGCAACTGTATTTGCGCGTGCTGCGATTGGAAGTTCCCGTTGGCGAAAGTCTGCTGGTCTTCCTCGGCGGATTTGCCCTGACCGTGACGCCAGGTAAATTGGGCGAAGCCATCAAGGCGCTGCTGTTGCGCGAATCGCGCGGCATTCCGGCGGCGCGAACGGCGCCCATTGTGATAGCCGAACGCTTGACGGACCTCGTCGGTTTATTGAGTCTCGCAGCCTTCGGTGCGTTTACGTTTGACGTCGATCGTCGATTCCTCATCGCGGGGACGATCCTCGTGGCGGTGGCCCTGTTGTTCGTCATGGTTCGACCGCTCGCCGAATTCGCGCTCGCAATCGCCGTACGAATTCCCATTCTCGGAAAGATGTCGTCCAAACTGCGCGAGGCGTATGAAAGTACCGCCATCATGATGCGACCCGGGACCTTCCTGCTATCAGTCCTGCTCTCGGCCATCGCCTGGTTCTTCGAATGCATGGCCTTTTGGCTCATCGTGACCGGATTCGAGGGAGCAGCCATCGACATTCATCCTGCCACCTTTATATATTCGACCATGACCATCGCCGGGGCACTTTCGTTCCTGCCGGGAGGGCTCGGCGTCACCGAGGCCGGGATGTTGTTCATGCTGACCAACATGGCAACCGGGATCACCCGCGGCACGGCAGCGGCGGCCACATTCATCACACGGGTTTGTACGCTGTGGTTCGCGGTCGTGGTTGGCCTCGCAGCGCTCGCCCTTTTCGCACGGCGAACCCACGTCAAGATCAGCCTGCCGGTGCCGGAGATTACACCGTCCACGCCAGAGGTCACATGAAATCTCGAACCAGCCAGTCTGTCATCGCAACGTCCGAAGGAGACAGCATCGACGCTCACGTGCTTGCACACCTTCCGAGCTTTGACAGCGACTGTGAGGGATTCTTATGCGCGCTACCCAGCGTTCTTCCGGCGGAACGCATTCTCACCCGACCAGAGGATCTCTTTGCCTACGATTGTGATGGCCAGACGCTCGACCGGGCACGGCCACTTGCCGTCGTATTCCCCGAAAGCACAGCCGAAGTGACGGCAATCGTCAAACTTGCAGTGAAACACAATGTCCCTTTCGTACCACGCGGCGCCGGCACCGGACTATCGGGAGGTGCCATCGCAATCGGATCGCTCGTCGTCGCCACCGCAAGGCTTAATCGAATCGAAACGATCGATATCCCGAATCGCCAGGCATGGGTTGGCCCCGGTGTGGTCAATGCGCACCTATCACGTGCCGTTGCGTCCGACGGATTGCACTACGCCCCCGATCCGTCCAGCCAAAACGCCTGCACGATCGGCGGAAACGTGGCCGAAAATGCCGGCGGGCCCCATACCCTGAAGTATGGCGTGACCTGCAACCACGTCCTCGCGCTCGAAGTGGTGATGCCCGATGGTTCGATTGCCGAAATCGGCGATGCCTGTCCCGAATTTCCAGGATACGACCTGGTGTCGGCGTTTGTCGGCTCCGAGGGTACGTTTGGGATCGTGACCCGCGTGCTGGTTCGCCTTGTGGCAACGCCCGAGGGCGTCAGGACGTTGCTTGCGATATTCGATTCCGTCTCGGATGCGTGCCGAGGGGTGACAGAAATCTTGTCTGCGGGAATCGTTCCGGCAGCCATTGAAATGATCGACCAGCCGACCCTGCGCGCGGTCGAGCAGTTCGTCCACATGGGACTGCCACTTGATGCCGCAGCCGTCCTGCTTGTCGAAGTGGATGGATTGCATGATGAACTCGAACTTCAACTAGAGCGCGCCGTCGGAGCATGCAAGGCCGTTGGCGCACGCGAGATCCGCCACGCTCGCGACGAAGCCGAACGCCTATTGTTGTGGAAGGCCCGCAAACAAGCCTTCGGTGCGCTCGGTCGCATTGCACCCAACTACTACACCCACGACGGTGTCATTCCACGCACCCGCCTGCCCGAGGTACTTGAGGCGATAGCAAGCATCGGGGTCGAGAACGACATCATGATCGCCAACGTTTTTCATGCCGGAGACGGCAACCTGCACCCGGTCATACTGTTCGACGAACGCGTCCCGGGTGTCATCGAGCGCGTTCGGAAGGCGAGTGACGCAATCCTGTTGCTTGTGTTAAAAATGGGAGGAACGCTTTCCGGCGAGCACGGCATCGGCATCGAAAAGATCGGCTACATGTCCAGGCAATTCACCGAAGCAGATCTCGACGAAATGAGACGATTGCGGCAGACATTCAACCCGCAGGGGTTGTGCAACCCGGGCAAGGTCCTGCCCGCGCCTGGGCGGTGTGTCGAAACGGGCCACGGTCTCAAGAAGAGGCCGGTGGGACTATGACAACGGCGCCAGGCGTCACCCCCTCCGATGAACACGCGCTCGGCCAGATCATCGCAGCAGCAAACGCAGATCAACAGCCTATCCGTATCACAGGAAGCGGAAGCAAACCGCATTTCGGCAGAACGGGCAGCCCCGCCCAGGTGGTCCACATGGGCGCTTTCAACCGCATCACGGAGCATCCACCCGGTGATCTTGTGGTGACCGCTCAAGCGGGCGTGCGCCTTGCCGACCTTCAGGCCGGACTGGCACGGCACAATCAGTGGTTGCCCGTGGATCCTCCGTTTTCCGACACCACCATCGGCGGCATGCTCGCCACGGGCCTTTCTGGCCCGAGGAGACTGGGTTACGGCCAAGTCAAGGATCACCTCCTGGGCATGCGCGTGGTCGGTACGACGGGCGTTGCCACGGAGTCCGGTGGCAAGGTCGTGAAGAACGTTACTGGCTTCGATCTGCATCGATTGCATACCGGCGCGAAGGGAACGCTTGCGGTCATCGTGCACGCACATTTCAAGATTGCCACGCGGCCGGAATGTTCCCGGATTCTGGTTGTGAAAAGCGACGAACCTCGTCGGCTAGTTCAGTTCCTGATGCGTGTGCGTGGCACCAAGTTGCAACCGACCGCGCTTGAGTTATTGGGCGGCACATCGCTGGTTGGCCGCTGCAATTCGATTGGCGACATTGGAAGAGCTTGCGCGGCCGCCTTCGTGGGCGTGGCTGGCAATCCGGCTTCGGTTGCGCGACACGAATCCGATCTATCGAGGGTTCTGCGCGAAGAATCGTTGGTTGCGAATTGGCTCGATGGAGCGGATGCGAATAGCGGATGGCAAACCATCGCTCAACTCCCTGAGCACTGGCGACAACGAATCGTATTTCGACTGGGAGCATTGCCCGATTCTTTGTCACAGCGCATTTCTCAGTCGCTGCTTTGCGAAGGCGTCGAGTGTGTCGCTTCGCTCGGCGCGAACACCGCCCGAATCGTGTTGCCGGAAGGGACGAGCGTCGAAGTTGCTCGTTCGTTCCTGGCGCGGCATCTCGACAAACACGCACCACATGAGGGCTATTGCGTGGCGGAATCGGCACCCGTCGATCTGCCGAACCGCGACGATTTGCCCTGGTTCTCGTCCGCGCACCACCACAGATCTCAGGCCCAGCTGTTTCGCTCGGTCAAAAATGCGTACGATCCGCGTGGCATCTTTAATCCGGGAAAGGAACCATTTTGAGCCCCTTCATTCCTCTGCGTCTTCCCAAGGCGATCGACGAGAGCCTGGCGCCGTCGTTCGAAAAGATGTCGGCCTGCGTGCATTGCGGGCTTTGCCTCGAAGCCTGTCCGACCTATCTCGAACTGCGCGTTGAGATGGACTCACCCCGAGGCCGAATTTACCTCATGAAGGGAATTTTCACGGGCCGCATCGAGCCGACGCCGACCGTTATCCAGCATCTCGACCAGTGTCTGGATTGTCGAGCCTGCGAGACGGCCTGTCCGTCGGGCGTGCAATACGGCAACATTCTGGAACATACCCGAGCAGCGCTTGCCCCCATGCAAAAACTTTCGCTGCCACAACGGCTGCTCCGCACCTTCTTCTTCAAGCAATTGCTGCCCAAACGCTCTGTGCAGGCACTGGTTTTCGGAGCGTTGTGGCTTGGTCAAACACTCGGACTTGTCCACGTCGGCCGGTTTCTGTCTCAGCTGGGATTGCTTCCGAGGAGACTCAAGGCGGCCGTGGCATCTGCCCCGGTCCTCCCACGTCGTTCGTTCCGGCAAAACGCATCACATCGACAGAGCCCCAAGACGGGGAAGTTGGTGTTTCCGTCGCAAGGGGAAACGCGGCATCGCGTTGCGTTCTTCACCGGATGCATTGCCGACCAGATGTTCGCTGGCGTCAACCAGGCCACCGTCGAAGTTCTCACGCGCAACGGATGCGAAGTTGAAGTCCTGCCCGACGAGGGATGCTGTGGTGCGCTTCACCTGCACAACGGCGAATATGTGCATGCCAGAGAGCTCGCCAGGCGAAACGTCGACAGGTTCGCGGGCTACGATCGCATTATCTCCAACGCCGCCGGGTGCAGCGCCGAATTGCGGCACTACGGCGGACTTCTCGATGGCGAGGCGCAGGCTGGAAGGTTCGGCGGCGCCATCCGGGACATTTGTGAATTTCTCGTCGAGATCGGATTCGAGAAACCAGGTGAGCCACTGGCCGCTGCCCCGAAGTTGCGCCTCGCCTATGACGAGCCCTGCCATCTCCTGCACGCCCAGAAAATTTCCAGCGCCCCGAGGGCCGTTCTTGACGCCTTGCCCGCGTTCGAGCGAGTGGCTCTTGAGTCCGCCGACGCCTGCTGCGGCAGTGCCGGTGTCTACGCAATTTTGCAGCCCGATCTTGCCTCGCAGGTGTCGCGACGGAAGATCGACCACATCAAGTCAAGCCGCGCCGACGTTGTGGCCACTGGCAATCCCGGTTGCCTGCTGCAAATCGCCGCAACCGCACGATCCGAAGGCGTCGCGATTCGCGTTGCACATCCTGTGGAACTGCTGGCCGAAGCCTATCGTGCCGCACGCCCCTGTTGATCCGCGCCACGATGCCCCTGCTATGATGAAGTTGAGACATCACAGCCATGCGGCCTCGGATCTTTGTCATCGTGCTGATTGCGGCTACTGTGCCCGCGTTGATAAGCGGAGCATCCGCGATCACAGCGCTACTGCTCGGCGTGATGGGCGCGGTGGTTGCAGCGTGGATCCTGCCAAAGTCGTTAACCCGCTCGGTCGCTCCAATCGTGAGCGTGGCTCAACGATTGTCGCGGGGCGATCTCTCGGTGCACGCTACCACCATCACACCAGAATATCTGGCCCCCGTCGCGCGCGCGATCGATGAGTTGAGCGAGAACCTATCGCGAACGTTGACCGAACTGCGCAGTGAGCGCGATCTGGTCGGTCACATACTGGACCGTATGGAAGAAGGGGTTCTCCTGCTCGACGAGCAGCAACGCATCCTGCGGACCAATCCCGCACTCGTTTCTATGTTGCTGCCAAGGAACACAGGGCGTCCTTCGGAAAACTTCGGCAACCAAACCGTTTTGGAGGTTTTTCGCAACGCCGAACTCGCCTCGGCGCTGGCTCGGGCACGCCCCGAAACCCGCGTCGCCGAGGAAATATCGATCGATGGTTTGAAGCCGAGGCAGTTGCTAGTCCGTATCACCCATTTCGACGAAGGTCAGAAGGGATTCCTCGTCGTGGCGGTGGACGTGACGGAAATGCGACGCCTTGAATCGCTGCGCCGCGACTTTGTTGCAAATGTGTCACACGAGTTGCTCACGCCAGTGGCAGCGGTTCAGTCCGCAACGGAAACACTCCGCGGAGTCGTCGACCGCGATCCGAAGAACGCAAAGCGCTTCATCGACATGATCGAACGGAATACCGATCGGTTGCACGCTCTCGTCAAGGATCTCCTCGAACTTTCTCGAATCGAATCGCGCGAATTTCGCGTCATTCGTGAGGAGATCGACCTGGCGCGCTTCCTCGAAACGCTGCTTGCCCTGTTCCAACCACGAGCGGAGGCGCGCAATATCGTGATCTCAATCGCGTTGCAGTCGCGCAACCTCGTCGTAGCCACCGACCGACGCGCCCTCGAGATGGTTGTTTCCAACCTTGTTGAGAACGCCATCAAGTACTGCCCCGACGGCAGTCAAATCACAATCTCGGGAAACCTTGATTCGACCCGTTTCCAGCTCGCGGTCAGTGACAATGGGCCAGGTATCGCCGCCGAACATCACGGCCGGCTTTTCGAACGTTTTTACCGCATCGAACCGGGTCGAGCGCGGGCCACCGGCGGGACGGGCCTTGGCCTGTCCATCGTGAAAAACCTGGTCGAGGCACTCGGGGGATCGGTCGGTCTGAAGAGCACCCTCGGCCAGGGCTCCACGTTCACGATGACGTTTCCGCCAACAGCCGTCGCTAGCACCGTGTCGCAACCCGGTGTTTCGTGACGCGACGAGTTTTGGTACAGTATGTAAATCGTGCCCAGTCGCCACACCAACCAGGAATTTGAATCGGACCTCGCCAAACTGCGCGAAAGCATCCTCATGATGGGTGCAAAGGTGGAAAAGGTCATCAAGGCCAGCGTGGACGCGCTGATGACTCGGGACAGCACGCTGGCGAAAAAAGCCATTGATGCCGATCGCGAGATTAACCGACTTGAACTGAAGATCGACGGGGCCTGCCTTCAGATCCTGGCCAAGTTTCAGCCCGTCGCCTCGGACCTGCGCTTCATCACCATTTCGATGAAGCTCGTCACCGATCTCGAACGCATCGCGGATCTCGGCGTCAACATTTCCGAACGTGTCCTTGAACTCAACGAGGATCCGCCGCTCAAACCTTACGTCGATTTGCCCCACATGGCAGATGTGGCCATCGGCATGGTTCACGATGCGCTCGACGCGTTCGTCGCCGGCGACGCTGGACAGGCAAAGGATGTAATCGATCGGGACGAGACAGTCGATGCGTACTACGCTCAGATCTTCCGCGAGCTGCTCACCTACATGATGGAAGATCCGAAGAACATTCAGCGCGCCACACGCCTTCAATCCATTGCGAAATACCTTGAACGGATCGCCGATCACGCTACAAATTTGTCGGAAATGATCATCTTCTACGTCAAGGGAACCGACGTACGCCACCTGGGCAGCATCAACCGAGCACCTTGATTGCCCCGGAACTTGATGCCGCAGGACTGCGATCCCTTGCGGAAAAGTACACTGCCCTGCTGAATGCCCGCGAACGCCGCGATGCAGGGGGTTCGATCTCGAAGGCCCAACTTGCCGCGCTTGCGAAGCGATTTCCGGGTGCCCTGCGAGAGCTTGATCGAAATCCGGCAGAAACCTTGCAGCGGCGTCTCAATGAAGTCGAGGCGGCGCTTTCCGGCGACCCCACGCCCGTCTGGGCGCAGTGGGTTTGGACCTACCATCATTTGCTGGCCAAGGAGCTGGCTGCACCACGGGCGCTCGTACCGGGCGGACAACGTTCGCAGCAAGTTCTGAAAATGGTCGCCGAGTACTACGGCATTGCGGCGACCGAGCTCGTCAGGACGCTATTTCCCCGGCGCAGGTAGTTGTCGCCCCGTACGCCGGTGAAACCAACACCCCTACTTCGGCATCGCGCAGCTCGCCGTTGCGGCAGCTGGAAGGTAGCACTCTCGAACGTAGTCCATGACCATGCGGTCGGTGGTGAACCGCCAACCCATTGTCTTGAAACCTCGCTTCATGCGCCGAATCCATTCAACCGGAACGTTGTTCTCATCTCGGCTGTAGTACGTCGGCACGACTTCCTGTTCGAGTACTTCGTACAGCGCGTTCGCGTCCCGTCGATCCTGCTCCTCGATGTTCGAGTGAACGCGGCCGTCACCGATGGCAAAGCCGTTCATGCCATCCCACGCTTCGGCCCACCAGCCATCGAGCACGGAACAGTTCAGACCACCGTTTAGCAGGACCTTCTGACCACTCGTTCCGCTCGCTTCAAGCGGGCGGCGCGGATTGTTCAGCCAGACGTCGACGCCCTGAACCAGATGGCGGGCAACGTTGATATCGTAGTCCTCGACGAAAACGATTCGACCGAGGAAAGCAGGATCGATCGTGGACTGATAGACCTGTTGCAGGATCGATTGGCCCGGGCGATCGGCAGGATGCGCTTTACCCGAGAAGACAAGCTGAACCGGCCGGGTCGAGCTGCCGAGAATGCGCTTCAAGCGATCGAGATCCGAGAAGATGAGGTTACCGCGCTTGTAGGTCGCGAACCGTCGTGCGAATCCGATCGTCAACGCATCGGGATCGAGGGCGGAGTGCGCGGCCTGAACCAGTGCATCCGGCAAACCAACACGCTGACGTTGTACGGCGGCTTCACGGCGAACAAAGTTCACAAGCGAAGCTTTGAGCACCCGATGCATCTCCCAAAGCTCAGCGTCTGGAACCTTGTCAATGCGTGCCCACAACTCGGGTTCGGTCACGTGCTGGCGCCACGATGGACCCAGGTGGTTGGCGAAGAACTCTTGCATCCCGGTTGCGACCCATGTCGACACGTGCACACCATTGGTGATGTGACCGATCGGAATCGCATCCTCGCGGCGACCGGGCCAGAGATCCAACCAGGCCTTTCGTGAGACGCGACCGTGGAGCGCAGAAACGCCGTTGGCATGCCGCGACATCTTGAACGCAAGAACCGTCATACAAAACTGTTCAGCCTCGTCACCGGGATGCACCCGGCCCAGACCAAAGAAGCGATTTCGGTCGAGACCCAGTGAGTTCTGCAGCGGACCGAGATGCGCATCCGCAAGTTCCGGTGAAAACCGATCGTGACCGGCTGCGACCGGCGTGTGCGTCGTGAATACCGTTGACTGCGCGACTTCTTCGGCGGCCGTTTCAAAGTCGAGTCCATCCTCTTGCATCAGCACGCGGGCAAACTCGAGGGTTGCAAAGGCGCTGTGACCTTCGTTCAGATGCAGGATCGACCACTTGATGCCAGCGGCTTTCAGGGCGCGAACACCACCGATGCCAAGCAACAGTTCCTGGCGAATGCGCACGCGGGTATCGCCGAAGTAGAGGCGCGCACCGAGTTCACGATTCTCGGGTGAGTTCTGTTCAAGTTCGGTGTCGAGGAGCAACAGACGCGTCCGCCCGACGGCAACCTGCCATACCGAAGCGAAGAGTGTTTCGTTGCCAAGCTCGACAGAAATGGTGAGCGGCTTGCCGTCTGGAGCGGTCAACTGTTGCACAGGAAGATTCTCAACCGGCGCACGGTTGTATTCCGCATGTTGTTGACCGTGCTGATCGATGAGCTGCCGGAAATACGATTCGCGATAGAACAATCCAACGCCAATCAGCGCGAGACCCAGGTCGGACGCGGTCTTCACGTGATCGCCGGCGAGGATGCCAAGGCCGCCGCTATAGATGGGCAGTGATTCGTGGATGCCGAATTCGGCAGAAAAATAGGCAACCGGTCGAACGCGCAGAGGCGCTGCGTGGGTATCGGACCAGGTTTCGCTGTCGTTGCGGTACGCATTGAGCTCGCGGTGAGCCCGGTCAATTCGGGCTCGCAAGACGGCGTCGTTGGATATCTGGCTCAGCCGCTCGGGGGTTAGCGCCCGGCATACGGCCAGTGCGCTGTGTTCGGAATCGTGAAAACCAACCGGATCAATGTCGCGAAACAGTCGAATTGCGACGGGATTCCAAGACCACCAAAGATTATTGGCGAGATCCAGGAGCTTCGTTTGGAGTTTTTTCTTCTCGGGCATTTTTGCGCAGTAAAACACGGTCCCGGGGCGATTGAACTGAAAAATTTGCAGCCAAAGCCCGAGGGGCCTTACCAGACCAAGCTCGCGGAGGGGTCGCAGCTCGAAAAACCCGAGAAAAATTCCGAGAAAAATTCCGATTTTATTCTGTTTTTTCTGCTCAGTGCTCTTCGCGACAAGCCCCTTCTCGTTTATAGTCGGGTTTGTCCAGATGCCATCCCAACCACGTCTTCTCGCGCTCATCATGGCCGGCGGCAAGGGCTCCCGGCTGTTCCCGCTAACCCGAGACCGAGCCAAACCGGCAGTCCCCTTCGGCGGCAGGTACCGCATCATCGACTTCGTCCTCTCCAACATGTTCAACTCGGGCATTCGCTCGCTTTACGTGTTGACCCAGTACAAAGCACAGTCCCTGGTGGAACACATTCAGCGAGCGTGGTCGGTGCGAAACAGCCCGACGGATTTCGTGACAATTGTGCCCGCCCAGATGCGCATGGGTGAACTTTGGTATCGCGGTACAGCAGACTCGGTTTTTCAGAACTACCACATGGTCGAGGACCAACGGCCCGACTACGTGTTGGTCTTCGGTGCCGATCACATCTACAAAATGAACGTTCGGCAAATGGTCGATTTTCACATTGAAAAGGGTGCGGTGGCGACGGTTGCCTGCATTCCTATCGCGGTCGAAGACGCGCCAAGCTTCGGCATCATGGAGATTGATGCAAATGGCCGCGTCGTGGGCTTCGAAGAAAAGCCTCAAACCGGCGCAAAGACCATTCCCGGCCAACCGGGATTGTGCCTTGCTTCCATGGGTAACTACATCTTCAATCCCGATACCCTGCGTGAAGAACTGATCGCCGATTCGGGACGCGAATCCCACCACGATTTCGGGCACAACGTCATCCCGGCAATGATGAAAACGGGCAAGGTGTTTGCCTACAATTTCCACAACAACGTCATCCCCGGTGCAAAGTCTCTCGAGGAGAACACCTACTGGCGTGACGTGGGCACCATTGATGCGTACTACGAAGCGGCCCTGGATTTGAAGAATGTTGTTCCAAGCCTGAATTTGTATGGCTGGGACTGGCCTATCATGACGGCCAGCTATTCAGACCCACCGGCAAAGATGGTTTTCGATGAAGAAAACCGACGCGGACAGGTATTGCAATCAACCCTTGCGGGCGGTTGTATTATCTCCGGTGGATTCGTCAAAGACTCTGTCTTGGGGCGCAACGTGATCGTGGAAGAAGGCGCCGAGGTGCGCGATTCGGTCATCTTTGAGAACGTTCGCATCGGCAAGGGCGCCCGTGTACAGCGCGCCATTATCGACAAGAACGTTCACATCAAAGAGGGCGATCAGATCGGTCATGATCTCGGCCGCGACATGCTCCGCCACACGGTTAGCGAAAAAGGCGTCACGGTCGTCGCGAAACAACGCGCGGACCTCGGCCTCCTGATGAGAGACTACGGCTAAGCGCCTTCTTCCCATGGCCCCGCGCAAACCATCCCCGTCTTCCAAAACGCCCGCGGGCCGCGCGCGCGACGCGGCGGGCACGAAAAAAGCGGTAGGTTCAAACGCCAAGGCACCAAAGGCAGCGGCGCCGCATGGGGTACCCACGAAAGCCCGCAAACCAGCAGTACCCCGGAAGACCGCCGCGAAACCAGCCAAGGCTTCAAGCAAAACCGCTGCGAGCAAAACCGCTTCAAGCAAAACCGCTTCAAGCAAAACCGCTTCAAGCAAAACCGCTTCAAGCAAAACCGCTTCAAGCAAAACCGCT
>JAWXBF010000341.1:0-21468 GCA_034439895.1 Deltaproteobacteria bacterium
GTACACATCGCCATGTGTCTCGAGATATTCGAGGCCAAAAACGTGACCTTCGATCAAATGCGCGACGAAATCCGAACGACCTATTTCCCTCGCTGGAAAAAGGAACAGTTCCTCAAACACGCCGACAATCTGGCCGTTCGACTCGGCGTTGATGTCAACGACGAAGTGCTCTCCAAGCTGGACAAAAAGTAACGATTAGGCCTGTGCGGCCGGAGGCGTTTGCGGCGTCTCGATCGTTTCGATGGTCGCCGAGCCACGCGAATCGCCGCGCATCTGCACGGCGACAAGCTTGGAAACACCAGGTTCTTCCATGGTAACGCCGCACAAACGATCGGCGATCTCCATGCTCTGCTTGTTGTGCGTGATCACGATGAACTGCGATCGCTCGGTCATCTCGCGGATACCCTGGGCGTATCGTGTTACGTTTACGTCATCAAGCGGCGCGTCCACTTCGTCCAGAATACAGAAGGGAGAAGGCTTGACGAGGAAGATCGCGAACAACAGTGAAACAGCCGTCAAGGCCTTTTCGCCGCCGCTTAGCAGTTCGATGTTCTGCTGCATCTTCTTGCCTGGCGGGTTGGCGACAATGTCGACGCCGGTTTCCAGCAAATCATCCGGGTTGGTGAGCACAAGACGCGCGTTGCCACCGCGGAAGAGGCGCGGGAACACTTCCTGGAACTTCGCGTTGATGGCATCAAACACTTCCTGAAACCGACGCCGCGAGGCGCGATTGATCTTGGTGATCGCGGTCTCAAGCTGCTCCATCGCGGATTCGAGATCGGCCTTTTGCGCAGTAAGAAAGTCGAATCGCTTTTGCAGCTCTTCGGATTCCTCGATCGCCGTCAGGTTGATCTCACCCATGCGTTCGATGAGACCGCGCAACTGCTCCATGCGCTCGGTTTCTACCTGCGTCACCGGTGCCCTCAAGTGATAGTCGAAGACCACATGCGCAAGCGACGTGTCTCGGTAGCGTTCGGCGACGCTTTCTTCAAGCGAGATTCTTCGGAACTCCGCTTCCTTCAGCCGCAGTTGCAAACTGCCGGCGGACTCGGCAAGCGTTGATACTTGCGAACGCAGCGAGCGAAGGGCCTCTTCTCGCTCGGCCTGCACACCACTTCGTTGTTCGACCGAGTCCTGACGCTCGGCATGTTCGCGACTTTGGGCTTCGGCCTGTGCCAGTTTCTCGCCCGCAGTTTGGCGCAACACGACGGCGTCGGACGTAAGCTGCTCTGACCGCTCGCTTTGTTCGCGGCCACCTTGAGTCAGTCGGGCGATGCGATCTTGCTGCTCGTTGATCTCGCGTCGCGTCCGATCAAGCGTCAACTCGGCGTTGGCACGACGTTCACCCGCCTGTGCAGCAGCGACCTTGAGTTCTGTCAAACGCGACACCATGGCATCGAGTGACACGGCGAGCGCGAGCGATTCTTCTCGCTTTGCGGTCGAGGATCCCTGCAAGTCCTCCACGCGGATACGGGCAACCGTTAGATTCTCTGAAATCACTTCCGCGCGGGCGACGCGATGATCATCGCTCGTCTGCAAATCCACGGCGTTCTTGCGAAAGTGCGAAAGGCGACCTTCCGTTTCATTCGCCTGGCGGCGCGAACCATCCAAATCTTTTTGTAGCCCAAGGCGCTTCATGTCGGCCTGCCGACGCGCCTCTTCACTCTCGGAACGCCAGTTCTCGGCATCAGCAAGTTTTTGTTTCAGATCGACGTGTCGGGTTGAAGCCTTCTCGAGTTCACCCTCGACGTTGGCAACCAGCGACTCGAGTTCTCGGATCTCGCGCTTTTGGCCAAGGATTCCCGCGCGGGCTTCGCTTGGCGACCCACCGGTAATTACGCCCTGTGGGTCAATCGTCTCACCGTCAAGCGTGACGAGCGTGACCTGCGGCCGTTCTTGCTTCCACAGGGCGAGCGCGTTCTCAATCGTGTCGACGACGACAACGTCGCCCAACAAATACGCCGCGACCTTGTCGTACTGGCGATCGTAACCAACAAGCTCAAGCAAATTCCCACGAACCCCTGGGGCTTGCAGTCCCGGCCAAACCATGGAGGAAGCAGCGGTCGCAGACGATGCTGCCAATCCACCGGCGCCGGAATCATACAAAACCTCGCCACCGGGCATCGGAATCGGAGCGCTGCCGAACGAAGAACGCAGTTCGAGGGGAATGAAGCTCGAACGGCCTTCGCTCTGCTTTTTCAGGTACGAAACCGCTTCGACGCCGACCTCGTGAGACTCGACCACGATGCTGCCGAGACGACGCCCGAGTACCGCTTCGACTGCAGTTTCAAACTCAGCGGGCGACGACACGATGTCGGCAACCGGACCACGAATCGATCCGGGACGAGTCCAGCTTGCACCTCCGTTGGGCACGCTGTCGTTCGCAGCTTGCCGCATGATTGCACCAACACCGCGCTCGAAGCTTTCGTAGCGCGTTTCGATCTCGCGCAACGATTCCAACCGCGAGCGACGGCGATGAGCCTCTTCACGCAACGTCTCGACTTCGATGCTGGCTCGGCCGATCTCGTGCTTGTACGAGTCGACCTGACGGCGCGCCTCCGCGCCCGCGATGCTTGCAGCCTCGACCTCGGCAAGCGCGGTCTGTAGCGCGATTTCACTCGCATCCATTTCCTCGCGCACCCGAAACAGAATCTGCTCAACCCGGGCGGTTTCTTCTGCGAGCGATTCGAGGCGCACGGCCAAATCCGCGCGCGAGGCCTCGATGCCAGCCAGTTCGGACTCTTCGCGGGCAATCTTCGTACGGGCCTCGTTGGCCTGCGCAGCAGCTTCGTCAGATTCGCGGCGAACGACGCTCAACTGATCGCGAATCTGGTTGTACAACGATTCTTCGTCACGATAGCGGGAATCGGCTGCTTCCGACTCACCCAGGAAGGCCGACAAGTGTTGCTCGAGGTCGTCAATCGCAGCACGATTGGCAGTCAGGCGCTGTTCAAGCTCGGCGCTCTCCTGCTGAGCTTCCGCGGACTGGCGAGACAACCGCTGCGATTCCTCTTCATAATGGTGAGCACGCTGATTTTCGAGCTGAGCCTGGTTGGAAAGCTCAAGGATCATTTCGCGCAATGACGAGAGTTCCGCCATGTCGTCGGCAAGTGTCAATCGACCGGCTTCGATCTCGGTCTCCTCTACCGCAAGCAAACGAACTTTTTCTTCGTGATCGACCCGCACGTTTCCGTGAGCGTACTTGCTCGATTTTTCGTCAGCCAGGTGCCAGAGATATCGGTGCGACGCATCCCACAGCTCAAGCTCTTTGAGTTCGCTCTTGTACTTCTTGTAGCGCTCAGCCTTCTGGGCAGCGAGGCGAAGCGACCGAAGCCGAGAATCGATTTCGCCAATGACGTCAGAGACACGCAACAGGTGCTGGCGCGTGGACTCCATCCGACGTTCGGCCTGCCGCTTCTTGGCTTTGTACTTCGTAATGCCTGCCGCTTCGTCGATGAGCGTGCGGCGATCTTCGGGTTTTGACGAAACGATGAACCCGACGCGGCCCTGCTCGATGATCGAATAGGCCTTGGTGCCAACGCCTGTGCCAAGGAAGAAGTCGACGATGTCGCGCAGGCGACACAGAACGCCACCCAGCAAGTACTCGCTCGTGCCGTCGCGATACAGTCGACGGGTGATCATGACCTCGGCGGGCTGAGCCTCACCCCAGGGCACGCCTCCCGGTGCGGTTAGCATCGGAAGTGTGGTGGTGTCGAAGGTCAATGACACCTCGGCCATGCCAGCCGGTCCGCGCGACTCGGAACCGGCGAAGATCACGTCGTCCATTGCACGACCGCGGAGATGTTTGGCCGACTGCTCACCCATGCACCAACGAATCGCGTCGACGATGTTCGACTTGCCACAGCCATTCGGGCCCACGATGGCAGTTATCGGGTCGGGAAAGTGGACCGTTGTTTTGTCAACGAAGGACTTGAACCCACAGATTTCCAGCTTCTTGATTTTCATCGCCGTATTCTCTTCCCCGAGCGCCCGCGTGCAGCTTCACCCAAACCAGGGGGCAATCTCCACGCAAACGTCGCCAGTCGGACAGTGACCATACGTGACCATACTGGTCACGCGCTGACATTACGTACCATCACCCCAATCCCGCTGTAAAGACCCGGCGGGGACAGTTTACCGGTTTGTTCGCGAGGCCTCAATTAATCGACTTTCGCGAAAAAAATTCCTCTCTCGGCGCCCATGACGCCTCGCGCTGCGACAGCCAAAATTCTTCGGACTTCTAAGGTTGGGGCCTTCGCTTCCATTTGGTAAGGTCCGCGGCTTCCATGACCGACGGATCGAACGACCTCATAACCCTACTCATTGTTCTTGCTGGAATCGCGGTGACCGCATTCGGCATTGCGACCCTGGCCCGGAAGGCGAGGGCCGCGCGACGACGGCAGCTCGACGGGATGCCGGACGCGAAGCCGACGATCGATCGAACGGCGGCCCTTCGGAAGGCGCTCGACGCCGAGGAGCCCACAGACACCAAAACGGGTGTGCAAGAAACCGTATCACATTCGTCCAAACCAACGCCCTTGCCACCGCCCTTGGATGCGCCGGAGCCCGCCAAGGCAGATGCGCCCTTTGCTGCACCCGCCCCGGCGCCGGAGACGCCTGCGAAAACATCGCCTCTCGCCGCCGATCCAATTTCACCCGCGACCGATGAGAAAGCCCGGGAGATTCATCTGCTGGCGCCACGACCCTCGCGATCGGCCATCCCGATCGAAAGGCCGGTCACTCGATCAAGCATGCCGACCGTCCCCGGCAGCACGCCAACGACGGAGGACAACGAGTCCGCCAATCGACGGGCCGCCTATGAAAAGGGACTGGAGAAAACGCGCTCGGGCTGGATCTCGAAACTGGGTCAGCTCTTTGGTGGAAAAAAGGCGCTCGATCCCAACATGCTTGAAAACCTCGAGCGGGTATTGTTTTCGGCTGACATCGGCGTGAAGACCGCAACTCGACTGCTCGACGAAGTCCGCGATTCACTTTCGCGCAAGGAATTGGCTGACACGGAGGCGGTTTGGGACTTTCTCCGCGCGCGCAGCCTTCGCATGTTGAAGGTGGATGCGCCTCCACTGACATTCGACGGTGCAAAACCCTTTGTATTGCTCGTCATCGGCGTCAACGGCACCGGCAAGACCACGACCATTGGCAAGCTCGCCGCGCGCCTGCACGGCAAGGGAAAGAAAGTTGTTCTGGCCGCCGCGGATACGTTCCGGGCCGCAGCCGTTGAGCAGCTCGAAGTATGGGCAAGCAAGGCGGACGCCCTTATCGTCAAGGGAAAAGAAGGAACCGATCCCTCGTCGATCATCTTCGATGCGATCAAGAAAGCGGGCGCCGAAAACGCCGACGTCGTGATCGCGGATACCGCCGGCCGCCTGCACACCAAGACCGATCTCATGGATGAACTGCAAAAAGTCCGGCGGGTCACGGGGAAGGCAATGGAGGGCGCGCCCCACGAGACCTGGCTCGTACTCGATTCCACGAGCGGCCAAAATGCGATCGCCCAGGCGGAAATCTTCACAAAGGCGATGCAAGTTACGGGCATCGTTCTCACGAAGCTCGACGGTACCGCGCGCGGTGGCGTGGTCCTCGGGATCGCCGATCAACTCAAAATTCCGGTACGCTTCATCGGCATCGGAGAAGGCGTGGAGGATTTGCGCGAGTTCGATGCCGAGACCTTCGTCCAAGCGCTGTATGGAGACTCGGCCCGCATGGACGCCGGTGCGGCCGCATGAGAAAAATAGAGCGCGTGGGCTTTCTCAATTACCTGCATTTCTTTGTTTCAATTTTTACGAACGTGATATAGTCCTTTGCCATTACGCGACATAAGACCATGAAATTAATACGTATTTTGGTATTTCCCGGTTTTTCTCATCACCAGTAGGGACAACATGACGCGAATTGCGTTGGGAGTTTTTGCACTCCTTGGTTTCACACTGAACGTCGCACCGGCATTGGCGCAAGAAGCTAAGCCCGCGGCTGAACCTCCAACAGAGGCGGAAGCGGATGCCACCGTCAAGGCGGACATAACGCCGGACATCGACCTCGACGATCCGTTGCTCGAGGGCGATGCGACGGCCACGACGGGCGAAAACCCGTTGGCGGATCCGTCTGCACCTAAAACCGCGGCAAAGCCAGGCGAATCTCCTGAATCGATCGCAGCAGCCGCCACGGCCGCTCGCTATCGCGACATCGTGGTCGTTCCGCGAAAGGACTTCCTGAAGACAGGTCGCCTTGAGCTCTCGCCGTTTTCTGGCATTACCATCAACGATCCGTTGATACGCCACTACGCCTTCGGCGGCGAACTTACCTACTTCCTCACGGATGTATTCGGCATTGGCGTACAGGGCATGTACATGTTGAAGGAGCAGACCGACCGCGAAGGTCTGAATGGTCTGCAGTACAATCGAACCGCTTCCATTAATCGCTTCCACTGGCAGGCGTCGTTCAACTTTACCTACGTACCGATTTACGGAAAGTTTGCGCTTTTCAATCGGCACATCATCCACTGGGAAACCTACGCATCGGCGGGTGTCGGCATGATTCAGACCGAAATCATTCCACGACGGCGCGCTCAGGAGAGCTTCACGACGAACGCCATCGCACCGAATGCTGGCATGGGGATTCGCCTATTCCTCACGAAGTGGATGACCGCGAACGTTGCCATTCGAGACTACGTCTTCAACGACAAATTCGAGCCCACAAATCGAACTGAAAATCAGCCCCCCGATGTTGTCAAAGAGAACGCGGAGCCGCAGATCGTTCACAACATCATGGTCTACGCTGGCGTCGGATTCTACCTCCCCCCCTCCTTCTCCTACCGTTCACCGCGCTGAGGTAAGTCACCCATGAAAATTCGTACGATGACGAAAAAACTCACGCTGGCGGTTGTTGCTTCAGCCACGATCTTGTCGATCGGTTCCAACGTTCGGGCACAGGAAGAAACGCGTGTCGGACCGCTTGTCGATGCACCGGCAATTCGCGGCCGGCTTGAACTGCGCCAAAAGCGCTTCGAGCTCGGCGCGGGATTGGGCTCGACAATCGGCCAAGACTTCTACCACGCGACGCTGCTGAACCTGAAGCTCGGTTATCACTTCACGGATTGGCTGGCGTTGACGGCCATGGTGGCTCAAAACGTAACACCGGAATTCCAAACCGGAACAACCGACCGGCTGTTGGCGTCTTTGCCTGAAATGCCTTCACCCAATTTGGACCGGAGCCCAAGCAAGCAACAGGCCAAGGATGGAATGAACCACATCGGGACCGTGATCGGAGCCCAGGCAGAAATTGCAGCCATTACGGGCAAGTTCTCGATGTTCAGCGAGTGGTTCTTCAACTACGACTTCTACCTGCTTGGTGGTTTGGGATATGTGAACCTGGAAAAGGGAAGCGATGCCAAGGCCTGTGGCGTAACGGCAAGTCCATCCTGTCCCTTCACCGGATTTAAACCGGCGGTTCAATTTGGTGGTGGCATGCACGCATTCATCAACGAACTCGTTGCCGTCAACATTGAGTTGCGCGATGTCATGCTCCGCAACAACCCGTCTGGACGGGACGTGAATGCCGATAAAATTTCAGACGAAAACGATCTGACTTTGGATCAGAACTTCATCGTCACAGTCAACGCACAGTTCTTCCTGCCACGCGACGCGAAGCGTTCCGACTAGTCGGGGCTTGCCAGGCGGCCACCAAACGGGCCGCCTTTTCTCGTTCAGCACCATCCATGCGACGTCCACTGCGTCGCATGGGATTTGCCCGGAACCTAGTCTCCGCTGATGAGGTCGTCGCAGGGATTGCCGAAGCGGGCATCCTTGTAAGCACCAAGGGTCGTGAAGATCATCAGCAAGTTTTCCTGGACCGGAAGCCAGGTTAGGGTCATCGACTTCTTGCCAACGGTCCAGGACGCCTCGGTCTTGCCGACCGTTACGCGAAGTTTGCCAGCTTTGGTGCTGAGCACCTCTGCATCGCCGTCCGCGTCGGCCGACTTCAACACCGCCTTCACCATCTTGCCTGGCGTTCCAATGTAGAGCGCAAAATCACGCGCCTTGTCGGACTCGCCAGCGCGATCCACCAGGTAGTGCGTACCCTTCGGATCGGTCACGAGCGCAACCGGAATGCGGACCATCGGGGCTTTTTCAAATGCCGCACTGCTGACCATTGACCGCGAATCCGCAGGCGCCATCAATGCAAGTTTCTTGCGCTTGGAACCGCAAACCACGTTGCACTTCGATTCACCTGGATTGATTTCGATTCGAGAGTGAACGCGAAGGTCCACACCGTTAACGTCAGACTTGGATTTTTCGTTAAAGAAACGCGGATCGTAGAAGTAGCCGGCACCGATGCCCGCAGGAATGGGTGCGGTGGTGAACTGAGCGCCATCTCCCCAGGAGATGCCGTAGTAGTTGCTGCCTTCGGGCCCGAAAACGAGATACTTGCCCGTCTTTTCATGCAGGCACATGTAGGTTCCATCGAGTGCAACCAGCGCCTGCAAAGTGGCGTCACCTGCAGAGACCGCACCAACCGCTTTCGCGGCCGCTTCGTTCAGATCGGTTGCATCGACCGGAACGGTCCAGGTGAGCGTCCCACCCGCAATCGCGATTGTCGGCCCCTCAGCTTTGGCGAAGGCGCAGTGAATCCGTTTTACGTTTTCTACCAGGAACGCTTTTGCCGAAGGCGATTTCTCGCAAAGAGAAGCCATCGCTGTGATCGGAGCTGCACACAACGAGGGAATCGTCGTACCGCGCAAGGGACCGTCGTCGAGGCCATCGAACTTGATCTCACTCTTTGGTGTAGCACCACATTTATCCTGAAACGGTTGCGTCAGTGCGGCGAAACCAACCGAAACACGTTGCTCGGACGATGGGCGATCGAAGTTCTGGCGCGTTGCCAATTTTCCATTGGTTTTGAGCTCTTGATAGAATGTGTAGATTTCGCCGGGTACGATGCTCTTCGTCGCTTCCGGTGAGAAGGTCATCTCGATGCCCTGCGTCGGATTCTCCGGCAAAAAGAGCGTCCACTTGCCACTTGGGCCGCCTTCGTTCTTGAGGGCCGTGAAGTCGGCGCCGCTGAACCGTGTGACGTAAGTCAGTGCGTTACCGACCTTGACGATTTTATAGTCGAAGGGAATCGAGTCGATCTGGCTGGCAGAACCGCCCACCTGAATCAACGCGTCGGGCGCATCGGCTTTTGCGGGATCCCGGGCAAGTTCAATGAGTCCGACGGATATTCCTTCCGGACCTTGAAAGACCTTGGAGCCGGTGACGGCCTCGTCCGCAGACTGAGTTCCGGCGCATCCAGCACCGAAAAGACTGCCCAACGAGATACCACCGATAAACAGAAAAACTGCGAGAAGTTGAGAACGGGTGCGCATGGGGCGAGACCATATCAATATTCACCCCCGTGTGCAGCCTCCACGGACCGCCTCGAGCATCCGCTAGTCGGACGCCCCCGAATCTGGTAATCCCCGGCACACTTCCCGGGAAAGGCCCTCGACCAGAATCCGGCAGATGCTGGCGCTGCGCTCCGTTTGGCCCGGTGGTTCGTAGAAAATCTCGATGAAGTCCCCGATTTTCGCATCAAGCGATGGGGAAACGTACGAGCCGTCGGCCAATGCCTGGACAAGAAGGCCCTTGCCTTGCGACTGGTTAAAAATGGATACGCGGCTGTTGGCGAGGGCCTCGGCCGGAGCGCCACTGACCCGCCAAGACATGGCCGTCGATGCGTCTCCAACCGGCTCGAAGGTCGGATCTCCGGGCGGCGGAATCGGGATGAAGGGCGAGGCGCAAGCCCAGGTGAGCACGGTCGCCCACAACACACCTACGCCGAGCGAAAGACGGACCCAGGGCCAAAAGCGTTTCTTGCGACTGACGATTGGATTGGACATGGGGTGGGCAGCCTCTCTCTCAGGTCGGCAAATTATATCGAACCAATTTCTTCTGCAGTCCGAATCGTGACAAGCCCAATATGCGAGCGGCTTTGGTCTGATTGCCGTCAAACCGACCGAGTGCCTCGCGAATGAGAAACTTCTCGAGGCGTTCGACGCGAGGCTTGAGCGATAGATCGTCGGGATCCCCTGGAACCCCTACCCCGTCGTCGCTCGCCAGATGGGGGGACAAATCCGCCACCGTGATAGTGGATTCGGAAAAGGCGTGTGCGCGACCAATCTCGTTCATGAGTTCGCGCACGTTGCCGGGCCAACGGTGGGCGCAAAGCCGGCTCAGGGCAGTTGCGGCTATCGTTTTACAAACGCCGTTGCGCTCATGCGTTTTCAGAAACCGTTCCACGAGGAGTGGAATGTCCTCGCGACGATCTCGAAGTGGTGGCAGTCGAATTGTCACAACGGCAAGCCTGTAATACAAATCCTGACGAAACTTGCCCTCGGCCACCATTTTCTCCAGATCCCGATTGGTTGCGGCGACAACCCGTACGTCCGCTTTCTCGACCCGTTGTCCGCCAACCCGGCGAAATTCACCATCTTGCAACACGCGCAAAAGTTTACCTTGCAGAGCGGGCGACATCTCCGCCACCTCGTCGAGAAAAAGCGTTCCACCGTCTGCCACTGAAAGAAGACCACGGGTATCGCGATCCGCACCGGTGAATGCACCCTTGACATAGCCGAACAGCGTCGACTCGAGCAGCGTCTCTGCAATCGCAGCACAATTCTCCGACACGAAGGGCTTGGCTTTTCGCGCTCCATTGGCAGCAATCGCGCGCGCCACCAGTTCTTTTCCGGTGCCACTTTCGCCAAGCACCACCACGGGCAAATCCGTGTCGGTCACGCGATCCAGCAGTCGAAACAAGTCTTGCATTGCCGGCGAACGGCCGACAATATTGCGGTAATCGTAGCGCACGGCGAGCGCTTCTCGATTCTCGTGTAACTCGACCCGCATCGAGGAGATTTCTTCTTTTCTAATATGCAGTTCCGACTGCAACTGCTCGTTCAGGGCTGCGACCTGTCGTTCGGAACGGCGCAGCTCCAAAACCAGACGCGTGTTTTCGATCGCGATTGCGGCTTGCTCTGCAAAATCAAGCAATACCTGCAAATCTTCATCGGTGAACGCCCCTCGGCGCAATCGATTGTCGACGTAGATCGTGCCCAGGGTTTCACCGCGCACGATGAGGGGGACTGCAACAACGGATCGCAGGCGCAGGTGACTCACGGACATAGCCTTTGCAAATCGTGCATCACCGGCTGCGTCCACTGTGACGACAGGCTCACCGGTCTCGGCAACCTGACTCGCGATCGATCGAGAGAATGCGAGTGATTCACCGTGAAGGGTCTCTTCGCTGATGTTGCGGGCAAGCTTGACCGTCAATTCACCCTGCGCACCCCGCAAAAGGATGAAGCCGCGCTCGCCTTCGGTCAGTTCAAGCACGGTATCCAGTATCGTTTCGAGCAAGCGCGTGCCGCCGGTCTCGGTATTGATGCGACGGCTGATTCGGACAAATCGCCTTAAACGGGATTCAGCACGGGTAACCCTGGTCGCCAAATCCGCAACAGACTCTTGCGCGCCCTGTTTCGTATTGCGATTCTCGCTATTTCCAAGTCCCGAAAGCCAGGCCATATCGGGATCCGTCAACAGTCCGTCTTTCCATTTGTCCGGCGTCATATTCCGTATCTCCTGCAAGCGGTTCTGCGTATCCCGAGTCCAACGACTCGCTCTTTCGTCCCCCAGAACAATCAATCCACGCGCCGCCGCCACGGCCAAGCGCAACGCAACGATGCGCCGCCCCGAACGAGTCGCGGCATCGGTCGAGGTGATCACTCGATTGACGAGCGCCAACAATGACGAGTCTTCCACCCGAGAAGTCGACGATGACCGAGAAGTCGGCGATGACCGAGAAGTCGGCGATGACCGAGAAGTCGGCGATGACCGAGAAGTCGACGATGACCGAGAAGCCAGTGCGAAGGCGACACTCGCAAGCAAGACCTCGTCGATGGATTGCAACGACTCGGGAATGCGTGACAGCAGCCGACCGGCGGGCGCTTTGCTGCGGCTGTGCAACCAGTCGATGGCGGCGCCAGCGCAACACGTTGCCGCCATCGCCGGATCGCCGGAAGACTCGAATGCATCGGCAGCCTGCTCACCTTTTTCGGCTGCCGCGGCAAATCGCCCCTGCGTTCGAAGGCGCGCGGACGCCAGCATTGGATGCCACGCTGCGACCCCAGTTCGAGGGCCCATCTTCGCCAAAACCTGTTCCGCACTGAGCGCCGAATCCGTATCACCCAAGCGCGCGAACAAGAGGCCTGCATTGAACACCGCCTGGTGCTTGTCTCGAAGGGCACCCAGTCGACCCAGTTCAACGATTGCTCGGTCGAAGCTTGGCAACGCCGATGCCAGGTCTCCGCCGTCTGCCAACGTCAAGGCGAGATTCAAGGTCGCCGTCGCCGCCCCATGCGGATCACCGGATGCTTGGTAGGCTTCCACCGCGGCACCGTAAGTCTGTGCTGCGCTATCGTTGGCGCCCGCGAGTTGCGCCACGAGCCCTCGCAACGCCAACACTTTCCCCTTCTCTAGTGTGCCCGTCGTCTGGACAGACTCCGCCACTCGAGCCGCGTCCTCGGATCGCCCAAGGTACGCCAGCGCGAGAATCTCGGCCTCTTTCGCGGAGGGATCGGTGTCGGCTGCGAAACGAACCCACAAAAGCGCGTCTTCGTAACGCCCCTGTGACACGCGCATCCTGGCCAGATCACCTGCCACAAGGCGGGCATCATCACCATGTGCGACGCGCTCAAGTGTACTACAAGCCTGTTCCAAATCGCCCGCCCGCCGTTCAATCCAGGCGGACAATCGGGCCACGGCCAATCCCGACGGCGGATCTTGCAAGGATAGAATGCGTTTGCGGGCCTCGACGTATTGCCCTTGCATGCCAAGCGCCTTCACGAAAAAGGGCGCGTGTTCGATGCTCAACGGTACGCCAAGCGACTCACCGCGCGTAAAAGTTCGCACCGAAAGTTCAAATCGACCGAGTCGACAGGCAAGTGTTCCAGCTCGAAACAACATCTCCGACGCCCTCTCGGTTTGCTGCAACAACACGCAACACTCGGCCTGCAAGCGCAGGCGCTCCGGATCTGTGCCGTTTTCTTTGCCGTCCGACGACGACACACGCTCGAGGAGCGCGTTGCGAAGGGATGCGTCCAACACCACAGCCGATCCGCAATCGATCGCCGCCTGGGCGTGCCGCGGTGACAGCATTCGGTGCCGGTTGTGGCCATCCGCCACCAGCCAACCGGAGACGGAGAGGACGTCCGCTCCCAGAGCATCGACGCCCTCGGGTAGAAGCGCGGCGCAAAGAACCCGCCGTTGTTCGGCAACGGCCAGCATTCCAAAGTTACGCCGTAACACCCCGTCCAGATCGGAGCCCACTGCCCCTGCGGTAAATGCCACGGGACGGCTGCTTGACAGGATCCAGTCTCGAACCAGCAAGGCTACCACCTCGGCGAGACCCCCGGTGGCTTGCAAGCATCCCGCAATCCAGTCGGCCGTTGGTGCAACCCCTGTCGCTTGCCGTGCGAGCAAGGCCACGTCCTCGCCAGACAGTGGCAGCAATGACAACGACAGGCTTCCTTCAAGCAACGAGGGCTCGGTATCGGTACCCAACAGTACGATCCCGGCGGGGCGTAACGTATTACAAAGTGCCATGCAAGCCCGTTGCTCGGAAGCGGGTGTTTCAAGAAAAACAACGCAGACGGGGCGACCCGTCCGATCCCGCACCGTTTCGAGATCGGTCAACCACCGCTGTCTGGCTGCGGCCGCCCGCGGATCGAGGCCCGCGCGGTCAGCGAGAAGATCGGTCCGGCCCAGATCCGGCGTCCGATCCACAACCCACTCGAGGGTTGGCACCGAGCCCGTGAAACCCGCAATACGAACCTCATCCATCACCCGGCGCAACAACGTTCGCCGACCGGAACCCGGATCGCCGCACACAACCGCGACCGGCGTGGCAATACGTGCATCCGGCGACAACATCGTTCCGACCAGTGCGACCAGCGTCATTTCGGCAACCGAACGTCCCACGACAATGCCGGCCAACGGATCACCGGCCGGTTGCGGAACCGCCAGTGCGCTTCGCAGGACGGTGTCGTCATCCGAATCGGGGGGAAGGCGAGCCATGCGAGCCAGAACCTCTCGCGCACCAACCGGTCGTTTGGCGGACTCGGATGCCAATAGCTCGGCGATGAGCTCGTTCCATCCCGAAGGCAACGGCGCCGCGACCTTTTCGATCGAAGGCGCGGGTTCGCGCAACATTCGTACCACAGCATCTCGGCCCTCGCCGAACGGACCGTGGCCAGCCCATGCAAAAAACAGAGTGGCTCCAAGTCCGAACAGATCAGCGCGTTCGCTTTGGACTCCAAGCAACGCTTCCGGCGCGGCGTAGCCAGGTGTTCCAGAAAAACCCTGACCGGTCGCCCCGTCCGCCTCAACTTCCTCTTTATCGCGCATCCTCGTCGCGAGTCCCAGGTCGATAAGCGTCACGCGACCTTCGTCGGTCACGATCACATTCGACGGATTCACATCACCATGGACGATGCCGCGCGCGTGCAGATAAGCCACGGCGTTGCAGAGTTCCCATCCGATTCGCTTCCAGATGGCCTGATCCGCAACACGAAGCTGGGACAGAGGTGTTCCTTTTGCCCGAACCGCAACCAGGTAACTTCCGCTCAAAGGCATTCGACCGACATCGACAACCCGTTCGAGCGCCGGATGTTCGAGGCGTCGAAGAAACTGGTATTCACCCAGTGCCATCCCCTCCTCTGCGGGCGATACCTTGAGCACAACCTCTAGCCCAGAGTCGGAATCGATGGCGGCATAGATCTCGGTCGCACCACGCATTGCGAGGCGGTCCGTCACGCGATATCGGCTCGGAACCAAGCCGACAACTAAGTTGTCCATCTTTGACTATCGTATCATGTTGTAAACACTTGTGTTTGTGAACTTTTATAATTTAGTTGTCATTTTGTTCGGCGCGTTCTAGCGAGCGCCTCCCGGGCGAGAGCCTGAATCGTGGCGTCCGGGTGTGCGTCGACAACGAATTCCAGATACGACACGGCCTCCGGACCCCCCAGGACGGATATTGCTTCGAGAATCTTGGCCATCTCCCGGGCATCCCGCATCGACCGGGTCTTGCCGAGCTCGGCCACCGCACGCCGTTCTCGGAGGATGATGAGTGCGCCGAGGGATGCATCCCTCACCCGCTCTTCCGGGTCCGAAAGCAGCACCAACAGCCGGTCGGCGCCGGCCTTCAACTTTCGCTCGCCCGAAATTCGGGCTGCCTCCTCGCGAACATCGGAAATGGGGCTGCCAAGTGCGGCCAGCACCGCATCGTCCTTGGCCCGGCCGAGCCGAACCCGGCCAATGTAGTCACGGAGAAGATCGTCGAGCAACCGATCCGAGAAGGCCTCGACGCGTGAGGCCGCCGCGGTTGCGCCGGACTCAGGTGAGGGCATCGGCGCGTCGGCCGCGGCTTCCACGTTTTCGAGGAATCGGCTAGCCGCAGGTGTTGGAGGCGACACGGTCACCTTCAGCTCGGCCGCGGCGACCGCTCGGAGGGCAGCATCTTCACCGGGGCCGATCTCGACCAGAAGCGCGATCGCGAAGTTGGCACGGGGTGCTGCCGTGTTCGCTTCGGGTTGAAACACCCCGGAGGCGGCCAACTGAGCCCGGGCCTTTTCCGTCAACGCATCCGGGCGCAGACCCGCGACGGGCAATGTGTTGCTGCCGTTTCGTACCACAACGGTTCCCAAACGGGGAACAACCTCTTCCGGTTCGGACGGAGCCGAATCGCGCGATCGACAGCCTACGCCGAGGCATAGCAACGTCACTCCGACCCATCGACGGCTCTGGTTCATTCATCCAACCGTATTACAGAATCCAAAGCGAACATGGAATCGAAGCTGGCCGCCACGACCGCAACCAGTGATTCCGCCGCAACGTCCTTGCCGGTCAGCGTCTTTACCGACGTCACAGTGCTATCGCAAAGCCCGCAAGGCACGATGGTTGAAAAGGCATCGAGTGGGACCGAGAGGTTGAGGGCAAATCCGTGAATCGAAACCCGCTTTTGGACGTGAACGCCGAAGGCGCAAATCTTCGAGCCCCCAACCCACAACCCCGGCACATCGCGCCGCCAGCGCGCTGCCACGCCTATCTCCGCCAGGACGACCAGCAATGCCGCCGCCATCCGTTCCAGGTGATCAACCACGCCCTTACGCAGCTTGAATATGGGATAGCCCACCAGCTGCCCAGGTCCGTGATACGTTACGTCGCCGCCCCGAGAAGCGGGCAAGAGCGTCACGTTACGTTCCGCCAGCTGTTCACGCGACAAGAGCACGTTTTCGGCCCGCGCCGATCGACCCATCGTGATGACGGTCTCGTGTTCGCACAACAGCAGGGTCTCACGCGTATCGCCACGCTGCACCCCTTGCCGCAATTGTTCCTGCAACAGGGCGGTTGGACCAAAATCCACCCGCCCCAACCAACGAACGTCGAAGTGCTTAGCCTTCGGCGAGTTCTGCAAAGAAATCGGCATCGACGAAATCGACACTGACGTTGGCATTGTGCACGCCGATTCCGTGGCGCACACACACATCCGCGAGTGCGGGCCCGTCGACAACCTCAACGGGTGGTCCGGGCTGCTTCCACTCGTTGATGCCGTCTTCGGCCAATCGGCCTGCAAGCAACAACACGCCCTCGTCGAGTCCGCGGGCTCGCACGCCGGCCCTCAGTTCGCCGATGGAACGGCGGCCTGCTGCCGAGTTGGAACCGCGCAAACCAATCAGGCAGCGAGACGGCTTGAAGCCGCGACCACGCGATGCCTCGACATAAACGGTTCCTTCGACACGTTTGACGAAAGTCGCGGGGCCAAAGCCTTCGCGCTGGAGCAGCACGCGGGCAATCGCCTCAAATGCGCCCGATGAAAGCTCGCCAAGTCGCTGTTCAAGCGACGCCAGCGTGCGTTCACGGAGTGCCCGGCGCGCTTCACCGAAGACCTGTTCTGCGCGTTCGAGATCCATGTCTGCAGGGCGACGCGCAAGTGCGAACAAACCGCTACCGGCAGCTCGAATGCGAGGTCGTTGTCCGTTGCGCAGACGTTCGCGAGGCTCTGCCGCTAGGGCAGCGCGCACGACACGCCAGGCCTCGTGGGATTCACCGTGAATCAAGCGACGGCGAACCGCTGCTTCGGCTATTTGCCGTACGTGCACGCCCCGACCCGGAGCTTGCGCCGTGAGGATTTCAATGGCCGCGTCGAGCGGTGCCAGGATCCGACGAGACTCACCCTCAGGCGCTGAGGGTCCGCCTTCGTCTCCGCCATCAGAATCACCTTCGGACTCAGCCGACGGACGTGCTGACTGGTTTTCACCCGAGAACTCGCCGCCCTCCGCCGCTGCGTCGAAATGAGCCGGTGGTCCGTCGTATTCCTCGCGGACAACTTCTGCACCGAGTTCGCCACCACCTTCGCGCAGTCCAAGTTCGCCACCCCGCCTCCGACGACGTCGGCGCCGCTTACGCCGCGCTCCGAGACCATCACCCTCGCCCACTTCAACGCCTTCGGGACCTTCGCCCTCTTCGCCTTCGGGACCTTCGTCACCCGCGAGCTCGGCGTCCTCGCCATCCAGGCTTTCTGATGGAGGGCGAATCGAAGCCGCCGCCATCGCGGGCGCCTTCATCCCCTCCGCAACCGATGTCTCGTTGCTTTCGCCTTCTGGCAAATCGCGCTCGTCCAAATCGGATCCTCCAGCATTGCTTGCGTTTAAATCTTCTGCTTCCTCGGGCCGATCGCTGCCACCGCGACCTCGCCGACCTCGCCTGCGGCTCCGGCCACCTCGGCCATCACTCGCGCCACGGTCGGCAACGCCAGCGACAACGGGACGACTTTCGACATTCCGTGGTTCCGTGGGCTCCGCTTCAACCCGGGGAGCTCCCCCGCCCGAAGATGGTTTGCCCAGATCGTCAAACGCAGAAAGCTCGTCGGGGGACAGCTGCGGATAACGAAGCAATCCAAAAAATCCGGGTTTGGCCCGCACAAATGGATTCCCAGGTGATTTGTTAATCGCTGATTGGAGCTGGGTTTGCATTGTGATCGCAGGGGTACGGCCCACCATGGTGAGCAACCCCTTTGCCACGGCCCGATCCGCGATGTCCTTGTAGTGAAGCGGCTTTCCTTCCCTGCGGAGAACCACGAGGGCAGCCTCTAAAAACGTCATGAGAATCGGTCTTTACCACAAAGAAACCGGAGGAGGCAGAATCAGAAGCACTTCCGTGGTGGGTTTTTTGACGGGGATGCAAGGCGGGGGTACCCAAGATAGGACATGGACCGCATCCAGCGCATCGGAATCCTCTTGAGTGGTCGGCCGGGCGAGCGGGAGCTGGGCCTGCGTCAGGCCGAATCGATCATCCCCGCCCTTGGAGCCCGTGGTTTCGAGTCGGCGCCGTTGTTTGTAGATGGCGATCTTGATCTGATGGTCCGCCAGGCGCGAATCGACCGGGCGATCATCGCGCTCCAGGGTCGGCACGGCGGCGATGGATGCGTACAAGGGTTCCTCGAGCTCATCGGCATCCCCTACACAGGCAGTGGCGTACTCGCGGCCTCGCTCGGTGGCAACCGCGTCAAGACCAAAGAAGTGTGGCGCCTGCACAACCTGCCCACCGCCGCGGGATACATCTTTGACGCCTCGGGCGACGAACGGCTGCTCGACCGACACGGCAGCTTCGGATTTCCAGTCCTCGTCCGGCCCGTTCGTGCGGCGGTCGCGGGTCAGGGTGCGATCGACCAGAACCCAATCTCGTACCTCGCGCACGACGAGCTCGACCTGGAAGCGTCCGTCGACCAGGCCATGCACGTCGGTGACGAAGTGCTCATTGAACGATTTGTCCCCGGCAAACTCGTGGGAATCGCGGTGATCGATGGTCAGCCGCTCGCACCGATCGATCTCGCTCCGACCTTGCCCAAAAAGCTCTCCAAACGAACCGCTACCGAGGGTCGCACGGCGGTGCCGGGACCTGTACGCTTGCCGAAGGAGCGCATTCGTTCC
Organism: Deltaproteobacteria bacterium; assembly: GCA_034439895.1. GTDB lineage: Bacteria > Myxococcota_A > Polyangia > Fen-1088 > Fen-1088 > JAWXBF01. The sequence continues at coordinate 19,040 of JAWXBF010000341.1, forward strand.
GTGTTGCGCATGGCGATGCTTGCTTATGAAGCGCTGGGTTGTTCGGGTGCTGCCAACGTCACCGTTCAGGTCAACGAAAACGGCAACGAAATCTTGCGCGACATCGACGTGGCGCCGGTCATCACGCCCGCCTCCTTGCTGGTTCGATCGGCAGCTGCAGCCGGAATGTCCATGCCGAAGCTGGTCGGCAAACTGATTGACGGTGCGCGTTTGCACACCGCCAGCCACAAGGATTCCCGTCGCGACGCCCAGGTCGAGTTCGCGGGTCCAGACCGCCGCCGAAGTGTCCTTGCCAGGGCCCATTAGGGGCTTGAACATGCACCGGTCAATTTCGCGCGGAATCCGCCGATTGATGACCGTGGTGGCGATCCGTTTTCCAGCCCTTGACAGGCGCCAAAAAAAGAGCATCTGGCTCCCCGGTGCAATGCTGGGATTCGGAGCGCTGGTATTTGGCCTTTGGTCGGCCTGGATCCGACCGGCAATCGTGGCACGCGTGGAAGCCCGCCTTGGCCACGCCGTCGCCATCGGACGCCTCGTACCGACACCGAGCGGATTTCGTGCGTACGACGTAACGGTTTATGGCAAAGCGCCGTTCGAACGCGAGCCGCTCGCATTCGTCCGATCACTCGAAGGACACGTCGGCAACGGAAGTTGGACGCGACCCGAAAAGGTGGTGCTCGACGGCGTAGACGTGCGGATATTCGCGGCATCGAGCGCTGACAACATTCGCGGCAGCGCCATCCAAAACGCCGTGGCTCGGCGAGCGCAGCCGGTTGCGCGCAGAAACGAGTCACGGCCCTTGCTTGTCGACATTCGAAACGGCCGTTTACAGGGTGCGATTGCACTGCCGGGTGGCCGTCGAGCACAAATTCGCGCGCACGCCTTTGAAGCCTCGCTTGGCGCCAACTCCGCCACGGCAACGATCACCGACCTTGTTATCGAGATCGAGAAGGTGGTGACGGCGCGCATGCCGATGGTGCAGTTTGAAACCCCTCGACCTGGCGTTCGGGACGCCGCCGTCCGTGCCATGATGCTCACCGGCAAGGACGGTTCGTTGTCGATTCCAGGGGGTCCACCGTTTGTGACCGAACTCGCCCTCGATGGCAAACACACGGCGGAGGGTTGGATCCTGGGATTAACGACCCCCGAAGCTCGAATTCACGATCGGGTCTCGATTGCGCTGACGGCCGACGACGTCGGTTTGCAGCTTGAGGCGCGCACGACGGAACTTTCCCTCGCCGGCATGAGCCCAATCTTTGAACCGCGTGGTGTCGGGGTCAGAGAAAGCACGGTGGATGCCGATCTGACCGCGCGGATCCTCTTCAACACGACGGAAATTCCCTTCGCCCTGAATGTTCAAACGTCGGGCGTCGATCTGCGACACCCGTCCATCGATCCAATGGGCTGGAAGCGTGTCCCTTTTGTGTTGCGCTTGATGGGCATCGCCGATCGCGCCACGCAACAGATTCGCTTCGAGCAAAGCGAAGGCCGTTTCCTGGCGATCCCGTTTAACCTTTCGGGCGAGACGGATTTCTCGGCTGCAGCCCGCGGCAAGCTGACCTTGGTGAGCCCCAACGGCGGTGTCGCTTGCGACGCGCTCCTTGACGCGCAACCTGCGCCCGTCCGCGAGGCGCTTGCGGGCATGCAACTGGGTGGCAAACTCGCCTTCCATGTTGCGGTTGGATTTGATTCAAGTGACTGGGAAGAAGTTGGCCTCGACATCCAACTGCCAAAGTTGTGCAGTGTCCTGGCAGAGCCCGACGTGATCGCGCGCAGCCGGTTGGTATTGGAAACCGGCGGCGCCGGACAACTTGAGGGTCGGCCCGATGTACCGGTTGGCACCGATCACCCCGACTTCACACCGCTTGGAAAGATTCCGTCACACGTGATTGGCGCATTCCTCAGCGCCGAGGACAATGCGTTCTTCACCCACAATGGCTTTCAGGTTGAAATGATCCGGCGCGCGCTCGCCTACAACCTGGAACGCGGACGGCTACAGCGTGGCGCGAGCACCATCACGCAACAGCTCGCCAAGAACCTGTTTCTGTCGCACGAGCGCACCCTATCGCGCAAAATATCCGAGACGGTTTTGACCTGGCGACTGGACCGCCTTTTGCCGAAGCGCCGAGTGCTTGAGCTCTACTTGAACGTCATCGATCTGGGGCCACACATCCGTGGCATCGCGCAGGCTTCGCAACGCTATTTTGGCAAACCTGCGCTGCGCCTCGCGCCGATTGAGGGCGCGCATCTCGCGTCACTGCCCCCGAATCCTTTTGGATACGCCAGGCGATTCCGGGATGGGCGCGTTGACGACGGATGGTTGCACCGCCTGTACGATTTGATGGCCACGATGCAACGCCGCGGTATCTTGTCGCTGTCGCAGCTTGTGGCCGCACGCGGCAGCCGCCTCGAACTACAGAAGATCTAAC
>JAWXBF010000342.1:0-8475 GCA_034439895.1 Deltaproteobacteria bacterium
AAGCCCAGGTACGAGACCGAGGATGCGGAAGCTCTCGCGATCGATCGGACCCCGTCGCCGTTTGAACGCAGCGCTTGCCTCCGTGCGTGCTTCCTTTGGTGGCAACGATTCGGGCAATCCGAAAAAGGCCCAGACAAGATTAACAAGCGATAGACCCGCCGCCACAAAGGCCGCGAGCGGTCCTTCGCGGCCAAACATCACCACCCGTCCCAGTTCGCCACCGACGAGCGGCCCAATGACGAAGCCGACACCAAACGCAACACCAATGAGCGCCATGCCACGCGCACGCGTCTCGGGCGTGGTCACGTCCGCGATATAAGCCTGTGCCACCGCAAGGTTCGCCGTGGCCGCCCCACCGAGCAGGCGGGCCGCAAACAAGAGCGGCAGCGTGGCCGCAAATCCCAGCAACACCATCGACCCGGCGGTCGCCGCAATCGAGATGAGCAACACCGGTCGTCGTCCCACCCGGTCCGACAGTCGGCCCCAAAGCGGAATGAACAGAAACTGCATCAGCGAATAGGCCGTGCCGAGCAGCGTGGCGCCAAGGTCGCTTGCGCCCAAATCGCGGGCCACACCCGGTAAAAAGGGCACCACCAGGCCGAACCCCAAGAGGTCCAGAAACACGGTCAGAAAGAGTGCTGCCAGGGGGCCTTTTTTCATGGGCGCGCCAATGCGGGTCGGCCAGAGTAGCGCAGGATCGGGAATCCGTCGCGGGATGGATCGCGCCCGTGTCAGGAATCGTCGGAACCCGATTCCCCTCGCTCCGGCGAGTCCGCGGGGCGATCACCTGCTTCACGACCGGCAATCTCCCCGATTCTGTATTTTTCGAGCTTGTAATAAAGCGCACTGGTTTTGATCCCCAGGAGACGCGCGGTTTCGGTCTTGACGCCCCCGGTCTTGTCGTAGGCGCGCGCGATGAGTTGCCGCTCGAGGTCTTCGAGAATTTCGGGAAGGCTCATCTCGCCGGCCGGAATCGACAATCCGCCCGACGCCGTCCCATCGTGCAGAAAGGCTGGCAAAGCGCCCATCGAAATCCGATCCCCGTCCGCAAATACGAGCGCCTGCTCCATGACGTTTTGCAACTCACGCACGTTGCCGGGCCAGGCATGGGCTGTCAAACGCGCCAGGACGTTGTCGTCGATTCGCACGACGGATGGGTTGATGCGGGGCCCTAGCGATCTCAGAAAGTGGTCGCACAGCAGCGGAATATCCTCACGCCGGTCACGCAAAGGGGGCACGTCGCAGGTCACGACGTGCATTCGATAGAACAGGTCCTCTCGAAATTGCCCCGTTTCCACAAGGGTTTTCAGATTGCGGTGGGTCGCAGAAATGACCCGGACATCCACGTGAACGGGATCTTCGCCCCCCACCCTCTCGAACGACTTTTCCTGTAACACCCGCAAGAGCTTCACTTGCAGGCCCGCAGACATGTCTCCCACTTCATCAAGGAACAAGGTCCCCGTATCGGCAAGCTCGAATCGCCCAATCTTTCGCCGAATGGCACCCGTGAACGCACCCTTTTCGTGACCAAACAATTCCGATTCGAGAAGCGTCTCGGCCAATGCACCACAGTTCACTTTGACGAAAGGTCTGTCGGCGCGTTTCGACCGCAAATGCAGGGCTCTCGCGACGAGTTCCTTGCCGGTGCCAGATTCTCCGTGAATGTGAACCGTGATGTCCGAAGGCGCCACGCGATCGATCAACGCAAAGACCTTCTGCATCCCTGCGCTCTGCCCCACCATGTCTCCGAGTCCGTAGGGAACGGCGGCATCGGCACGCAGCGCTTCGACCTCGGCTTCCGCCCGATACCGGGCCCGACGATCCTGGCCAATCTCAAGCGCGCGCTGCACTTTTAACCGTAGTACTTCCGGCGAAAACGGTTTCTGAATGAAATCCAGCGCGCCGAGCCGCATCGCCTCGACCGCCGTTTCAACGCTGCCGAACGCGGTGACAATCATGGTTGGAACCTTGGGATCCAGTTCGCGCACGGCCTGCAAGACGCCGATGCCACCGAGGCCTTCCATTTTCAAATCGGTCACCACGAAGTCGGCGCCACCGCTGCGAAAGAGCGACAGGCCCTCGGTTCCACTGCTTGCAATGACAACCTCGTGCCCCATTCGCCGCACGGTTGCGGCCATGCCCTCGCGCATGGTCTCATTGTCATCGATGATCAGAATGCGGCTCAAATTGCCTCCCCACGTTCAAATGAAAAGCCGAAAACAGGCGCCACCCTCGCGGGCTTTGTCCACTTCGACACGGCCCCCGTGGTCCCGCACGATATCACGCACAAAGGCGAGCCCGAGTCCGGTCCCCTTCTCTCGCGTCGTGAAAAACGGTTGAAAGATCTTTTCGCGATCCGTCGCTTCAACACCCGGGCCACTGTCGCGCACCTCGATGGCAAAGCCCTGACCGCCGCGTTCTCGGTCAAAACTGGCTGCAACCACAACCAATCCCTGGTTGCCCGCGGCCGTCCGTGCGTTGCGAACCAGATTGATGAGCGCCCTCCGCATCTGACCCGCATCCACTTCAATTTTCATGCCGCGAACGCTTTCCACGTCGAGCACGACCACGGGCGGACCATCTGCGCCCGCAACATCGCGCACCTCGAACAACAACTGACCCATGTCCACGGCGCTTCGCTCCAGGATCGGCCTCCGCGCATAGTCGAGGAATTGATCCACCACCGCTTTCAGATAGGCAACTTCGCGATCGATTCGGGCGACCTCACGCAAACGTTCGGGTTGATCCGAAAGCGCCTCTCGCAATAACCCCGCGAACAGTTCAAGACCACCGAGTGGATTGCGGACTTCGTGGGCTATCCCGGCCAGCATCATCTGGGCGCGTTCATCTCGGGCTTGCAAGGCAGCGCGCATATCGTCAAGGCGGGCTGCAAGCAAACCGATTTCGTCCTGCGTTTCAACCGGAACTCGGTTGACCAGATCACCCGTGCCGATCCGCGATGCGGCATCCGCCAATCGAGATATCGGGCCCGTGATCCGGCGGGCAATCCACAGGGTGAACCCCGCAAGCAGAAAAAGCGCAAATGCCCCCCAACCCAGCAACCAGCGCCGAAAACGAGACAACGGCAAATAGAAATCCGCAGCGCCTTCCGCAACCACCACCCCTGCGATGCCTGGACCGGCGCCTTCAAGTTGACCAATGGGTGCGTAGCCTCGCTTGTACAAAACGCCATCGTTGCCCCTGAAAAGCGTCGAGGCACCCGCACGCCCGGACATCGCGCGATCGAATTCGTCCTTGTCGGCGGCCAGTTCGTGCGCCATGGCGCCAAGTGCGACGCGACCAATCGTATCACCTCTCGCCGTGCCATCGGCCGCAAGCACCAAAAACCGCCGAACCCCAAAACGCCCCGCAGCATTCCCGAGCCTGCCCATAATGCTGGCATAGGTCCGAGAGTTTTCGTCACCGGGACCAATCGACTGGATCTGCTCGGGCAAAAGCTGCTCCGCGGCCCCGGTCGCGGCCGCCGCAAGGCGCCGGCCCAGCTCGTCTTCGAGCGCGCCACGGGCGACTTCGTGGGCAAAGAAACCGAAGGCCGCCAAAGTCACCGTTGCGGGAACGGACATCGCAAGCAACAGGGTGCTGACAAGGCGCCTTCTTGGGCTTTGTAAGCGCCATGACGATTCTTTTGCGCCATCATGGCCGCTTTCCGGAGTGGGGGCCGCGGGTGGAGGCGCGGTCGCATCGCTTTGAGGGTCCGACCGCCGCTTTGACATCCAGAACAGTTTATACGTCGAAAAAGAGGTGTATGATTCGGGCCGTGCCGTCCTGGTCAAAGACGGAGGCGTTGAGCGAGACGGTGGCGACGACAACTGCCAGCCGGTTGCGCACCAACACCCCTCCACCCGCTCAAACGCCCAGCCCCATGGAGCGTACTGCGTATACAGCGGACGTACCGAGGATCGATCCGGATCGACAGCCCGAAAACGATCCGCTGATCAACACCAACATCGACCATTTCGAGATCCGCGGTCTGGCGGGTGAAGGTGGGATGGGTCGCGTCTATATCGCGCACGACATGAGCCTTGATCGCCCGGTGGCGCTGAAACTGCTTCGCCAGGAATACGCCGGTCAAGAAGAGCTGACCAATCGTCTCATTCAAGAGGCCCGGGCGCAGGCACGCATTCAGCATCCGCACGTCGTAAGCGTCTACTACATCGGTGAGTATCAAGGCGCGCCCTACTTCGCCATGGAGTGGGTGGACGGCATCACCCTTGGCCAGTATCTGGAGAAACACGGCGCCCTTCCCTGGAAAGAGGCGCTTGAGATCGTCATTCAGACTGCGCGCGCCTTGATGCACGCACACCTGAAGCGCTTCTCCCACCGCGACGTAAAGCCATCGAACATCATCATGAGTCGAGGTCGCCAGTACCGCTCGAATGCGATGGAAATCAAAGTCACCGACTTTGGCCTCGCCGCACCGATTGGCCAGAGCGAGCAACACTTCATGGGAACGCCGAGATACGCCTCGCCCGAACTCATTGAAGGTCGCGTACCCGACCACCGCAGCGACATATACGCGCTCGGGATCATGTTCTGGGAGCTGTTGATGGGTCGGGTTCCGTTTGATGCCGATTCGTTGCCCGAACTTTTCCGGCAACACCAGGTCGGCTTGCGGCCTCCGTTGCCCCCGGAGAAAGCGCCGTGGCGCCTGCGTCAGCTGATCATGGAAATGATGGACGCGGATCCGCTCAAACGTCCGCATACCTACGAGGATCTGCTCGATCGTCTGACGCACTGCCGACCGACCATCGTAAACCCAGGTGGCGTCGCAGCCCGTGGATTCGCCTGGGCGGTGGATCTGGCGTTGATAGGTGGCGTGAGCCAACTGGCCTTCGAGAAAATGTATTTGACCAAGGAGACGGCCGCCTGGGCCGTTATCGTGATGTATTTTCTGTACTACGTTTTCTCCCACTTTTTCTGGGGCGCCACGATCGGAAAACGTGCAATGAACCTGCGGCTACAGGGAGCCCATCACGCCCTCAGCCTTCCGCGCATCCTCATCCGATTCGTGGTCCAACTTTGGGGACCGCTGTTGGCCGCCGCGATGGTCGCGTTTCAAGTCGGCGAAGTGAGTGATATGTCTGCCGTTTCAGAAGCAGTCGGCGGTGATTTGCCCGTCATGAAAGAGGTACTCTCGCCGGTGTTAAGTCAGTTGCTCGTACCCAACATCATTGTTGGCATAGCTTGGCTGGCTGGCTTTGCGATCGCCATTGGCAGCGAAGATCGAAAGGCATTGCACGATCGCATTGCCTCGACCCGCGTGGTGTACTCGATGGGCGATCCATCCGGAAAAGTACCGACCAACACCGGCTCGCTCGGCGCGAATCGCCGGTAGTCCGTCCTGCGGAGCGTCCGTCCGCGTCAAAACTCGATGGATACAAAGAGCACAATTCCTGAACTGATAGCCCAGGCGAGAATGGCGGCATGATCGCGGTACTGACGGAGAGTTGACGAGGGCGCTTGGGTCAGGCAAAGGTCTTGGTCCCATGGCCTCTGAATCTTCCGATCCAAACGCAGACGATCAACCCGCTGCCGCTGCGGGCGAAGGGGATTCCTTCGCCGCGCTATTCGCTCAATCGGAGCGCCAGCAGAAGAGCGGTGGCCGGGTGCGCGTGAAGGTAGGCGATCTGGTCAAGGCCCGCGTCAAAAATATCGGCACATCCATGGTCTTCCTGGTTATCGAGGGCACGCCGCTCGAAGGCGTGCTGGATCGCGTGGAACTGTGCGGCCCAGACGGCAACCTGGTGGCGAACGAAGGCGACATCATCGAAGCGCGCGTGAGTGCGCTGGGAGAGAAGCGCGACGTGGTGTACCTGCGTCGCTCGATGCGCAAAGGAACCAGCGGAACTGCCGAGCTGGAGCAGGCCTTCAAGCTGGGACTTCCAATCGAGGGCACGGTAACGGGTGCCAACAAGGGCGGCGTTGACGTAAGCGTCGCGGGGTTACGCGCGTTCTGTCCGGTCTCGCAACTCGACGGCCGTCAGGTGGACGACACATCGGCCTTTATCGGGCGCAAGCTGTCGTTCAAGATCACCAAGTACGAGACCGACGATCGGGGGCCCAATCTGATCGTGAGCCGCCGTGCGCTGCTCGAGGAAGACAACCAACGGCGCGCGGTCGCGACCCGTGAAAAATTGGTGATTGGAGCGATTCTGCCCGGGGTGGTGTCATCGTTGCGCGAATTTGGCGCCTTCATTGATCTGGGTGGCCTCGACGGGCTCTTGCCAGCGTCGGAGATTTCGTTCTCGCGTGGCGTTCGTCCCGAGGACGTCTTGCAAGTGGGGCAAGAAGTTTCAGTGCAGGTGCTACGGATCGAACAGACCGATGATCGGCGGCACCCGGAAAAGATCAGCCTATCGCTCAAATCGTTGACCGACGACCCCTGGCAATCGGCGGTGACGAAATTCCCGGTGGGGACGAAGGTGCGCGCCCGGGTCACACGCCTTGAATCCTTCGGCGCTTTCGCCGAGCTCGCGCCGGGAATCGAGGGGCTGATTCACATCGGCGAACTCGGCGACGGAAAGCAGCCGCTGCGCCACGCCAAGGAGGGCATCAAGAGCGGCGCAGAGGTTGATGTGTTCATCCTGCAAATCGAGCCGGCGCGGCGCCGGATTGGACTTGCCCTGCGTGAACGCGAAGATGTGGTGGACGCCGAAGGTGCGGCGGCCGTCCGGCACGCGTCAGGCTCCCTCGGCACCTTTGCCGACCTGCTGCGTGCCAAGAAATCCGGCTGAGCCGCGGATCACCGGTGCTTCGAGTGAAGTTGCGCCGCCACGTGCGGGCACTGGAACGACGCCGCAAAAAAGCTCACTTCCCCTCGGGCTGCGCTACGCTTTCAGGCCTTCACGCACGGATTCGCACGGATGTTGCCCGCCGTTGACAGGTCCGAATTTCGGGGTCCACTTCCCCAGTAGAATCGCTCAAGCCGTACACAATGCCCAGCGCGCGAACTACCAACTGCTGTACCAAAGAAGATACTCACTGCCCTCGGGAACAAGTTTGAACTCAGTACCAGAAAGTCTTTGAACCAAGCATTGGCATCCCGCCCTTGAAGGCTCGACGGGTTTCGCATCCGCACTGCTCGGGGGCGCTACCCCAGTTTCAAAATTGTTCTTCTCGCAATTCGCTTTCAGCCTTCCATTGGTCACCCTCAAGCGAACAAGGAAGTCGGGACTCGGATTTGGCGGACACTGACTGGCCTTACTCGAATCGTTAATTTCTTCGATGCGTGCTCCCGCGTTGGATGGCGCTCCCGGTTTTTGGATGAAAAACGCGATGTGCCAGTGCCGGGCGGTGTCGTTTACGCCTACCGCAGACGCTTCCTGACCCACACTATTGGCACACGACCACGACGATGGAGCCGCTAGGAATCCAAGCAAGAGAATGTCGAAATATCCTCTCAGGAGCGTCAATCGTAGTCCCTCGCGGTTGAACTGCCGTACACACGGTTTTCCATGGCGCGCGCGACCCATTCATCTATGCTGCGATAACCCCCCGAAGGCGCCCCTTCCCACGACATCTTCACTCTCCCCTTGGTAGGCGTCTGGTTGAAGACCGAGAAATGCACCCATTCGTGGAAGATGGTTGAGGCAACATTCTCGGCGAATGACTTTCCGAGATTGCACTCTTTTACCTTCGGGAAATTCAAAGTCGCTACTCCAAGACCAAACGCCTTTCCATTCTCCTCGAAGCGGTCAGAAAGACCGTCGCGAAATTCTGCACATTTTTGCGACGGGGAATCGCACTTACATTTGAACGCGGCAATCGTGCTGAATTTGTCGTCATTGAACGTGAACTTTGCCTCCCAGTTGGTAGAGACCGTCCCGTCCTTCAGAAGGATGTCACCGCGGATTACTACCTCAGCACCACTAGCTTCAGTGATGATGATGTCCCGGTTCGCGGTAGCAATACCCGGGTGCAAAGACGGCTCTGATAGACCCTCGCAGGCATCTTCGCCCGACCCGCCCGTCGTCAGGAACGCTGAAACTGTTCCGGATGGGTCAATGCGCCCGACAGGGTTCTCCTTGACGTAGAAGTACCGATTGAAACCATCCGTGTACTGAGAATCCGAGTCTTTCTGCGTCCATCTCCCGGTTGAGGAATCCAAATACCTTTGCCGACTGTACTGCAACCCCGTCGTCCCATCCGCCGTTCTCCCCGTAAAACCCCATGGCGTCTCGCCGCCGCCGGTGCGCGCACCGTAAACGTCATACGAATACTGCGCTTGCAGGTTGCCGCTGCTATCCCGCAGCCCGTACACGCTGCCCAGCGCATCCGTCCACAGATGCACCTTACTCACACCCGCGCCCACGCCGGCCACCTGCGCCAGCAGCGCATCCACCCGCGTCACATCATGGTCGTACCGCGCCACCCGCGCCCCCGCACCCACCGCATCGTACTCCGCTATCTCCTCGATGCCGTCCAGCAACACCCGCCGCTCCACCCCACCCTCGC
>JAWXBF010000343.1:0-17581 GCA_034439895.1 Deltaproteobacteria bacterium
AGCACATGCGGCAGTGCAACGATCCCTAAAATCACAACGGCCGAACTGTGAGCCAGGGTGCATGCGATCATTGCGAAAGTGACCACCGCAGCACGCCTAAATGTCGGAGACGCAGCGAATTGCTCGAGGGGTCGCAACGTGAAAAGAACCAGCACCATCGAAAACGAATAGGCCAAAAGTCCCCAACGGAACGCGAACCCCAACGCGAGTGGCGCCAACACAACGCCAACCAAAGGCGTTCGCCCAAAGGTTCGTGCCGCATGGGCAAGAGCCCACGGCGTCGCCCCAAAGACGGCCGCAAGGAGAATTCGGACCGCGAGATCGGCGTCAAATGCAAGTCCGAGAACATAAGTAACGGCGAAGATGAGCTGATTCGCACCACCCAACCGCAGTTGATAGACCGAATCGGGGAAAAGATCCGGTTGGCCAAAGTGCGCGAGAGCCGCAACCAAGAAGGTGTACTCTCCCATGTCGTTGATAGGCGCCCAGTCGAAAACCAAGAGGGGCAAGCCCATCATCGCTGAACTGACCAAGAGCAGCGTCGTCACGGTCGTGCGTTGATTATCCACAGGATTTCATCGTAACACCGTTCCCCTGATGCCCGCATCGTTGCCGACGCCGCTTTCGCGTCAAGGCTCTGCGTCTAGCTCACGTCGGGTCCATCGCCGCGCGCCACGATCGTATCTTTTTCAAGCTTCGGATCGCGCTCTGGATGATCGACGTTGAAGTGAAGACCGCGCGATTCGGGTCGACGAAGGGCGCAGGCCACGATCAAATGTGACACGAGTGCCAGGTTGCGCAGTTCGAGAAAGTCAGCCGTGATGACGTAGTTCCAGTAGTACTGGCGCAGCTCACCCCGAATCAGATCGAGGCGCCGATCGGCGCGTTTGAGACGCGAATCGGAGCGCACGATGCCGACATAGTTCCACATGAGCCGCCGGATTTCGTCCCAACTTTGGCTCACGACGACGGCCTCGTCGGAGGATCGCGCTTCGCCGGAGAACCAGGGCGCGGCTCGTTGAGGTCTGACGGCCGGCAGCAGGCGAACGTCATCGGCCGCGCGCGCAGCGTAGACCAGGGCTTCCAGCAGGGAGTTCGAGGCCAATCGACAGGCGCCGTGCAGTCCCGTCATCGCCACTTCACCGATGGCGTAGAGGTTTTTCACCGAACTGCGCCCGTGCCCCTCGACGGCCACGCCACCACAACTGTAGTGCGCTGCAGGAACGACCGGGATGGGTGTGGAACGCAAATCGATGCCAAGTTGCATGCAGCGTTCGTGAATGTTGGGGAAGCGATCCAGTAGAAATTCCGCGGGCAAATGCGTCATGTCGAGAAAAACACAATCGTCGCCGCTGCGCTTGAGTTCCGCATCGATTGCCCGCGCCACGACATCCCGCGGAGCCAGATCCTTCATGCTGTGATACTCTTGCATGAAGGCGCGCCCATCGCGCATGCGCAGGATGCCACCTTCGCCCCTCAGGGCTTCGCTGATGAGGAACGACTTCGCCGACGGGTGATAGAGGCAGGTCGGGTGAAACTGGAAAAATTCCATATTCGCGATGCGCGCGCCCACGCGATAGGCCATCGCCACGCCGTCGCCCGTTGCCACATCGGGATTCGACGTGTAGAGGTAAGCCTTGCCGGCCCCTCCGGTTGCAAGCACGACCGCCCGGGCATGCACCGTCTTGACCTCGGCCGTGTGCTGGTCGTAGAGGTATGCGCCGAAGACTTGATTCGGACCACCGTATTTGGCCGTGGTCAGCAGATCGATGCCCATGTGATCCGAAAGCAAGGTGATCCGATCGGGTCGTTCTCGAATGCGGTCGAGCAGAGCGGACTGGATTGCAGCACCCGTCATGTCTCGAGCGTGAGCGACCCTTCGGGCGCTGTGGCCTCCCTCGCGCCCGAGGTCGAATTGACCATCGGTGTCGCGATCGAAGGCAACCCCCATCGTATCGGCCAGGTTCTTGACGTGTGCCGGTCCTTCCTGGACGCAAAGTTCGACGGCATCGGAATGGCACAGGCCGTCTCCGACCCGGAGGGTGTCCTCAATATGCATTGCGAGGCTGTCGTCGGCCCCCAATACCGCCGCCACGCCGCCCTGGGCATATTGCGTGTTGGCCTCCGTTGGGGCGCGTTTGGTAACGATGGTGACGTTGCCGTGTTCCGAAGCGCGCAACGCGAAATAGAGGCCAGCGAGGCCCGATCCAAGGACCAGATAGTCGGTTTCGATGGCGTTCATCCGTTCTGCGCATGATACCATCGCCGTCAACCGTCGGATTTTTCGATTCACCCGGTTGCGATGCGCATCTCGCTTTTCACACTGGCCGCTTTTGTGCAGCTTTCCGCCGCCTCGGGATACACGTCGGCGGATACGGACAAGAAAAGCGACGCCTTCTGGTTTCGCGAACGGTCGGACGGTATTATCGAGTTTACCAACGTGAGCCCGGTCGGATCACGCTGGAAGGTACTGTTCAAGACCGGCCCGGGCAAGGCGCGTGCCTTGCGCGGCGTGACCGATCGGATCCCGGCACGGGATCGATCGCCCGAGCGCTTTTCGCGCTATGAAGAGCACATTCAGGAAGCGCTCGAATACTATGGGGTCCCAGTCGCACTCGTGCATGCCGTCATCAAAACCGAATCGGACTATGACCCGAAGGTGGTCTCAAGTGTCGGCGCGATGGGGCTCATGCAGTTGATGCCGCAAACGGCCGCATCGATGGGTGTCACCGATCCCTTTGATCCGCGTCAGAGCATCCTCGGCGGGAGCCGATACTTGCAGGTGCTGGCCCGTCGTTTTTGCAGAACGGTGCCACCCTCAAGTGCCGGATCCCGAGCGCGCTTTGTCTGCTCTGCCGACGAACACGTCAAGGTCATTTCTGGCTATCACGCGGGACCCGGCGCGGTTGAGAAATACGGGGGCATGCCACCCTATCGTACCACGCGGTCTTATGTGGCCACAGTCCTGTCCCGGTTCCAGGAAAACGTGCGCCGCCAGGCCGGGGATCGTCGGGCGACGGTAGGAGAAAATCCGTGATGCACAACCCTGCCTCCATCGCTGAAAATCTTCAGCGCGTTGGTTTCCTCGTCACAAGTGGTCACTTCGACGAGGCCGAAAGCGAGATCTTGCGCGCGCTCGCGGCCGCCCCGGGCGATCTGCGAGCCCTGAAGTTGCTCGCGCTGATTCGCTTTAAGTTGGGCCGATTTGCCGAGGCTCGAGACGCGTACCAAAAGTTGGCCGCGGCCGCTCCCGATGACGCCGCAATTCGAATGAATCTCGGGTTGATTGCGCTCAAGCTTGACTGGGTTGACGAAGCAACTGCCGAACTGGAAATTGCAGTACGTTTGCGCCCGGACGATCAGCAGGCCTGGACGTATCTGGGCTACGCACATGTGCGCTCGGGCAGGTCTGTTCTCGCCGCAGATGCCTTTCGTCGCGCAGGCAAGGAAGATCTGGCTCGGCAGGCTGAATCCGGTACGGCCGCTTCGAGTTCGCAAGCGGCGTTGCGCAGCGATGCCGGCGCCGAGGCCAATGCCGTACCACGGGACAGGGCACCGCAATCCGGTTTCATGGTCGAAGGGTTTGCGTCCCCGCAGCAAGAGCCTGCGCACGACGCCGACGCTTTGCGGTCGACTTCCGAGTCGACACTTTTTCTTCCCGAACAGTCGACGGCAGAATTGAGTCTGACGAATCTGCTGCTCGCCCGGGCCATTCCGGAACTTTCGCCCGAGGCCGGGGCACCGAGCGTGATTGCCATTGGCGACGATTTGCTGGCTTTTCCGGTAACCACGCATGCCATGGTGCAGCCTTCGGCCGTGGTGGCGATGGGCCCCGGGCTAACTGTTGCTCCCGCACAAAGGCGATCGCAGGGGCGCACCGAATCAGACCCGTTGTTAGGCAATGGTGTCCCGTTTATTTCGTGTGACGGTTCGGGTATGGTGTGGTTGTCTCCGGCTTCGACGGGATCGGCCACGTCGGTTCGCCTGCAGGATGACATCCTGTATTACCGCCAAGACGGTGTTCTGGCGTTTGCCGACGGATTGGCCTGGGAAAGTGGACGTTTGCCTGGTGACGGAATGCCGATGCTGCAAATGCGCGGCAGTGGTCGGGTGGTGCTCGACATGTCGGTCACCTCACTGCGCGCGCTGCGCATGCAGCGAGGACAGGTGCACCGGGTTCCGAGAGCGCGGCTACTTGGTTGGGTGGGTCGCGTGGTGGCCCATGCTGCGCCACAGGCGACGACGCCGAATGGCGGTCTTATCGTGTGCGAAGGGGAAGGTATGTTGTTGTTGGCCACGCGGTCGCGGCCCTGAACGGAAAAGATCATGGGCGACGTCACGAAACAAATAACCAATCTTCCCAATCTCATCACGATGGGGCGGGTGCTCTTGATACCCGCCGTGCTGGTTCTGATGGATAACTTTTCGCCGCTGCGGAGTTTTTTGTCGTGCTTGCTTTTCCTTGTAGCGGCACTCGGCGATTTTTTGGATGGTTATCTCGCCCGAAAACGCGGTGAAGTCAGCGTTCTCGGAAAGTTTCTCGATCCACTGGCAGATAAGTTGATGGTAACTGCAGCGCTTGTCTTCATGGTCGCGCTTGCGCGCGTTCCAGCATGGCTGGTCGTTCTTATCATTGCGCGCGATCTTGCAATCACCGGCTTGCGAAGCATCGCTGCGGCCGAGGGCCTTGTCATTGCGGCGAGCGACGGTGGCAAGATCAAGACAGCCTTGCAGTTCGTGGGCATCATCTTGTTGCTGATTCACTTCCGCTACCCGTTGATTGGCGTGAACATTCCACCGATTGATTTTCATGCCATCGGGATGTGGGTGTTGTACCTGTCGCTCGCGATGTCATTGCTGTCCGCCGTTGGTTACTTCCGTCTTTTTGCTCGCGCCGTGCGCGCTTCGGGTGCTCGAGCCGCGTCGTGATCACCCTCTGCGCACCGGGGCTCGCGGCGTCCGAAGTTGCGAACCGTGTCGCGAGCCGCTCGGGTGCGATCTGGTTGACCTCTCCGGGTGGCACGCATTCCGAATGTCAGCGGCAGTTTGTGGCCTGTGACCCGGTTGAAACGGTATCGGGCGGAACGCCCGAGGATCTGGACGCTGCCTGGTTGCGCGCGCAGACACGATGGCGCGCCGTGGGTGAAATGCCGGGGCCCTGGCTCCCCGTGGGCATGGGCTACCTTGGATACGACATGGCGGCGCCGTGGATGGCAAATTCGCCGGATCCGCGTCCGTCGTCGGATTGGCCGGACAATGAGGTTCGTTTTTTTGACGCCGTCTTCGTGAATGCCCTGAATCTGGACGGCACGAATTCATGTTCGATTGTGGCTGAATCCGAGACCGCTGCGCGTCGACTGCTGGAGCGTGTCACGGCGACGGGGTCATTCCGCGGTGAACCGACTCAGATCGGTGCCTTTACACCCGTTGACCATCCGAAAGACTACCTCGACGGCGTCATACGAATTATCCGATACTTAAATGCAGGCGATGCATACCAGGTCAATCTCGCAAGACGGTTGCAGGCCATCATCCTTTCGGGTTCAGACCGAGGCGTTTCGCTTGCAAGTCGGATGGCCAGTGCTGCACCCGCTCCACACGGCATCTGGATGGGATGGTCCGATGGGCGTTTTTTGCTCGGAAACTCGCCAGAGCGGTTCTTTCGCATGGGACCTCCTGGCGAAGGTAGGCTCATCGAAACCAGTCCGATCAAGGGCACTCGACCCCGGGGCATACAACCGGATGCCGTCGTGGCGGCCGAGCTTGTCGGGGCAAAAAAAGATCGTGCTGAACATGTGATGATCGTCGATCTTGAGCGCAATGATCTCGGCCGAGTTTGTGTAACGGGTTCCGTGCAGGTTGTTCAGGAAGCAGAACTATTGACCTTGCCGACGGTGCATCATCTCGAATCGACGGTGCGTGGAACGGTCAGAACCGACGCGACCTTCCCGGAGATCTTCCGTGCGCTTTTTCCCGGCGGCTCCATCACCGGCGCGCCCAAGCGGCGAGCAATGCAGATCATCGCAGAGCTCGAATCAGCAAGACGGGGCCCGTATACCGGTTGCACGGGGTGGTTTGGTGCGCAGGGCGATCTGGATCTCGCGATCGCGATCCGGACGGCTGTTGGCGAAGGACAACGTCTGATCCTCTGGGTCGGCGCAGGCATTGTGGTCGATTCCAGTCCCGATTCTGAGCTTGTTGAGACCGAAGACAAGGCCCGCGCGTTTATGGCGCTTGCCCACGGCGGCGGTACATCCAGAGACCCGCGATCATGACGGTCACCATCGCCGTCCACTGTGAAATCGACAATTGAAAGAAAAACCCGCGGTAAGCATCGCCACGGAAAAATTCGATCGCAAATCGCGCCATTCCGTAGCACATGAGGTAGAGGGCGAATAGTCGACCTGCGGGGCCAGGGCGCTTTTCTAGGCGCAGCAGCAGCCCGAAGATGAAAAGCTCTGCTCCCACCTCGTAAAGCTGCGTGGCGTGCAGCGGTGCCGTCCACATCTGGCCCCGTTCAGAAACGAGCTCGTGATACGCAACGCTACCCGCCTTGAAACGGACACCCGGCCAGAGACCCGAGACCGGTTTGCCGTAACAACAGCCAACCCAAAAACAGCCAATTCGTCCCATCGCGTGCCCGAGGGCCAGTGGTGGCGCAAGCGCGTCGGCCATGGCCCCCACCGATATCTGCCATCGTCGACAGAGGGCAACCAGCGTGACGGTTGCGCCGATTGCGCCACCATAGAACACCAATCCCCCGTCCCAGAACCGCAACACAGCGAGACAGTCCCCCTTGGTATGGCAAAGATCCTGGTACCTGCGAAAACTGAGTAACCCGTGGGCAAGTCGCGCGCTGGCGAGACCCCCGATGATCAACCAGAAGATGATGTCGGCCGAGTGCTCGGCGGGTAGCTGCATCCGGCGTGCACGCCGGATCGCAAACGCAGCGCCTCCGAGCAGCGCTACCCCCAACAAGACGCCGTAGCCCTGAATCTGCATGGCGGGTGAATTCAGCGTGTTGGTGGGGAAGTCTCGCGGCCAGTAAAGAGCTGCCCGCGTCGCACAAGGATGACGATCCCGAGCAAGACGAGGGGTACCGAAAGAATCATTGAGGTTGAAAGCCAGCCCCAGAGAACGCCGCGCTCGTCGTCACGCCAGACTTCAACCAGCGAGCGAAAGACACCCTTGCCGATGAGAAACCACGCGAAGAGTTCGCCGTGAAACCGTTTGCGTGGCCGCAAGACGAAATAGATCACGAGGAAGAGCAGTAGGTTCAGCGCCGCAAGATAAAGCTGCGCAGGGTGGACGGCAATCGGATCGCCTTCGGGCGGAATGATTCCGGCTTCGAGCTGCGCCCGATGTACAGCGCTGCCCGCTGGAAACACCACGGCCCACGGTAGGTTGCTGGGCTTGCCGTGACAGCATCCGTTCAGGAAACAGCCGATGCGGGTCAGCGCGAGGCCAAACGCAATCCACGGCACGGAAAGATCCGCCACCTTCCACATGCCCATGCGGTGTTTGCGCGCAAACCACAACCCGAAACCTGACGCGAACACAAATCCGCCGTAGTACGCTAACCCGCCTCGCCAGACCTTGACGGTGGCGAGACAGTCGCGCGGCGGATGGCACTTTCGGCTGGTGAGATCGCAGAGGTAGTCGTAGCCACACTGTGCGTCGCTTTGGCAGATGGAGACAAGCGCATCCAGGGCAGGGACACGCGTTGGATCCACGCAGAGGTTGACGTAATCCGAAAAGTGGCCGTCCGCGATGACATGCAAGACCCGCGCACCAGCGATGGCCCACACCACCAGCCACAGATCCATGTCGAGAACGCGATCCTTGTCGAGCAGAAGCCGTGGCGCTTCGCGCGCCGACATCCACATGCCGATGCAAAAGCTGAGCGCAAGCATCGTGAAATACGATGGGAAGTTGAACGGTCCGAAGAACGGAAGGTCGATGCCGAAGTCGTAGAGGATGGGGCGCATCGCAACCTTGGGGCGCCTGGATCAGGCGGACTCGGCCCCGGATTGCGGCTGTGGAGGCGTGGGCGTTACCTTTGGGTGCTTCAGCATATCGATGAACATGAGCCCGACACCAATCACGAGGGCAGCGTCCGCGACGTTGAAAGCGGGCCACTCATGCTGCTTGTAGCGCCACACGATGAAGTCCGTCACGCGGCCATAGAGTGCGCGATCGAGGACGTTGCCTATCGCACCGCCGCCGATGAGGCCAAGTGCAGCATGCAGAATCTTTTGGTGGTCCTCGGTTTTTCGGAGGTACTGAAACACCAGCAACAAGGCAACCACCGCGACCACCGTGAGGATGATGCGGCCGCCCTGTAGGTTCTGGAACATGCCAAACGCAACACCGGGGTTCTCCGAGTAGCGCAGGTCAAAGTATCCTTCAACGATGACCTTTTTACCCGTGCCGAGGTCCCGAAGGCTCTGGCGTGCGAGGATCTTGGTCCATTGATCAAGGATGACGGTTATCACCGCCAGGATCGAAAACACCGCATATTTACGTTTGCTGCTCACGAACGACTCGCTTGTTGTGGGTCCTGGAAGCTATGCGTGCGCAACGACTTCGTTGCAGCGGTGACACAATTCAGGGTGAGCGCCGGTGCCAACCGAAACGATGTGGCGCCAGCAACGGGGACAGGCGGCATGGCTCGCTGCCGCGACGGTGATTTCGGTTTCGCCTGTGGCGTCTTCATCAAGGAGTTCCACGGAGGAGACAACGCACAACTCGGTCACGATCTCGAGATTCCATTGCCAGTGCGGACGCTCCTCTGCTTTCGGCTTCACCGTAACATGGGCAGCCAGGGATTTATTTCCAGCCGCGCGGAAGGACTCGAGGTTTTTCAGGATGGCCTCGCGGCGGGGACGAATCTCTTGACGCCATCGGCGATTTGGATCCCCTGGGTTTTTGCCGGTCGGGATGAGTTCGCCGTGGACAGTGCCATGCACATCAAAGGGTGTTCCCGTGAGGCGCTCCAGTTCGTCCGCCACGTCCTGGGCCGTGAAACAAAGGATTGGAGCCATCCAGACACCCAGCGTCCGGATCATTTCGTAGATCGCCGTTTGCACGCTGCGCCGGCGATTCGCATTTCCGCCCTCGCAATACAGAGCGTCCTTGACCGGATCCAGATACTCCGAGGACATCGTGGTGCAGAAGTCCATCAGGTGGCGTGACACCTCGTGGAAGCTGTAGCGCTTGTAGGCGTCGAACACCAGGTGGTCGCGTTCTCGCACAAGCCCCAACGCGAGCAGATCAAGCTCGTGCAACTTGTCGTCTGCGAGCGCGTCCCGTTCCGGGACAAAATCGAACAGGTTTGACAGCAGAAAGCGACTTGTGTTGCGAATGCGACGATAGGACTCGCCCAGCTGCTTCAAGATTGTCTCGGAGAACACAACGTCCGCCTGGTAGTCCGCCGATGCAACCCAGAGTCGCAGCAGTTCGGCGCCGTTTTTCTTCATCCAGTCAATAGGGTCGACGTAGTCGATCTTTGCGCCCGCCGCTTTCGCCTTGGCGATTTCCGACTTTGAGAAGACCTTGCCGCGTTCATCCAACACCCAGCCATGCGTGAGTACCGCCTTGTAGGGCGCATGCCCGCGCGTGGCCGTCGACGCAAGCAACGACGAATGGAACCAGCCGCGATGTTGGTCGGCACCTTCGAGGTACAAATCCACTTTCTCGCCCTTCGGAACGAGTTTCCCGTCGGCGACGGCAGCCCAGGATACACCCGATTCGAACCACACGTCGACAATGTCTCGCGCCTTCTCCATCCCGGCGACGGGTTTGCCCTCGATCATCATTCCGGCAGGCACCAGCTCATTGAGGGGTTTCTCGAACCAAATCCGCGAGCCGTGTGTTGCGAATTGCTCCGCAATCGCCGAAATGAACTCGGCCGAGGTGAAAACCTCGTCGGTCTGAGGATCCCGCACGGCCGGAATCGGAACGCCCCACACGCGCTGACGGGAAAGACACCAATCCGGGCGAACCTCGATCATGCCGGCGATGCGATCGCGGCCCCAGGCCGGAATCCACTGTGTTTGATTGATCTCCTTCAGGGCTTTTTCACGCAGGCTGTTCGGATCGCCGAGGTTGCCCATGCGCGCAAACCACTGCGAGGTGGCGCGGAAGATAAGGGGGCTCTTGCAGCGCCAGCAATGGGGGTAGCTGTGCTTGATCTTCTGGCCGGGACGGTTGAGCAAGGTCCCGTTGTCGTAAAGCGCCTGCACCACCGCAGGGTTTGCTTGTAATACGTTTGTGCCTGCCCAGGCTGCGACTTCGGGTGTGTAGAGTCCGGCTTCGTTGACGGGTGCGTAGACGTCGAGTCCCTTGGCGCGACCGACTTGATAGTCTTCTGCACCATGACCCGGTGCCGTGTGGACGAGACCGGTGCCAGCCTCGGTGGTGGCGTGGTCCGCAAAATAAAGGCGGAAATCCGCCTCGGCTCGGGGCGTTTCGATGAAGGGATGGCGATACCGCGCACCTTCGAGCGACTGCAGTTCGGCGCCGGTCAGCTCTCGCCAGGGTTCGGGCGGTGCCTCAAGCCCGCAGTCTTTCAGGAAGGCCGGCGCACGTTCGCGGACAACGATCGCGAGTTCTGCAGTTCCGTCGCGCAAGGTGATTGGCAGGGCCACATAGGTCAATGCCGGGTTGACCACGACCGCCAGGTTGGCGGGCAAGGTCCAGGGCGTGGTCGTCCAGATTACGAGGGATACGTTCTGCGCGCCGAACACGTTTTGAACCGCGAGCTGGCCCGCCAGAAAGGGCATGCGCACGTAAATCGAAGGCGATTCGTGGTCTGCGTATTCGACCTCGGCCTCGGCGAGCGCCGTTTTGCAGCGCATGCACCACTGCACCGGGCGCTTGGCGCGGTAGAGCAGTCCCGCGGCGGCAAAGCCGGCCAGTTGTTTGGCGATCGCGTATTCGTATTGCGTATTGAGCGTGAGGTAAGGCTCGTCCCAGGTGCCGAGACAGCCGATGCGCTTGAATTCGGAGCGCATCACATCGACGTATTTGTGGGCGTGTTCTTCGCAGCGCGCACGGAACTCTGTGACCGACAACTCGCTCTTTCCTGCGGCGACCTCGACCTGATGCTCGATCGGCAGTCCGTGGCAGTCCCAGCCCGGGACAAATTTTACGTATTTTCCCATCAACAACTGGGACCGGACCACCATGTCCTTGATGACCTTGTTCAGCAGGGTGCCATAGTGGATGCCGCCGGTCGGGTAGGGCGGGCCATCGTGCAATACAAAGTGGGGGGCCCCAGACGCTTCGCGCTCGGCCAGGATGCGCTGGTATTGCTGGCTGTCCTCCCAGCGTTTCAGCCAAACCGGTTCGCGTTCGGCGAGCGAGGCCCGCATGGGGAACTCGGTCTTGGGCAATAGCAGCGTCTCTTTCCAGTCCAAGGCGTCTCTTTTCGGGAGGTGGGGCGGTTGTGGGGGCGCGAAAGGGTCGCGCATCCTAGCAGGAGCGCAAGGGTTCAGAAACGACGTTCCCGGGGCCCGTTTTGATTTGCCCACATCGCGTGCGGATGTGGGTCAGACTGTGCAGATTAACCACAGAGAATCCAGATAAAATTCAATCCCTTGTCTACTTGAAGTTGACTTTTGATCGAGATCGGCCGAAGCCTGTTAGTCCATGCGGTTTTTAGCTTTCCCGCTCGCGTTGATTCTTGGGGTAGCGACCTATGAGTCCGACGCAGATGCAAAATCCGCATCCTCGGTGAGCCAGGCCTCCAGCGGGAAATCGGCATCAGGACGACACCGCCGAGCCCACCGTCGCTCGAAACGGCGCGCGCACCCCAAACCCGCAGGCCATGCCGTTTACGATTTGCGATTGGAAGCGCCGCCCAAGCCGTCGGGTGAAGTTGTGCTTTATGACTTGGCGCGCCACGAGATGGCGAACGTGAACATCTTCTTGCCGGATGGATCCTACGCGCCGGAGGCGGTTGAGGAGGTTTCGCACCTCTTGCGCTGCAAGCGAACAGATGCTGAAAAACCGATCGAGCCACGTCTGATGGCGATCCTGTCGCACATTCACGACAAGTACGACCGTCGCATCGAGGTGGTCTCGGGTTACCGCAACCAGCAGCGCCAGACCAGTTTCCACTTCCAGGGTTCAGCCATCGATATCCGCGTTCCCGGGGTTTCGCCGACCAAGCTGCGCAAGTTTGTGCATTCCCTCGACACGGGCGGTATGGGCATTGGCCTTTACCCCCGGTCTCGCTTCGTGCACGTGGACATTCGACCGCTGCCTTCCTACCGATGGGTGGATTACTCGGGTTCGGATCCGGACGATCCGGGCAAGAAGCCACCGCGCGACGTGAAGAGCAAAAAGCTGCGCAGCTAGGTGGGTCACCCGAAGGCAGGATTGCCCGGGTGCGATTTATTTGACGCTGCGAGGATCTGCCCGCTAGCTTGACCCGGTTAGATGGCAACCAGGCAGGCTGATACTTCGGGCTCCGACGACGGTAAAAAACGACCTCGGCGGTCAAAGCAAGGTGGCGACGATGGCGACGGTGGTGACGACGACGCGAATCCGCCCATCAATGCATCGCTGGTCGACGAGGCCAAGCGCCGCTATCTGAACTACGCCGTCAGCGTCATCACGTCGCGTGCACTTCCGGATGTGCGCGACGGTTTAAAACCAGTTCAGCGCCGTATCCTGTATTCAATGTTCCAGAACCTGCATCTGTACCCCGATGCCCGGTTCAAGAAGTGCGCAACCATCGTCGGTGACGTGCTTGGTAAATATCATCCCCATGGCGACACGGCGGCCTACGACGCGCTCGTGCGCATGGCGCAGGACTTCTCGTTCCGCATGCCGCTTGTCGAAGGGCACGGCAACTTTGGTTCTCTCGATGGCGATGCGGCTGCCGCTTATCGTTATACGGAAGCGCGTCTACAGAAGCTCGCGATGGAGCTCCTCGTCGAGTTGCGCGAAGGGACGGTGGATTTCCGTCCCAATTACGATGGCTCGCAACAAGAGCCCATGATCTTGCCAGCCCGGGTTCCGCAACTGCTCATTAACGGTTGCGCCGGGATCGCCGTGGGTATGGCCACCAACATTCCGTCGCACAACATGAAAGAAGTGTGCGAGGCGGCCATCGCCCTCAGCAAAGATCGCGAACTGCAGACCAAAGATCTGATGAAGTTCGTGAAGGGCCCGGATTTTCCGACCGGAGGCCTCGTCACCAACACCAAGGCCGAGCTGCGCGACATCTATGAAACGGGCCAGGGCTCGATCAAACTTCGCGGCGAATGGAAAACCGAGGAAACCAAGCGCGGTCAGACCCAGATCATCATCACCTCGATCCCTTACAACGTCACCAAGTCAACCATGGTCGAACGCATCGCCGAAATCATCATCGCCAAGAAGTTGCCGATGCTCGTCGACGTTCGCGATGAATCGACGGCGATTGTTCGCGTCGTACTTGAAACCAAGCCCGAGGCGGATCCCGCGCTTGTGATGTCATATTTGTTCAAACATACGCCGATGGAAACCGGCTTTCACGTCAACATGACGTGTCTTGTCCCGACCGAGAATCGCGATGTCGCTGGGCCAATGCGCATCAATTTGCGCCTCATCCTTGGCGAGTTTCTCGATTTCCGCGAGGAGGTTGTGCGCCGTCGATTCCAGTTCGAGCTTGCATCGCTTGAAAAACGCAGCCATCTGCTCGAAGGCTTTCGCGTTGTCTTCAATGTGTTGGATGAGACCATCAAGATCATTCGCAAGTCGGATGGCAAGGCCGATGCTGCAGAAAAGTTGATGGCGCGTTTCCCGCTTGACGAGGAACAGACCGAAGCGATTCTTGAGCTCAAGCTCTACAAACTCGCGAAGCTTGAGATCAACCTGATCCTCGAAGAGCTTGCCGAGAAGCGCAAGCGTGCCAAGGAAATTCGCGGCATTCTGGAATCCGAGCGCAAGCTATGGTCCGTTATTCGCGACGAGCTCAGCAAGGCGGCCCAAGATTACGCCGATCCGCGCCGAACCAAGATCGGTGGAGGAAGTGGAGACGACGTCGAGTTTGACGCCGAGGCCTTCATCGTTGATGAGGAGGTTACCGTTGTGTTGACCCGCGACGGTTGGTTGAAGCGCGTGCGTGAGATCAAGGACATCGCCACGACCCGTGTGCGCGAAGGCGATGCGGTGCTCGGTGTGTATCGTGGCTCAACCAAAGAGCCTCTCGCCATTTTCAGCAATCAGGGCAGCTGCTACGTCATGCGCATCAACGATGTGCCGGCGTCGACGGGC
Source organism: Deltaproteobacteria bacterium (assembly GCA_034439895.1). Taxonomy (GTDB): domain Bacteria; phylum Myxococcota_A; class Polyangia; order Fen-1088; family Fen-1088; genus JAWXBF01. Next base: position 14,269 of record JAWXBF010000343.1, read on the forward strand.
TACGGTGAGCCCGTGCAGAAGTTGTTCAAGTTCCGTGATGGCGAGCGCGTTGTGGCCGCGCAGATCATGTCGGATCGTCTGGTCAAAAAAGGGCAGCGCGCCCTTGCGATCTCACGCGCTGGATACGGTTTGCGCTTCGATCTTGAAACGCATCGAGAGTTTTCAACGCGTACGGGACGAAAGTTTGCGCGGGTTGCCGAGGACGACGAATTTGTGGGGATTCTGCCGGTTAACGACGGCGACGTGATTGTCGCGGTCACGCGGGATTCCTACATGATGCTTTGCAAGGCGGATGAAGTGACCGAACTGCAGGGTCCCGGTCGAGGCGTTCGCGTTATCAAGGTCGCCGATGATGACGCGTTATTTGGATTCGCGCTCGGACGCGAGAAAGACAAGAAGATTGTTCTCGTCGAGACGGACTCGGGCAAGACGATCTCGGTTGGCCCGGCCTACTACGAAATTGTGGGACGCGGTGGTCGAGGCCGTCGTCTCAAGAGCAATGTCAAGGTAACACGGATGGTTCCCGTTTCCGGGAACGCTGCCGACTCCAAGCTTATCCACTGATCCCAACTGAGTTTTCAAGACCAACCCATGGCATCGTATACGTCAGACGACATTCAAGTCCTGGAGGGCCTTGAGCCCGTTCGGAAACGCCCCGGTATGTATATCGGTGGTACGGATTCGAAGGGGTTTCACCACATGGTGTGGGAAATCGTCGACAACTCGGTGGACGAGGCCATCAACGGCCACGCGAGTTCCATCGAGGTGACGTTGCACCAAGATCTCGCCTCGCTTACAGTCTCTGATAACGGCCGTGGTATTCCGGTCGACATCAAGAAGGAGTACAAGAAATCCGCACTTGAACTGGTGCTTACCACGTTGCACGCAGGCGGTAAGTTCTCGAACGTCCAATACAAGTATGCAGGCGGTTTGCACGGGGTTGGATCGTCGGTGGTCAATGCACTTTCATCGGAACTTATTGCAACGATTCGACGCGATGGCTTCGAGTGGCAACAGAGCTATTCAAAGGGTGTTGCCAAGGCGCCCATCAAGAAGATAGGAGCGGCCAAGGGCTCTGGTACCACGATCTTCTTCCGCCCGGACGACGAGATCTTCGGCAAACAGAAGTTCAATGCCGACCAGATTCGGTTTCGTCTTGATTCACGTGCGTTCCTGCACGCAAACCTGCGCATCGTTTTCAAGGACGAGTCGGCCGGCACCCGTGAGGTGTTTCAGCACGAAGGCGGGATCTCGGACTTCCTTCAAAAGGTCATCGCCGATCGCGGCAAGGCAGTCACGACGCCGCAGGTGTTCCACATGCAAAGGGACGAGCCCGTTCGCATCGAGGCCGCGATGCAGTGGACTGAGTCCCCCGAAGAAACCGTCCGATCTTACGTCAACGGTGTTCCCACCACGCAAGGTGGCACGCACGAAAACGGTTTCCGCTCGGCCATCGTCAAGGCGGTGCGATCGTTCATGGAGAACTCCAAGTTGGTGCCGAAGGGCCTCAACGTCACGGCCGACGACATTCGCGAAGGCATCGTGGCCGTGATCTCCATCTACATCCACGAACCGCAGTTCCAGGGACAGACCAAGGAACGTCTTGGCAATCCTGAAACTCAGGGTCTGGTGGATTCGGCGGTACGTCCGGCGCTTGAAACCTTCTTGCTTGAGAACCGATCGAGCGGCGCCAACATCGTGGAGCGCATCTCCCTTGCCGCGAAGGCGCGTGAAGCGTCTCGTGCGGCATCGCAGGCGGTTTCGCGTAAAACCGCGATATCCCATCGGCTCAACCTTCCTGGAAAACTTGCGGACTGTTCCTCAACCGATCCGGCGAATAGCGAGCTCTTCATCGTCGAAGGTGACTCGGCAGGTGGCTCCGCAAAACAGGGTCGCGAACGCCGCACGCAGGCAATATTGCCGCTGCGAGGCAAGGTACTCAACACTGAACAGGCTTCGCTCGCCAAGGTGCTCGGCAACAAAGAGCTTCAGGATGTGGTGTCCGCGCTAGGCTGCGGCGTTGGAGCCGAGTTCAACATCAGCAAGTTGCGCTACCACAAGGTCGTGTTCCTGATGGATGCCGATTCGGATGGCAATCACATCTCGACCTTGATGTTGACGTTTTTCTATCGCCATTTGCGCGAGCTGATTGAAGGTGGATTTGTGTACCTTGCACAGCCGCCATTGTTCCGGGTGGACCACGGCAAAGTGACCCACTGGGCGCTCGACGAGCTGGATCGCGATCGAATTATCCGTGAGCTTCCCAAAAATGCGAAGCCGGAAGTCATGCGCTTCAAGGGTCTCGGTGAAATGCAGCCCGAGGAGCTGAAATTGACCACCCTGGATCGACGTACGCGGCGGCTTTTGCGTGTCTGTGTTGCGGATGCGGGAGAGGCTGATCAGGTGCTTTCCGAATTGATGGGTACCGACGTAAAGTCCCGTTTCAACTTCATCATGGAACAGGCCGCACAGGCCGAGCTCGATCTGTAGCCGCAGCGTCGCGTCAGACTCGAATTTTTTCGGGTCTGGACGGTAGTCTGGTAGCCTGGAAATCGTGCGAGCAGACGGCCGATACATCGCGCTCGAGGGCCCCATCGGGGCCGGGAAGTCGACGCTCGCCAAGATCCTGTCCGACGAGTTCGGCGCGCGCCTTGTCACCGAAGAGCCCGACGAAAACCCTTTTCTTGGCCTGTTCTACAAGGATCCGAAGCGGCACGCCCTTTCGGTGCAGTTGTTCTTTCTCCTGCAACGCTATTCGCAGCAACAGGATCTGCTGCAGGGCGATCTCTTCGCCTCGGGCGGCCTTGTCTCGGACTATCTGTTTGACAAGGATCGACTCTTTGCCGCGTTGACACTGTCACCCGACGAGTTGGCGCTCTACGACCGCATTTTTAATTCACTGCAACCCCGGGTGATCAAACCCGATCTGGTGGTGTATTTGCAGGCCCGCACCGAGGTGTTGCTGCAACGGGTACACCAACGCGGCCGGCCCGAAGAGAAAAATATCACGCCGGAATACCTGACCGATGTGGCGCAGGCCTACGCGCGCTATTTCTTCGACTACAATCGGGGGCCCTTGCTGATCGTCAACGCGTCGGAGATCGACTTTGCCCGCAACACCGAGGATCGAGATGCCCTTGTGGCCGAGATCCGCCGTACCCGTTCGGGCGTCAATCACTGGAGCCGCTCGCAATGAGCGTTCCGAGCGCCGATGCCTTGCGCGCGCGCAAGGGCCAGGCAAAACTCGTATGCATCACGGCCTACGATGTGGCGTTTGCGCGCCTGTGCGATCGTTCGGGTGTCGACCTGATTC
>JAWXBF010000344.1:0-8365 GCA_034439895.1 Deltaproteobacteria bacterium
GGTCGACACCACCGGCCGGTTTGGCGCCGGTCTCGCTCACTTGCGCGGCGCCAAGCCGTAGCCAGCGGGCGCCGGACCGTAAAGACCTGAGGTCTTGCCAACCGCCGAAGTGTCATCGCGCTACCTGCCGCCCTGTTAGCCCGGCGGAGCAAGCTCGGGGTAAATCGCGACATTTTTGTTGTTGTATTAATACAACAATGAACGGGTGATCTCTCCAACTAGTCTCCGGGAGCCACAAGTCGCATCATGAGAGCATGTCGACTACAAGAAGTTTCGTAGCGCTCAGCATTCTGTGGTCCGCCTGCTCTGGAAGAGTCGTAGGCAAAGACCACCCGGGCCAGGGCGGGGACAACAACGGTGGGCAAGGCCAAGGCGGTTTTGACAATCCACAGGGGGGGCAGGAAGGGGCAGACGAAGTGGGCCATTGCGCCAAAGACGCCCCCGCGTTTGTTGGACCCGCTCCTATCGCGCGCCTCACCAACGTACAATATCAGAACACTGTGCGAAGCCTCTTCCCTTCGCTTGCTTTAAGTACGGCGACGCTTCCCAAAGAAACCCGCCGGCCCGGGGGATTTTTCAATCAAGGAGACGCGCAAAATCCGTCACCGGAGGTGGTCGAAAGATTTCACGAAAGCGCCGAAGACGTAGCCGCAGCGGTGGCCGCGAAGTTGCCAAGCTCAGTGGGTTGCCCAATTCCATTGGACGAAATGGCTTGTGGAAACACCTACGTGAAGTCGCTGCTTGAACAAGCCTTCCGTCGCCCGGCCAGCGGTGAAGAACTGACAAGGTATCGTGGGCTTTTTGCCACCGCACGCACTGAGTTCGGCTTTGCGGAAGCCATTGCGCTTGTGGTCCAAACCACTCTGGAATCCCCGCATTTCCTCTATCGCGTCGAGAAAGGCGAAAACATCGGCGGCGCAGGCGCTATCGCTCCCTTGGCGGCTCACGAATTGGCCGCGCGGCTTTCTTACTTCTTGACCAACAACATGCCCGACTTAGAGCTGACGAACGCCGCCAAGTCGGGTGCGCTGTTGAAAGAAGAAGAACTTGCAAAACAGGCCGAGCGCCTTCTGGGATCTGCGCCCGCGCGGACCGTGGTGGCTGACTTCCAAGACCAGTGGCTGGAGCTTGATAGCCTCGACAATCTGAGCAAAAGCGCCAAGCTTTACCCGGAATTCAACGAGGCGCTTAAGGCCTCCTACAAGATATCCCTGCGTAAGTTTCTCGACTATCAAACATGGGAGAGCGGGGGGACCTGGCGAGGGTTGTTGACTGACAAAACCGCTTTCGTCGACAAGGGACTCGCCAAAGTTTACGAGGTCAACAGCGCTGAGACGGGCCTTCAGAAGGTGATGCTCGACAGTCGCCGTACAGGTCTTTTGTCACAAGCGGGGCTTCTGGCTGCGCTGGCGCACGTTGACGTGGACTCCCCCACCAAACGAGGCGTCTTTGTTCTAGAGAACTTGTTGTGCCAGCACGTACCCGAACCGCCGCCGAACACCAACACGGTGGTGCCAACTCCCGACAAGCCCATGACCATGCGCCAGCGCATGGAAGACATCCATTCGGCGGCTGGCGATTGTAAAGCGTGCCATCAACTTATTGATGGCATCGGCTTCGGTTTCTCGAACTTCGATTCGCTTGGGCGCTACCGCACGCAGGAAAATGGCATCCCCACTGACGACAGCGGTCGTATCGTGGCGGACCTGAGTATCGACGGTGAGTTCCGCGGCGTCGTCGAGTTGTCCGAGAAGGTTGCCGCAAGCCGCGAGGGTACCCTTTGTTACGCGTCTCAGGTTCTTGCGTATGGCCGGTCGCTCGCCCAATCGGATCTTGACGAGTGTGCGGTCGAGCGGATTTTGCAAACGGCCGGAGGGATGAACCCCTCAATTCAGAATTTGATGTTGGCGGTCACATCTTCTGAAGGCTTTCGATCGCTCGACAAGAGCAAGCTTTAGCCACCTAGGAGCAAAATCATGAAATCATCAACACTTTCGCATCTCCAAATGTCCCTGGGTCGCCGCGCGCTTATGCGCAACCTTGGTATTGCCACCGCAGGTGCCTTGACAGGAACAGCTTGGGAAAAGGCGCAAGCCGCTGGCTCAAAGCGGCCGACCAGAATCATCTTCTTTTACACTGAAAATGGCACGCTTCAGTCTTCGTGGAAGCCGGGGCCGGTGGCGGGAAAATCGGCCCCGACTGAGACCGATTGGGAGCTGGGTGAACTTCACGCTCCCATCCTGAAGGACCACAAGAAAGACCTTATCTATATAGAGAACGTCGACCTTATCTCAACGGATCTTGATCTGACGCCGTTTGGAGGCTCGCACCAGCGCATGCAGGTGCACATGTTGAACGGAGCCCAACGACTTAAGCCCGAAGTGGCTGGCGCCGCGACGATCAACGAATTCATCGGAAAACAACTCAATACTCCTAATGCAGTGACGGCTTTCCCAACGCTTGAGTACAGCACCTCCAACTACGGCGACCAACTGGTTTCCTGGAGTGGCCCTGGCCTGTATGTCCAACCGCAATACAATCCCCTTGTCGCGTATGAGCGCATCTTCAAGATGATATCGCCCCCGTCGGGGGGGGCGGCGGAGACAGCTAAGGCTGCGCGCAAGCGTAAGTTGATGTTTGACACCTTGCGGGCAGACTTTTCTTCGGTGCAGTCAGGCCTTTCCAATCAATCAAAAGCGAAGATAGAGGCGCATATTTCTTCGATCACTGATCTTGAATCACGACTGGGTTTGAGCAAAGCCGCGTATTGTTCACCCCCGCCGCGTCAGGATGCTGTTGCTGCCAGCAGCCTCAAAGACCAGTCGGCCAGAAAGTATTGGGACGACAACGCCGACATCTTCATGCGGATGGCCACCATGGCGCTTTCGTGCGACCTAACCCGTGTCGTGACACTCCAGTTTGGGACGCCGCCAGAATCGATCACTGGCTACGCGGGCGACATTCATCTAGGACAGGTCCACAACACGGCTGGTGACCGTTCCCTTGCGGAGCTACGAAGCATGCCCGGCTACGAAACCATGACCCGCTACCATCGGTGGTACGCGCAGCAGTTTGCAAATCTCATCAACATGCTGAAAGCAATTCCTGAGGGCGAACCGGGCCAAACCATGTTCGACCACACGGTCATCTATTGGTTTTCGCCCATGGGCCAGGGCAATCACGATCCTCACCAAATGCCCTACGTGCTTGCTGGCAGCGCGAACGGCTACTTCCGCACCGGCAGGCATTTGAATTTCCCCCGGCGGCCCGCCAGCGCCGAGGAAAAGGCCATTGATAAGTTAGATGGCGACAAAGTTCAAACGCCAACGACGCGCGGTGTGCCACACAACAACCTTCTCGTCTCGCTGGTCAATTCGATGGGCATCCCGATCACAACATACGGAAATCCTAAATGTTGCACAGGGCCACTGGAGGGTCTGCGTTGATTGCAGCATTCCGGCAAACAAACGGGCGTATGATGGCCTGCAAAGCATGCTCGCTTCGACCCGGAAACTATATTGTTGCGTTTCTCTGTGGGCTTTATTGAATGTCGCCGCACGTTCGGCAGCAGCGGACGCCCCGGTTGGAGCGGCCTGGGAACTGAAATGTAGCAATAGGGGAACTGCCATTGCTTCGTTTGCACAGGATTCGTACGGTGTCGTGTGGTACGGGTTCCAGGGCGGATTGGGTTCAACTGAGGCTTCGGAGCGCGGGATACACCACACCTCCGTCACCATCACCCCTGTGCTTGGTCTCAGACTGGCGATTGAGCGCGACAATACTTTGTGGGCGGGCGGTGGCTTGGGTTTCCTCCGTCCAGATGCGCTTAACATGGGACTACAAACGTCTGAACGAGGCAACCCTGGACTGGTTCGGATCGTTGGTCAAAAGCAGACGCACTTCGGCCAAGCAGACGGCCTGCCGAACGGGCACGTGTGGGCCGTACACGTTGCCCGCGATGGTGGGGTGTGGGCCGGAACGGAAAACGGCATCGCGCGCTTTAAAGCCGGCCGCTTTGTGACGGCGGTGGCGCCGGAACAGCTTCCCTCTGCGCACGTTCTTGCGATTGCCTCGGCCGTCAACAACGATATTTGGATCGGTACAACCCTTGGCTTGGCACGACTGCGTAACGGTCAAGTGGATATCGCCTTCGCCGATAAAGGCGTCACCTCTCTGACTTTAGACGAACACCGCAGCATGGTGTGGGCGTCTACGACAAAGGGCGTCGTGGGCGTCAGGGGGCTGCAGGTTGTTCGCACTATGACTATGACCGATGGATTACCGGCGCCTTCTGCCTCCGCGTTGCTCATTGATCATGAGCACAGCCTTTGGGCCGGAACCACGCAGGGTTTGGTGCGCTTGCCTTTAAATGCAAGTGAGCCCGCCGACCTGTTTCGCAAGCCGCAGGGACTGCCTGACAATCATATCAACGCTCTTTATGAAGATCGTGAAGGTGGCATCTGGGCTGGCGGCCGCGTTGGGGGCGCTTGCCGGATCACGCGGAAATCGGTTTGGGACTTGGATGCTGCGAACGGCGTGCAAGCCGACGCTGCCTACTCTGTGGTCCGCGCTGGCGACGCTTCCATGTGGTTGTCGTCCAGCACCCAGGTGGCGCAGTTTGTCGAAGGACGTCTTGCGCAGCTGTTTGAGCCGATCATGAAAGACGGGACCGAATTGCGCGCGATCACCGAAGCCCCGGATGGAACAATATGGGCGACCACGACGGGCGCCAAACTCATGCGTGTGCAAAAGGCAAGCGCCGCTTTGAGACCAGTTCTTACCGAAGTCTCTTTGTCTTCGGTGCACTTTGCCAACGGACAACGTTCCATACTCTTCGATGCCCAGGGTTACGTGTGGTTGGGCCGTTCGGGTGGCGGCCTTCTGCGGGCCAGAAGTGCGGCAGACCTTGGCGCCGCAGATTCCTGGCAGACGCTGACACCTGACAGTGGCGTGTGCCAAGGCGAGACCACGGCAGCATTCCTCGGGCTTGACCGGAAGACCTTGTGGTTTGGCACTGAAGGCGCAGGCGCCACTCGGTGGAACGGAAACCACGCTCGCTGTCTAACGACGAAGGACGGGCTGGGCGCCAACATCGCTACATCGTTTTTCGAGGACCCCGACGACCACTCCGTTTGGATCGGCACGCGCAACGATGTTGGGCTGGCACGTTTTCGCGATGGCCAGGTCAAGCGCGTGCGCGGCAACCAAGGGCTGGTTTGCGATTCGATAGCCGGGCTGGTTGCGGATGGCAGCCGCAATCTTTGGACGATGTGCGGGGCCGGCGTAGGACGCACGCGCCTTGTTGATCTTAATGCTGTTGCCGACGGACGCGCTGACTTTGCGATGACCCTAGGCTTTGCGAGCGGGCGCAGTTGGGAGACCACGGTGGGCACCAACCCGACCGGCGCGATCGATAGCGCGGGCAGGTTGTGGTGGGCGACGCTGGGGGGTGTCACCGTCATTGCGCCACCGACCGATCAAATCGCACCCGTGTCGCGGACACCTAATATTCGCAGTGTTGAGATAGGGGGTGTCACGACGGCGGTGGCCAACCCTGTCGTGACCTCTGTGTTTCATCCCCGGGTCACATTCGAGTTCGCAACGCCTTCTTTCTTGCCGGCGTTGCAGACAGTTTTTCGACATCGGTTGCACAACTTCGATCGCGCGTGGAAATATAGCTTTGATACCAAGGTCACGTATCCCTCCCTTCCGGCAGGCAAGTATCAATTGCAGATGGGTGTCAGCGATGGATTTGGGGGTTGGTCGACGCAAGAAGCGACGCTCGACCTGCAGGTCAAGCTGCCGCTGCAGCGGACGGTTTGGTTCTGGGTGGCCGCAATGGTTTGTCTCGCCGGCCTGGCTATCGGTGGGGTTAAGTTGCGTGAACGCGCGCTGCGGGTCCGCCATGCCGCAACCTTGGCTGAACGCACGCGCATCGCACGCGATCTGCATGACGTGATAGGCCAGGCGTTCGCCGGCATTGGCCTTTTGCTGGATGCCATCCGTACGACGAGATCGCCGTCGGTTGAACCCTTAAAAGAAATTGCCGACCGCGCACGACAGGTCCTCGATCACTGTGACGGAAATATTCGCACGGCCATCTGGGAACTGCGGCAAAAGGGTGGCGACGATACTCTTTTGATCGACCTCATAGCGCGCATCGTCGATGAAACACGTCGTTCAGTGCACGGCGCTGGCCCCGTCATTCGCTTCGAGCCGCGGCGGGCGCGGGGCACCGTTTCAGAATTGATAAGGCACGAGCTGCCACATGTCGTACGTGAAGCCTTGTCGAATGCCATCAAGCATTCCCACGCCCGCACAATTGAGGTCAAGGTCGTTCAAAACGCGGCGGAGGTTTCCGTGGTCGTGCAGGACGATGGGCAAGGAATGTCTGTTGATGCACGGGCGGGCACCACGGGGAATCATTTCGGCGTTTTAGGAATGCGTGAACGGGCGCGACGGATGGCAGGCGCATTGTCGCTAGAAGATGCTCCGGGGGGCGGAACGATGGTTCAACTGCGCGTACCCTTGACCAAGCAAGGCAGCAACAACGAGGATGCAAAGTTGTGAGCGCAATAACCCCCATCCGAGTTCTGGTCGTTGACGACAACTTTATTGCGCGCATGGGCATCACAACGTTCTTGCGGCAGCAACCCCAGATACAAGTCGTAGCCGAAGCCGATGGCGGTCTGGAGGCATTGAAACTAATGTCCGAGCACGCGGTGGATGTCGTTCTTGCCGATATGAAGATGCCTGATTTTGATGGCGTGGCACTAACCGAGCGGTTGGGCTCAAAGTACCCCAAGGTTAAGGTGTTGGTGCTAAGTCACTATGAAGGCGACGAGAACATCTTTCGGGCGTTGCGCGCGGGCGCCATGGGTTACCTTACCAAGGAGGCGCGCGGTGAGGAAATGGTGGCTGCAATCATCGCGGTCGCCCGTGGAGAACGCTACTATCCGTCCGCCATCGCCAGCCGACTTGCCGATCGCATTGTGCAACCAGCATTAACGTCTCGTGATCTGCAGGTTCTGGCCCAGATTTTCAAAGGTCACACAAACCGCGAGATCGCCGCTGCGCTGTCGCTGACGGAGCGATCGGCGGGTGTCTATGTAAGCCGCGTCATGCAGAAGTTAGGCGTCAAAACACGCACCGAGGCCATACGTGTTGCGATTGACCGCGGCATACTAGACCCGGCGGGCTAGGCTTTTAGGCGTTTGTTGGTTTCCCTTTTTCGTGATTCAACGGCGACGCGCCGCAAGACCACGCAAGGCAATTCTACGAAAGTAGATCTCTGCTCCTTCGGACTGGATCTGCAGCTTCCCTTGGGTCAAAGGCTCACCAGCCAACCGGGCACCGGTTAAACGCAATACGGTTTTGCCGTTAACCCGATGTTCGGCCTCATCACCCTGCACCAACACTTCCATGATGTTCCATTGCCCGGCGGGTCGCTCGTGATCAACGCTGCGCCGTACACGCGGCTCTAGAGTGCCAGTCGCTTTGGGCAACACACTTGATGCTGTCGCAGGTTCGGGAACCGTCACGGCGATGCCCTTGGCATCATAAAGCCATGCGGGCGTGTCCCCATGGGCTGCATCGGTTCCCAGTCGGGCTCGCGAATCTGCAATTGCGCCACCCAGGACCCAAAGGTCTCCGCAATCGCGCTCCTGAATCTGGCATTCAAGCGATCGCATCCAATTGCGGCTAGGACCTGAGGCGCCGTGCTCGTCAGTGCAATGGTAAAGCAGCCCACTGTCTCTTCTCTCCGCTTGTCGTGGTGGCCAACGCAAATTTCCCCACCGCCATTCGACGCGCAAATGAAAGTCCGAGAATTCCTGCGTCGAGGTGAGGGCCCCGAACACTTCGCCTGAAATGCGCAGCAGTCGTTCACCCCCCAGCCTTACGACGGTGTACACACCGCGTGGATCCTTTCCAAGACCAACCGGCCCAACATATTGCCCCAATGAGTCGCGTTCCAACGGCAGGCCGGGTACGGACGGATGGGGCCGCCCCAACCACGTTTCCCAGCCGCGCAAGTCGCGGCCATTCCACAGTTCGTGCCAGGGGACCACCTCCGCTCCGATGGGTCGAGTCGCCTGCGCCGAAAAAAGGATAGAAGGCCTCAACATTGCCGTACAACCAATGCTACCCGTCGCTGCCAAAACCGTTCTTCGAAGCATGCACCAATGTGTCATGGAGACAGGAAAAGTCATGGACTGTCTGCTGCAAACACTTCAACTTCCGGACCTCACCCGCGATCGGCGTCCGGCGGTTGACGCGCAACTCATCCACAAAACAAAAAAAATCGGCAGCCATCCCAAGTGTGACACGCACCACATTGTAGTCCTCCCCGTATCGATGTCTCAAC
>JAWXBF010000345.1:0-39564 GCA_034439895.1 Deltaproteobacteria bacterium
CAAGATGCATCTTCCGATATCCAGGTGTGGCAAGATTGAACTATAAGTCGCGTTGTTCGAGCGCTGCTGCTCGATTTGCGTACCGCAGGCAGCTACCGGGGGGTATGCGGATACGTGTTAGAAATTTAAGTTGGTCCCAATGTTTAGAAAAGCGTCATACGTTTTGGTTTTTCTGGGCTCGGTCGGGTTGTTGTTCGCAACCTGCAGTCCTGCGGGCGTCGATGGTAGTGGCGGCGAAGGAACCGGAAACAGTTCGGGATCGGGAGGCCGTGGTGGAAGTGGTACGAATGGTACGGGTAACGGCGGCAATGGCACGAGCTCGACGAACGGGTCAGGCGGTGGCTTCAATCCGGGATTTGCCGACGCTTCCATCGTCACCGATGCAACGGCTCCGAGTGGCGGAGAGTTCGGGAACGATGCTTTGCTGGATTGCGGGTTCAGCCAGTTCAATGTTGAACGCACGCCGCCGAATGTGATGGTGGTTCTCGATCGTTCAGGTTCGATGATGAAAAACGTGGCCGGCCAGTGTGTCATTCCGTCATCGATTTGTGCGACGCCGGCGGCTGGGTCGAGCCGCTGGTCCATCGCCAAGGCGGCGCTTGATACCGTCATCGGTACCACGGAACAGGACATTGCATGGGGTATGAAAATGTACCCGACCTGCAAACACCCCGTTGGAAACGGCAACCCCTATCTCTGCGAATTTCCTGCTGGAACTCGAAACGCCTGTGCGATCGAAGGCCTTGAGACCAAGCCAGCAATCAAACAGCAGGCCCTTATTTCAACGGCGATCGGCCGAGAGACGCCGTCGCAGGATTCTGGCGCAACTCCGACAGCACCTGCGGTTACCGCGGCTATTCAGCTCTTGAAGGGTATACAGACCAACAATCCGAAGTTCATGCTTTTGGTGACCGACGGAGAGCCAAACTGCGACATCTATACGGGAGGCAACTGTCCGCCCGCCACCGATTGCAGCCACTGTCCCGTGGGAACGCCGTGCGATTCAATCAATGGTTCGATGGCATCGATTCGCGCCGTTCAGGATGCTGCCGCAGCCGGAATCCCCGTGTTCGTTTTGGGATTTGCGATTCCCGATCCGGGAGCGAACAACCCTGCGCACACGACGCTCAACGCGATGGCCGTCGCGGGTGGTCGACCGGTAAACAACGCGACCTACAAGTACTACAACGCCGACGATCAAGCGTCGCTCATGAAAGCCTTGAACGAGATCGCGGCATCGACGGTCAGCTGCACCTTTGCACTTGACGAACCCCCGGCCGTTGACGCCGTGGCGTTCGTGACGGTGGACAACCGTACCCTGCCAATCGACCCCATGGACGGCTGGAGTTTCGGCTCGGGTCGCAATTCCATCATCTTCAATGGCACGGCGTGCGCCCGTCTCAAGGCTGGCGATTTCAAGAAGACCGCAATCACCTTCGGTTGCCCGCAAAAGTTGCCGGAGCCGCCTCCGATTGTTGAGTAACCGACCGATTTTCGCCGTGGTCGCAAGTTGCCTTGCAACTGCGGTGTTTCTTGGTCGATAACGGTGACGCGCGGATCCTCGCGTCGCCATGCAGCTCATCGTCGCAGAAAAACCATCCGTTGCCCGGGACATCGCCCGGGTGCTCGGCGTGCGTGGTCAGGGGCATGGATCGCTCGAATCGCGCGAACGGGTTGTGACCTGGTGTGTGGGTCACCTCGTCGAGCTAGACGAGCCCGCGTCCTACGATAGCCGTTGGAAGGCGTGGCGGATGGAATCGCTGCCGATGCTGCCGGAGCGATTCAAGCTGCGCCCCACCGCCACCGCCCGCGATCAGTTCAACGTTGTGCAGCGGTTGCTCACCGACAAACGGTTCACCGAGGTCATCAACGCCTGCGACGCCGGCCGCGAGGGCGAGCTCATCTTTCGTTATGTTTTTGAGCTTGCCGGATGCAAGTTACCCATTCGTCGCCTGTGGATTTCGTCGATGACCGATGAGGCCGTCTCTGCGGGGTTTGCGAATCTGCGACCTGGCGTCGACTACGAGCCGTTGGCGGATGCGGCCCGTTGTCGTTCGGAGGCGGATTGGTTGGTCGGCCTGAATGCCACTCGAGCCGTAACCGTTCGCCATCGCGATGGTTCCGGAAAGTCACCACTCTATTCGATCGGACGCGTGCAGACGCCCACGCTGGCGATTCTGGTCGAGCGAGAACGTGCGGTGACGAAATTTGTCGCACGGGATTACTGGGAGTTGTTGGGAACGTTTCGGGTAGGCGGCGAGAAAGAAGGCAGCAAATTCACCGCACCCTGGTCATTTGAAGGACGGCGTCGGCTTGCGACCGCGGCCCTTGCCGATGCCCTGGCGGCGCGGACGCGCAGCGCCACCCCATCGGGCGGTGTGGTCGAAAAACTCAAACAGAAGCGTATCACGGAGTCGCCACCGCCCCTGTTCGATCTGACGACGTTACAAAGAACCGCGAACCGGCGGTTTGGGTTCAGTGCCGAACGGACGCTCCAGCTTGCCCAGGCATTGTACGAGCGCCACAAGGTACTCACTTATCCACGTACCGATGCTCGCTATTTGCCCATGGACATGAAGGCGTCTATGCCAAGCTTGTTCAAGTCACTTGGGGCCATCAACGAATACGCGACGTTCGCATTGCCATTGCTGAAGACGCCGCCCAATCCGGGCAAGCGGGTATTCGATGACAGCAAGGTGAGCGACCACCATGCGATCATTCCCACGGGCAAAGCCGCGCGCGAGGGCGGGCTCGATAAAGATGAGTCAAGGATCTTTGATCTCGTGGCCCGACGTTTTCTGGGCGTCTTCTATCCGGACGCGATTTTTGCCGTTACCGAGGCGGTGGTTCGGGTGGGAGAGGGTGGCGCGCCGCCCCGGGTAGTGAAAACGATCAGCGAGGCGAAAAGATTCGATTCATCCGACATCGAGCCGGAGCAGGAGAGTTTTGCGGCGCTTCCTTCGGCCCCCGATCGATTCGTGGCACGCGGTCGTATTCGAGTTGAGGCGGGTTGGCAAACGGTTGCGGGTTTTGGGGACGGAAAAGAAGGAGGTGACGATGCTGCCGATCTCCCGCTCATGAAAGAAGGCGATCGTTTGAGGGCGGCGTTTGAGCCCCAGGCGAAAAAAACGCGCCCACCACCTCGCCACAACGAAGCATCGTTGCTTGCGGCGATGGAAACCGCAGGTCGCGAGATAGAAGACGAATCACTACGGGCCGCAATGAAGGATAGCGGACTTGGTACGCCGGCGACGCGCGCGAGCATCATCGAGACGCTCATCCATCGTGACTTTATCCGGCGGGACAAGAAAGTCCTGCAGGCGACTGACACGGGGATGGCGCTTATCGAAGCGTTGCCGGTTGCAAGCCTGGCGTCACCTGAGTTGACGGGAAGCTGGGAAGCGAGACTGACTCGGATTGCACGCGGGTTGGAGACGCGCGTTGCCTTCATGAAGGACATCCGTGCATTCGTCGAGGAGTCGGTTGGGGCGATCCGCGGCGCACCCCGGAATCGAGTGATGGCGGGGGCGCGGCCAACCGTTGAGCCGACGTTACCCGTTGCGGCCAAACGGGCGCCCCAGTCTGCGCGAAACAAAGAGCCCTCAGGCGAACTGAAAGCGCCGAAGTTCAAGGTGGACGATCTTGTTTGTCCCGCTTGCAAACAGGGTCACCTGATCGCGGGCAAACGAGGGTGGGGATGCGAGCGGTGGAAAGAGGGTTGCAAGTTCGTGGTGTGGTTTGATGTAGGCGGTGTACCTGTGCAACGAAAAGCCGACTTGAAAAAACGAATCGCCGAATACGGGAAGTAATCGAGTCTTCAATCTATCAAGCAAAGCAGAACCGCGTGTAAACTCCGGTCATGGCTTCAACGATGCGTCGTTCGACTCGAGTCTTTTGCATATTGATGTTTGCGGCGGGATGTTCCGATAACTCTGGCACGACCGGCGGAGGCGGAGGCGGAGCACAAGGCGAGACCGGCGGCTCAGGTGGGGCGTCCTCGACCGGTGGCATTCGTGGTACATTTGACTTCCCTGATCCAGATGGCGGTTTTCCGCCCATCGTCGATTCGGGTTGTCCACAGGGCATATGTCCGAACGACGAGGTAGATGCCTCCGGCCCCGTGTGTGGCAATGGCCTGCTCGAACGTGGCGAAATCTGCGATGACGAAAACGCGCGACCGAGCGACGGATGTTCTGGCCTGTGCCGGATTGAACCCAACTATCGATGTCCGGTGGTGGGTGAGCCCTGTCTGTCGACGATCGTTTGCGGCGACGGCATCGTCAACGGTGGAGAAGGTTGTGACGATCGCAATGGGGCTTCGATGGATGGTTGCTCGTCTGCCTGCCAGGTCGAACAAGGCTACGGATGCGACAAGCCAGGTGAAATGTGTGTGAAGATCGTGGTCGCCCGCTGCGGCGACGGCGTTGTCAATCAGGGCGAAACCTGCGACGACGGCGGCGATTTGCCCAACGATGGCTGTTCGCCCACCTGTCAGGTTGCTTCGGGCTACAGTTGCCTTTATCCGGGAAAGACCTGCGTGCGAGATGAGTTTTGTGGCAATGGCAACCTGGCAGACACGGAGGATTGCGATGACGGTGATTCGACGCCAGGCGACGGTTGTACAGGTCTTTGCAAGCTCGAACCGTTCTTCGTTTGTCCAACGCCCGGCATGATGTGCCAGACCACAATTGTATGTGGTGACTTGAAGGTGATTGGCGATGAAGCGTGTGACGACGGCGACATGATCGCCGACGACGGATGTGCGGCAGATTGCAAGACAATCGAACCCGGGTTCACCTGTCCCACGCGCCTCGGTATTGGCGGCGGGTGCGTGATGGTGCCTGACGATCGCTGCGGCGACAGTCGCATCAGCCCCGGCGAATATTGCGACGACGGAAGCACCGACCCGACCGACGGGTGTGACGACATGTGTCGCGTTACTCCGGGCTGGACCTGCGCTGCGCCCGGAACGCCTTGCATGCAGAACGAATGGTGCGGCGATGGCAAGCTTTCACTGTCGCGAGGTGAAACCTGTGACGACAACGACATGGCTGGCGGAGATGGTTGCAGCGCGCAGTGTTTGGTTGAGGCAGATTTCGACTGTCCTCAACCCGGGATGGACTGTGTTACGACCGTCCGTTGCGGAGACGGATCCATCAGTGGAAACGAAACGTGTGACGATCGCGATCAAACGCCGGGCGATGGTTGTGATGGAAACTGCCAGGCGGAGCGCGGTTGGACCTGTCCATCAGGCGGCATCTGTCGCGCCACGCTTTGTGGCGATGGCATCGCCGTTGACTTTGAGGAATGCGACGACGGCGGCAGCAATGCCCCGGGCTGCAGCGCCACCTGTCGGCTGGAGCCGGGCTACAAGTGTGGGACCAACGCGCAGAATCCGACCGGGCCGCAAATTTGCGGCACTACCTCGTGTGGCGACGGCATTCGAGAGGGCACCGAACGATGTGACCAAGGCAACAACGACCTGGGCGATGGTTGTACGCCGCTTTGTACGCTGGAGCCGATTTGTACGTCGCTCGGCTGTTCGTCGAGTTGTGGAGACGGCATCAAGTTTGACAGCGAGGCTTGCGACGACGGCAATACCCAGTCGGGTGACGGTTGCTCGGCGGCCTGTGTCGTGGAAGCGGGCTTTACCTGTTCGGTGCCTGCGAACGATCCGAACGTGCTGCGATTGCCGATCGTTTATCGCGACTTTAGTGCAGGCGCACCTTACGGTACTGGGCATCCCGACATGGAGTGGCCGTGGGGCGTATGGGGGGGCACCACCGGGGGAATTCGTACCGGGATGGCGCGAGTGGCCATTGGCACCGCAGCCGATACGACGACCGGCGGCGCATCTCTGCGAGGGAAGCCCGTGTTTTTCCCCTCCGGAAATGCCTGTGTGAATGTGGCGGTCCGAAACAACATCACTTATTGCTGGTACACCGTCCGAGACGCGGCGAGCTTCGGACAGTGGTACCGAGACGTCCAGGGCGTAAACGTAACACGAGTTCGAACACTCGATCTCAATCGCAGTGGAAACGGTTTTGTGTTTGACAGCGACACCGATATGCCCGATGGATTCTTCCCGCTCGACGATCTGGGAACAACGGGAACGGATTGTGATGGGACACCCCACAACTTCCACTTCACCTCCGAGGTTCGCTATTGGTTCAGGTACAACCCCGCAGCCAATGCCCGACTCGAGTTTTCGGGCGACGACGACGTTTGGGTTTTCGTCAACGGGAAGCTGGCGGTGGACATCGGTGGTGTCCATGCGCGCGAAGTGGGCTCGGTGACGCTCAATGCGGCCGCTGGCACCAATTTCGGCCTCATATCCGATCAGGTTTATGAGATCGTTGTATTCCAGGCGGAGCGCAACCAGTGCGGATCGAACTACAAGTTGACGCTTGAGAACTTCTTTCTGAAGGGATCGACCTGCGTCAGCAGGTGCGGCGATGGCGTTGCGACCCGCGACGAGGCCTGCGACCTTGGCAGCGCAAATAACATGGGTGCTTACGGAACTTGCAATGCGAACTGTACTTTGCCCGCGCGCTGTGGCGACAACACCGTGCAATCGGGTCAAGGCGAACAATGCGACAACGGAACCAATCTCGCCACCTACGGAGGCGTTCAGAACGTATGCGGTCCTGGCTGCAAGTGGGCTCCACGCTGTGGCGACGGCATGGTCGATGGTTCACGTGGCGAAGCCTGTGACCAAGGGGTCGACAATGGCAAGGGCTACGGATACTGCACAGCGGCCTGCCAAATTGGACCCCGCTGTGGCGATGGTGCCACGACCAACGGTGAACAATGTGATGAGAGCGTTGCCAACGGAACCTCGCAGAGCGCCTGCACGGCGACGTGCACGAAGAAGTGTGGCAACGGGACACTCGATGGTGGTGAACAGTGTGACAAGGGCGCGGCTGAAAACACTGGCGGTTACGGCAAGTGCAAGGCCGACTGCTCGTTCGGTCCTCGCTGCGGCGACGGTGTTCCACAGCCGCAGAACAACGAAGCGTGTGACGATGGCCGGAACGATGGCAGCTACGGGGCCTGTGCGCCGAACTGCGTACTCGGTCCCCGTTGCGGAGATATGATGGTGCAGACACCCGCGGGCGAAATCTGTGACAAAGGGGCTGCCAATAACTCCAGCGTTTATGGTCCCAACCTGTGCACAACGCAGTGTCGTCCGGCGCCTTTCTGCGGAAACAAAGCCGTGGACGTGGCTCAAGGCGAAGTGTGTGACGACGGCGTTAACAGTGGTCTTGCGGGCTCGTGCACAACCGATTGCAAGGCATGGGTCGCGCTGCCAACCTGTGGTGACGCCAAGATGGATCCCGGAGAACAGTGCGACTCAGGTCAGGGTGTCAACGGATCGGCGGGGAGTACCTGCGATGGGCGTTGCCGCCTCAAGTGCGGGAACGGATTTGTCGACAGCGGCGAAGAATGCGACGACGGCAAGAACGACGGTGCCTACGGAACCTGCACCAACCTGTGCAAATTTGCACCCTACTGCGGTGACGGTAGCAAAGCAGGCCCGGAGGATTGCGATCGCGGCAATCAAAACGCCGTCGATCCCTACGGCAAGGATTTGTGCACCAGGCAGTGCACCGATGCGCCGTACTGCGGTGACGGGCGCATTGCTGCCAGCAAGGGTGAAACGTGTGACGGTCAGGTCGGATGCGATCGTGCAACCTGCCGATGGATTGGCATCGACTAGACCCAGCCGCCTTCGGTTATTTGTAGAATTTCGGCACCGACTTGCAGCTCTCCGGCAGAGCAATGGCGAAATCGCCACAAATACAAGACGATTTTCGATGTTCTGCGTTTTACCGGTTCGGCTCGCTTTGTATGAATGGTAAGCTTCGGCTCCATTCGGGGAGTCAAACCATGAGCAAAAACATCACCCATACAAGTGAAATGAAAACCGTGACCGGCAGCGCGGTCAAAGCCTTCGCCGAGGCCGCCCTCGATCAGGGAAAGGGGCTGCTTCGTCTGCTTCCCTGCTGGGTTCCGCGGTCATTCCTGCAACCGGGTTTGCGTTTGAAGTTGGATCCAAGGGACACCTATGCGTTTGGCCTTGATCGCGGGGGCATTGATGAGCGTTGGTTTGCCTCCACGACGGAGGCGATGAACGACAATCGTGTACACGATGAGGGTTTGAGCTACGTCGCGCTTGGCGCCGAACGTGCGACGCTTCGCGATGTTGTCGCGGAATTGGGCACCGATGCCGTCGGTCCGGATCTTTGGCAGCGGCACAAGCGCTGGCCGGTCTATTCCAAGTTCTTCGACAACATGGGTCCGATTCCGCACCACATGCACCACAGCTTCGAGCAGGCAGCGAAGGTGGGACAAGAAGGCAAGCCCGAAGGGTATTACTTTCCGCCGCAACACAACGCGGTTGGAAACAACTTCCCCTACACCTTCTTTGGGTTGAATCCGGGGGTATCGAAGGCGGATGTGCAGCGCTGCCTTCAGAACTGGAACCGGGGCGACAACGGCATTCTTGATATTTCGCAGGCATACCGCTTGAAGCCAGGGACAGGTTGGCTGGTTCCACCCTGCGTGTTGCACGCGCCCGGGTCACTTTGCACCTACGAGCCGCAGTGGGGCAGCGACGTCTACGGCATGTTTCAGAACCTCGTCGAGGGCCGAGCCGGTGGCTGGGATATGTTGACCAAGGATGTCCCCAAGGAGAAACACCAGGATCTGGGCTACATCGTCGATCAACTTGACTGGAATCGAAACGTGGATCCCAACTTCAAGGTCAACAGTTACCTTGAGCCCATCGTCGCTTCCGAATGCGAGCGAGGTACGTGGGTGGATCGCTGGATCGTTTATGGTCGCATCGATGGCCGACAGTGGTTCTCGGCCAAGGAATTGACCGTGCTGCCGGGTGCCTCGTGCACCATCCGTGATGCGGGCGCATACGGTCTCATCACGGTTCAGGGCCACGGCAAAATGAACGACCTGGTTTTGGATTGCCCCAATATGATTGGTTTTCACCAGGTTACCGAGGACGAGGTCTTCTGCTCTGAAGCAACGGCGCGATTGGGTGTTACGTTTCACAATGTCTCGCCGACCGAGCCACTCGTGATGCTGCGATACTTCGGCCCGGAACGATTCCCGGATGCTCCGAATGTCGGTGATCACCGGAACGTTCATTCGGGGCGCTGAGCCGATGATTCAGAACCACAAGCAAGCTTTGCGCATCGGCATGATCGGTTATGGGTTCATGGGAAGAACCCACTCGAATGCGTACCGGCAGGTGTCACAGTTCTTTGATTTGCCGATTCGACCTGTTTTACAGGCCGTGTGTGGTCGAGACCGGGCCAAAACGGAGGCGTTTTCCCAGAATTGGGGATACGCCTCGTTCGAAACCGACTGGCGTGCTGTAGTCGACCGCGATGATATTGACGCCGTTGATATCTGTGTTCCCAATGACAGGCATGGTGAGATTGCGATTGCAGCGGCGCGCGCGGGCAAGGCTATCTTGTGCGAAAAGCCTCTGGCGATGGATGTCTCCGAGGGGCAACGGATGGTGGATGCGGTTGAGAAAGCCGGTGTGGCAAATACTGTGTGGTACAATTACCGCCGCGTTCCGGGCGTCACGTTGGCACATCGGTTGATTCAAGCGGGGCGCCTGGGTCGCGTCTTTCATTACCGGGCGTCTTTTTTGCAGGATTGGACGATATCCGAATCGTTGCCCCAGGGAGGCGCTGCGCTATGGCGTCTTGATGCAGCCGCTGCGGGTTCTGGTGTCACTGGGGATCTGTTGGCGCACTGTATTGACACGGCGCTGTGGTTGAACGGTTCGATCGAGCGAGTGACCGCCATGACCGAGACCTTCATCAAGGCCCGCAAACACCAGGAGACGGGGGAGGTTAGGGCCGTCACCATCGACGACGCGTGTGCGTTTCTTGCACGTTTTGGAAATGGATCGCTGGGTGTGTTCGAATCCACCCGATATGCCCGTGGTCACAAGGCGGGATACGGATTTGAAATCAACGGCGCCGACATGTCATTGCGCTGGGACCTCGAAAACTTGCACCGCCTCGAAGTGTTCGATCATAGCGACGCCTCCATCACCCGAGGTTGGCACACGGTGCACGTCTCCGATCACGGTGGCGACCATCCCTACATGGAAAAATGGTGGGTCCCGGGCCTGCAGATTGGGTACGAGCACACCTTCATTCACCATGTGGCCGACTTTCTTGCAGCGTACGCACGCGGTGAACCCTGCCATCCCACCTTCAGGGACGCCCTTGCTACGCAGCGGATCTGTGACGCCGTACTCACTTCGGCCCGACAGGAGAGCTGGGAGTCCATCGCCAAGTAATTCTTTGTGAAACGGGCTTTCGGATCGTGGCATTATCTGCCGCATGACGTTTGGGTTGACGCGACGGTTTTATGCAGGAATTGTCATTCTGGGTTTTGCGGTGGGGGCCAGCTGCTCGAGCCCGCAGCGGGCCACTGCGCCCGTCGCGGCTCCCGTCCCAACCGGGGGTTTAATACGATTTCTGATTCGCGGCGATGACATGGCTGCGTCGCACGGGATCAATGTCGGACACATCGAGGCGTATCGCAACGGCATCATGCGCTCGGCCGAGGTGATCGTCCCCGGTCCCTGGTTGCCCGAAACGATCAAGCTACTGAAAGAGAATCCGGGTATTGACGTTGGCATCCACCTGGCCTTGACGAGCGAGTGGACGAATGTGAAATGGCGCCCCTTGACGTGGGCACCAAGCATTGTCGACGAGGACGGTTTTTTCTTTCCGATGATCTGGCCGAACGACAACTATCCAAAATCGAAGGCATTGCACGAGGCAAAGTTTGACCTGAAGGAGATCGAGGCCGAGCTGCGGGCGCAGATCGAATTGCTCAAGCGGCACATTCCCAATTTTTCGCATGGCGGATGTCACATGGGCTGCGGAAGCGCTGGCCCCGAGGTACAGGCCATCATCGACCGCCTGTTGCTGGAATACGGCGTAGCGCGAGATGTCTCATCGCTCAAACGTATCCCCATCGCGTGGCCGAGGGACAAGGATGCACGCAATGCGCTGACTGGAGAGCAAAAAGCCGAGCTATTTGCCCGGGCCATCGATGGGTTGAGTTCAGGTGACTACCTTTTTGTGGACCATCCTGCGACTGACGATCCCGAAATGCGCGCAATTCATCACATCGGCTACGAAAACGTCGCCGTGGATCGCTCGGGCGTGGTTTCGATGTGGACCAGCTCGCTCGTCAAGGATGCGGTCGCTCGACGCAAGGTTCAGTTGATAACCTACAGGGATCTACCGCTGCTTCGCACTCAGTCTGCAAGCCCATAGGAACGCAGCAGCGCGGACGGATCGGGGGCTCGTCCCCGGAACGCCTTGAACACCTCGCTCGGGTGTTGACCTCCACCCATCGATAGAACCGTATCACGAAATCGGCGACCCACCTCGGCAAGTCGGTCGAGGTGGTCAAGTCCAACCTCTTCGAAGGCCGCAAAGGCATCAGCGGCAAGCACTTCTGCCCATTTGTAGCTGTAATAGCCAGCAGCATATCCTCCTGCGAAGATGTGGCTGAATCCGGCCAAAAAGCGATCTTCTGGCAGCGGCGCCATGACTGTGTTGTCCCGAGCGATTTTCCGTTTCACATCGTCGGGAGACTCTTGCCCACCCGGAATGAATCCGTGGTGCAGGGCTAGATCTAGGGTCGCAAAATAGATTTGTCGCAAGAACTGGCTGCCTGCACGATAGGTTCGCGCAGCGAGGATTTTCTCGAACAAATCAGCGGGCAGTGGTTCACCGGTTTCGTGATGCCGGGCGAACCCCTGCAAGGTTGCGCGGTGATAACACCAGTTCTCCATGAATTGGCTTGGAAGTTCGACGGCATCCCATTCAATGTTGTTGATACCGGCTGCGTCCACGTAATCCACTCGAGTCAACATGTGTTGCAAGCCGTGGCCAAACTCGTGGAACAGCGTTTCGACCTCGTCGAAGGTCATGAGTGATGGTTTGCCATCAACCGGAGGCGACTGGTTGCAAACCAGATAGGCGATCGGCAATCTGACCGCGCCGTCGGGATCGCGTTTGCGATCAAGACACGTATCCATCCACGCTCCGCCCCGTTTGTTTTCGGGTCGTGCAAAGGGATCTAGAAAAAAGGCGGCGACCGGTTGATCTTGCGCATCGACGATGCGGAAGGTGCGCACATCGGGGTGCCAGGTTTCAAACGCTTCGGGCGCTGCCACAACCCGGACGCCGAACAACCGCTCGGCGACGCTGTACAATCCTTCCAGCACGGTTTCGAGTGAGAAGTACGGTCGCAGGGCCTCGTCATCGAAGTCGAACCGGTGTTTGCGCAATTGTTCTGCCCAGTACCCCACGTCCCAGTTTTTCAGATCAAGGATGGGGTTTTGGGTGGTCGATCTTGCATACGCAAGTAGGTCCGAATGTTCGCGCTCTGCTGCGGGTCGTGACGATTTACGCAAATCGTCGAGCAGATGTTGAGCTGCGTCGACCGTGCCTGCCATCTTTCGGCTCAGCGATAGCGCTGCGTAGTCGGCGAAGCCCAGCAGCGTTGCCTTCTCGAGACGAAGCTTGAGAATTTGATCAATGACAGGTTGATTGTCGAGTTCACCATCCGTCGCACGGGTGATCTGGGCGTGGTACAATTTCTCGCGCAAATCGCTTCGCGTGCTGTGTTCGAGAAAGGGCATCAAGATCGGACCATCGAGTGTCAAGCGCCACGGACCTTTTTCAGGCGTGGCATCCTTCAGACGGGCCGCCAGCGTCGGCTCACGCCCTTCGCTGTTCGTCGTGCGCGCCGACTGAGCAGCGGCAGCGAGTAAACTGGGTGGCAGCCCCTCTGTTTCCGAAGCTTCGGTCAGAATCAGCTCGAAAGCCTTCGTGGCATCGAGTAGGTGGTTGGAAAAGAGTGAACCCATCTCACCAAGGGCGGTTTCGATCTCGAGGAAGCGTTCACGCGCGGCACCTTCGAGTCCCACGCCTGCCTGTTCTGCCGAGCGAATGGCGCTGTCGATGATGCGCTGCTGGACAGAATCGAGCGTCGCCCAGATCGCGCCGTCGCGCATCGTTCGCATCCCCTGGTAGATGGGTCGGCTGGCCGCAATCCGAAGTCCCGCAGCGATGACTTCGCCCTGGACTTCTTCTTCGGCTTCCCGAAGTGCGGGCTCGTTGCGTACGCCGAGCAAGTGATGAACCGTGTGCCACGCGTACGACAAAGGTTCGGCGATCGCATTCAGACGCAGCACCAGAAACTCCCAGGTTGGCTGGCAGTTTTTTTCGAGTTCGAGAAGTCCGGCATCCTGTTCCGCTATCAACCGACGGATGGTTGGCACCACGTCGCTTGTCGAAAAGTGTTTGAAACGGGGAGGCTGGTTGTGGCCGATGAGTGCGTTGTGCGTGGTCATATTTATCCGAATACGATTGTGCGGTTTTCCGAGATGAGAACCCGGCGTTCAAGATGGAGTCGAACGGCGCGCGTCAGAACCTGGCGTTCCAGTTCGCGACCCTTGCGGATGAGGTGTTCCACGTCGTCGCGATGGCTGACCCGACACACATCCTGATCGATGATCGGCCCCTGATCGAGTTCAGAGGTGACGTAATGGGCGGTCGCACCGATAACCTTGACACCTTTTTCCTTGGCCTGGTGATACGGTTTGGCGCCGACGAATGCGGGCAAGAACGAGTGGTGGATGTTGATGATGCGACCCGGTCGATGCGCCACAAAACCGGGCGACAGGACTTGCATGTAGCGGGCAAGCACGACGAGATCGACCCGAAGGCTGTCGAGCAGTGCCATCTGTTTGGCTTCCGCTCCAGCCTTGTCGATTCGCTCTACCGGAATGTGGTGAAAGGGAACATCGAAGTGCGTCGCAACAGATTCGAGATCGCGGTGGTTGGAAACGACCGCCACCAGATCGCCGCCGAGCTCCCCGAGCTGGTGCGAAAGCAGAAGGTCGTAAAGGCAGTGTGGCATCCGGGTGGCAAACACCGCGACGCGCGCCCGCTCGTCCGTGTAGGTCAGATCCCACTGGAGACTAAATCGTCGGGCGATATGTTCAATCGCCTGGCGGATCTGGGGCCGATCGAGCACGAAGCCCTTGAGGTCCCAAACGAGCCGCATAAAGAAAAGCCCGCTTTCAGGCTCGGCATGCTGATCGGCGTCCCGGATGTTGCCTCCGTTCTCGAAGACAAATGCAGACAGGGCAGCGACCAGGCCGGTACGGTCCCGGCAAGCCACGAGGAGGGTTGCAGTTGGCGAAGGGGCGTCAGGCATTGGTGGCGATTTTCGCTGGGAAACTCTACCACACGAAGCACGACCGCCCGATCTCGCGAACTACTCGACGATGGCGCAGAAATCTTCGGTTGCAAGCCCCTGGCCCCCATTCCAGATCTCGAATCCTGCGAACACATTGGACAGGAACCAGGCATCTTTCATCTGGTTCGGATATTTGATTTTGGCGTTCTTGATGAAGTCATTCAGGTCAAACTGCAACTCCATGACGGACTGCCCGCCGGATGGAATGTAGGAAATGACGGGTACGCCGTTTTGGCAGGAACCCGGACAGGTCCAAACCTGCCAAGACTTTCCGGCAATCGTTTCGGTTCCGGATACGCTGCCGAGCGGTTGTGCTGCGCTCGGCTTGTGCAGCCACACCATCAGGTATCCCCCGGTGGGGCTGTTGGCATCGCCGCTGGCGTTGTTGCTGAACCAAACGTCGTACGATACGTTCCACTGGCCGTTGGCTCCGGCCTTCCATCGCCATGCCGTTGCCACCTTTGCGAGATCCCCAACCCGTTTGGGAAGGTTGCTGCCGTTGGTCACGCGGCCAAAGTTCTTGCCGATGAAAACCGAGGGATAACTCGACGGAGCGCCATTCGTTCCCTGACTGTTACCCTGGGTGGTCACTTCAAACGAAACCCCCTTGACCGTCAGTCGTTGAGCCTGCTTGTTGCCGTTCCAGACGTTGTTTTGAACGATGTAACTGCGTCCTCCGCGGGTCACGTGGCTCGTTTCGTCACCGCTGATGCTGCCGCCGCCAACGCCCGGGCCACCGCTCAAGACGCATCCGGTTCCAACGGGCGGGGTTGGATCGCCTGCGCCTTCGCCAAGCTGTTCGATGCAATAGTCAAACGGGGTCGAGACCATATCTTTTCCTGGGACGAGCACGATCGCGGCGGCCAGCGGTTGTCCCTTGTACTGAGCTCCTTTTCCGCCTTCCCAGCATTCGGTGTTGAATGCGTCATACGATATAAATCCACCGGTCCCGGCAATCGTGGCACACCAGCGATCGGTCGGATCGGTTGCACCCTTGGCTCCTTGCAGTTGCACGCGCAAGGTCGAGCCTCCGGGATTCCTCACCTTGACCTGAATGCCTTTGTGAGCGGGGTTGACGGTGAGGACCGGCGGATTGGCGGTCGATGCCTGATTCAGATTCCACCCAATCATGGCGGTGTTTTCAACCCCCGGTTCAACGGTACCCGAGGCGCAGAGCGGGAAGTCGCGCACCGTTCGGAAATCCTTCGGCATGACGCTGGCCTTGCCGCCGGCGGCGGTCCAGGCGTAGCCTTTCCAGGTTCCGGCTTTGATGTATCCACCCGGCGTGGTGGGCGTTGCGCCGGCTGTACCGCCTGTCGTCGGCGAACCATTCGTGTTGTTGTTGCTGCTGCCGCCGACATTGGCAGGGTTTCCACCCAAGTTGCCGGCATGGTTGCCTGAGTTCCCGGTGTTGTTGTCCCCCCCGGCACCGATGGGATCTCCACCGTTGTCTAGAGAACCCGGATTGTTGAGACCACCGTCGCCGGCGCAGGCGGCGAGACAAAGTGCCGTCAGGACGGCGCCCGTGCGGCCCGTGAGAACGATAGAGGGAACGGTGTGCGGCATCGATACTCCTTGAGACATCAGGTCGAGCTTTCCAGGGAAACAACCCCGAGGTCCGACGAAGTGGGAAGACGGTCCTCTCAACTAGACGCGACGCGCCTCGACGTGGAACCACTTTCCAATCGCGGAGGTTTCCAGTAAAAAGCCTCTCGATCTGTAACTCAGGGGCCTGTGTTGCGATGAGCAATACGACTCCGTTGGTAATTCGTGGGGAATATTCATCATGTCGAACCGTCGTTCCGCTGTGCAAAAGCGAATATTGGGAATTGGGCTGTGGCTGGGCTGCGCCCTTGCAGTTGCTTGTACCGAGGAGCCCGTCGACCCGAACGGTGGAAATGATGACGGCGGAGCCGAAGGCCATGGTGATGGATCGGACGCCGGAAGGGATGCGCGGTGGTCGATTCCCAATGCGAATCTCGACGCGGATCTCGACGCGTACCTGGGCATCATCCGGGATGCAGGCTTTGACAGTGCCATCCGAGTTGACGCCAGCATGTCGTGTGTCGAGCGCAACGAATGTGGCGGCTGCGGATTGCCGCTAAATCGCGCAGGTGATCGATGTGGAACCTGTGGTTTGTTTCAGTGTGAAGGTGGCCGAATTGCCTGCAAGGATCCGGGCGTCAATGAATGCGGCGGTTGTGAAACACTTGCACAAAAAACCGGCGTGGCCTGTGTTTGCAATGGCACCTGGCAGTGCGATTCCGAGAGCAAAAATAAAGTCAATTGCAGCACGAGCACCAACGTCTGTGGTGGATGCGCCGAATTGACGGGCAAGCCCGGCGACACTTGCGGGGCTTGCGGCAAATACGCTTGCTCGGGTACAGAATTGCTTTGCAACGATCTTGGCAGGAACGCCTGTGGCGGTTGCGGTCCCCTGCCATTTGCGCCCGGCGCATCATGCGGCGAATGTGGCGGCCAGTACCGCTGCTCCGGAACGGAAACGGTCGAGTGCAGCAATCTTGGGAACGCCTGTGGTGGCTGTTCGACGTTGCCATCGGTCGTTGGCGCGCGCTGCACAGAATGTGGCGCCATCGTTTGCGATGGCGAGGAAGCCGTTCGATGCACGCCCGAGAAGAATGCGTGCGGCGGATGTGGCGATCTCAACGGTGTTCCCGGGGCTACCTGCGGACAGTGTGGCCGCCTCGTTTGTGACGGGCTTGAAGGCGTCCGCTGTGACGACCCCGGCAGGAACGCGTGTGGCGGTTGCGGTTCGCTCAATGGCGCACCAGAGTCCACCTGTGGTGCTTGCGGGACGACCGAGTGCCTGGGCGACACGGCCCTTGCGTGCGTCGATCCTGGCCGAAATGCATGTGGCGGTTGTGCCTCGCTATCGGGAGCGCCCGGTGCGTTCTGTGGTGAATGTGGGCGTTACGCTTGCGATGGGCAGGATAACCTGAGCTGTCGTGACCCGGGTGGCAATGCGTGTGGGGGCTGCGGCACCCTTGCGGCGCCTCCGGGCTCTACGTGTGGGCAGTGTGGTACGTATGAGTGCAACGGAACCGCCGAGGTCGTGTGCCGGGATCCGGGCCTCAATGCTTGCGGTGGCTGTGGCCTGCTTCCTTCCGCGCCAGGCGCAGCCTGCGGCTCGTGTGGCACCTTTGCCTGCAACGGGAGCGATGCGCTTTCTTGCAACGATCCGGGTCGCAACGCCTGTGGGGGATGTACGACGCTTGCAGGCGCTCCCCGCGCTGCGTGTGGTGTGTGTGGAACCTTCTCTTGCAGCGGAACTGATTTTGTGACCTGCACCGACCCGGGTCTCAATGCCTGCGGCGCCTGCTTGCCCCGACAACTCACAGGTGGCGCCCCGAATACGACCTGCGGCCAGTCGAGCTGCGGTTCGTGGCAGTGCGGTGAAAATGGTGACACCCAGTGCATTGGCGATCATCCTCGCAACGCCTGCGGGGCATGCTTGCCGGAATCGACCCCAGGGGTACCGGGGGAGGTGTGCGGTGACAATCAATGTGGCGCGTGGACCTGTGACAACACGGGCACGACGGTTTGTAGCGGCGACCATCCACGCAACGTATGCGGCGCCTGTGGCCCGATCCCTTTGACCGGAGAGGCTCCCGGAACAACCTGCGGCGTAGACAGTTGCGGACAGTGGGCGTGTCAGCCGAATGGCGACACCGCCTGTGAAAATGGAAGTGTGACACAAAACGTCTGCGGGGTTTGCGGCGCTGGGGCTCCGGGGAATCAGCCCGGGGTGGCTTGTGGCACGGACAATTGTGGTACCTACGCCTGTCAGCGAGACGGCAGCACGGCTTGCCAGGGCGGCGGCACGTTGCGAAATGCGTGTGGCGTTTGCGGTGGACCTGCAATCGATGTTGAACTGGGTTCGTCATGCGGTCGAAGCGGTTGCGGTGCGTACCAGTGCCAGCCTGATGGCACCGTTGCCTGCGTCGGTGGCGCTGTGGCACGGAACGCCTGTGGGGTGTGTGGTGCTGCGGCTCCGCAGGGAACACCGGATACTGCCTGCGGTGAAGAACGCTGCGGCACCTGGACCTGTCAGTCCGACGGAAACACCACCTGTACGGGCGATGTGTCGCGCAATGCCTGCAATGTTTGTGGGGGCGCCCCGACAACCGGCAGGCCGGGTGATGCTTGCGGTTCGTGCGGGGGAGGCGTCTGGGCTTGTGCGGAGACCGGCGGCGACACCGAATGCGTGGGTGATCCGGTTGCCGTGGGCGAGGAACCAGGCGCGCCGTACGGGCAATGTGGCGCCTGGGTCTGCAACGACGGCGGTGATACGTATGGGTCGGATCCCTACAATCCCTATGCCTGTTTTGATAGCCAGGCGCAATGCGGCGCTGTCGATGATGGATGTGGGGCTTCGCTAGAATGCGGTACGTGCAACATCTTCTCATCGGCTTGTGCCAACAATCAATGTGATTGCGACCGCACCGATACGGCCTACGCCCCGGGTGAAAACTCCGCGATCGCACCCTCGGGGCTTGTTGCGACGGTGGACCAATTTGATGGACTGGCCCTTGTTATAACGGACCCCAACAATCCCAATAGCCTTGTCTGGATCGGATTGGAAAACGGATGCGATCAGGGTATTGCCTGGTTCCCGGATTCCTCGGCCGTTGCAGTCTTGTGCGGAACGGGAGAGGTGCTTGTTTACAACCTTTTCGGACAGATTGCCTTGGTAGGAAACGCCTCATCCGGTGGATTTACGCACATCGCGTACACCCTCTCGGACGCTGGCGCCCCGGCCATGCGGGTGGGGTCGTTCTGTCAAGAAATGGAAACCGTCGTTCTGCGTGCTACGCGAATCATCGACAATATTTTTCGCGATCAGTAGATTCGATTCAGGCCATTGCGTATCACGGTAGAAATTTCGAGGCTAGGTGCTGATGGGGCGGGTGTTGGGCACGTCGAGGAAGGTTCGCTCGAAGTTCATGTGCCCGGCGCCGCGCCCGGTGAGGTTGTTCTCGCGCAAATTCAACACGTTTCGCCCCATCGGGTGAACGATCGCAAACGCGCATGGGCGCAGCTTGTCTCGGTCGTGCAGACCTCGGCGGAACGTCGGGTCCCTTTATGTGCGGCGTTTGGTCAGTGCGGTGGCTGCGCCGTTGCGCATGTCGCGCTCGAACGCCAGCGGCTCTGGAAACGCGAGCAGCTGGTCGAGACACTTGGCGCAGTGGGGATCGAGGATGCGAAGATAGGGATGGTCAAGGCGTCTGCACTTTCCGAAGGGTATCGAAATCAAAGCAAACTGGTGGTTGGTCGCGATCGGTCCGGCAAGACCGTTCTCGGCGCCTACGCCCCACGCAGCCATGACGTTGTGGATACCACCGGCTGCGCACTCGTCGAGGCTCCGCTTGAGCGCGTCGCAAACACGTTGCGGCAGCTCGTCCTGGCAAGCTGTGTTGTTCCGTATGACGAGGAGACTGGCAAGGGCGAGCTCCGGTATGTGATCCTGCGCGCCAATCATCTGGCTCAGGTTCTCGTCACCCTGGTGGTTCCCACCGAAGGGCCTCGCATGGTCGCCGTCGCAGCCGAGTTGACGGCAATGCACTCCGACGTTGTCGGCGTCGTTTTGAACGTCAACAACCAGGCGGGTAACGCATTGATGGGTCCGGTCGAACGGTGTGTTGCGGGTGTGGCCTCGCTTCCCGAGGCGATATTGAATACCCAGTTGACGTTGTCGTCGCGGGCCTTCTTTCAAGTCAATCGCGGCGTTGCGGCCGATCTCTACACCGCCGTGCGCGAGCGTGTGAAGACATTTGCAGATCATCAGGTTGAACCCGTGGCAATCGTTGAGGTTTACGCAGGCATTGGTGTGATCGCCTCCGAGTTGTTGCCGATGGCAAGATCCGTTGTCGCGATCGAAAGCAATCCGGCCGTGGCTTCCCACTATCTGCCCGAACGGGGCATTGTCCTGGTGCAGGCGGATGCGACCGCTGGGTTAACCGGCGTTGCCGCTGCCGATGTGGTGGTACTCAATCCGCCACGTGCGGGGTGCGCAGCGTCTGCTCTTGCGCAAGTCCTTCGCTTGAGACCCGGGCTATTGTGCTACATAAGCTGTAACCCGAAAACGCTCGCGCGGGATCTGCACGTGCTGTGTCAGGGTGGGTACCGTGTCGAGCTGGTCGTCCCGTTCGATATGATGCCGCACACACCGCACGTTGAAACCCTGGTTTTCCTGGTCTCCGAAGCGGCTTGGCGCTAGACCTTGCGGAGAACCGCTGTCGTGAAGAGACTGGCCGTGACGCTGTTCATTCCGGTGAAAGTACCCTTCAAGGTGACGGTTTGTCCGTCGAGGAGGGTTGGATCATCGAGGCCCGTGATTGGAAAGTAAACGGGGACTTGCTCGCAGGTCATATCCGGCAAGCAATACAGTAAAAGGCGCTCCCACGTGCGCACCAACGATGCGCCTGATGCAGTGGTGATGGTTAGCGTTCCCGCGATGATCGAGCCCATGTTGCGGGTCCGGAATGCAAATTGAAGCAGCAGCGCTGCCTGGCCACTCGCGGCGAAGACCACCTCGCCTCCGGGATTAAGTGTTACGAATGTCGTGCCGTCCGTCATGTCGGGCACGCCCAGGATGATTTGCCCCGCGTTGCCGCCATCCGACGGGGAAGGACCGTCATCGCCAACGCACGCGGCGAGGAACACACCGAGAAGGCACACCCACGTGCGAACGGTGGGGCCTAGCGTTCGCGCAATCGGGGAAGCAGCTCGGCGAAGTTGCATGGTTTGTATCGGCTGTCGAACTGATGGACGAGAATGTCGTTCCACGCATCCTTGCAGGCGGAGGGAGAGCCGGGTAGGCAAAAAAGCAGGGTACCTCCCGCGACGCCAGCGCTTGCGCGCGACTGGATGGTCGAAAGACCGATCTTGGCAAACGACAGATAGCGGAAGATCTCTCCAAACCCGGGAATGTGTTTCTCGTACAGGCTTTCAAACGCTTCGGGCGTTACGTCGCGTCCCGTGATGCCTGTCCCACCCGTTGCCAGGACCACGTCCACTTCGGGATCGGCGATGAGGGCCCGCGTGGCGGATTCGATCGCAGGTTGATCGTCGGTCACAAGCTGTCTCATCACAACCAGGTGCCCGGCGGCCCTGGCGAGTTCGTCGAGCGCTGCACCCGATCGATCGTCGGCCGGTGTGCGCGTATCGGACACTGTGAGAATCGCAAGGCGAAGCGGCGTGAAGGTTTTGGACGGGTCAATGCCGGGCATGGGTATCCATAGTACCGAAAACAGCCCAGCTGTCGACCCGTTGCCCGGGTTGCGTTATTGTAACTAATTGAAAATACACGGTTTTAATGGGGAGTCGGCAGTTCCAGGAAAGTCCGCAACATGTTATGGTGCCGACGTGTTGACGCGTGCTTCTCGGGAAGGCTTTTCCCGATACGATGACTGAAAAAGTTGCACTGGTAACGGGTGGCGTGAAGGGGATTGGCAGAGGCATCGCGCTTCACCTTGCACAGCAGGGATGGAGCGTCGTGACCTGCTACCGCACGAGTCGTGCCGAAGCCGATTCGTTGACCCGGGAAATTGAGGGTCTCGGTGGTCGCTCGTTGTCGATTCAGGCGGATGTTGAACACCCTGCGGAGTGCGAACATTTGGTGGAGTCGGTCATGGGGTGGGGCCATCGTATCGATGCATTGGTTCACTGCGTGGGTCCCTACCATCGCGCAGATCTGCTGGATGAAACCGTGGAGGGTTGGCGCGAGATGTTCACGGCGAATCTCGATAGCCTTTTTTTTCTATCTCGTCTGATCGTGCCGGGGATGATGGACCGGAAGTGGGGTCGGATCATCGCCTTCACGATGGCAAACGCCGATCGCCTTGTGGCTCAGACCCAGGTCACGGCGCACTACATCGCAAAGTTGGGCGTGGCCGCTCTCGTGCGTGGCCTGGCCAAGCGGACAGCTTCGTGCGGTGTGACGGTTAATGCCATCGCGCCCGGATTCATTGAGTCGGGTTCCGCCGACGCTTCAGAGCTTGAAGAAATCATTGCAGGGATTCCTGCGGGCTACGTGGGCGACGTGAAAGACGCGGTGTCCTTGGCCGCTTTTCTATTGTCTGACGACGCCCGGTATATCAATGGCGCCAGTATTCCACTGTCAGGCGCGTGGGGTTTGTGAAGAAAGCATCATGACGACGACACTGATTGCGGTGACCCTTTTGACTCTCGCGATTTCAGCGTTGTGCTCACTTTTTGAGGCAACCCTGTATTCCACGCGCATGTCAGTGCTCGAAGCGGCTCGGTCGCAGGAGCGTCTCTCGGCCAGCGCCAATCGCTTTCTCGCGATGAAGCGCAATATCTCGCGACCCACATCAGCCATTCTCATCGTCAACACGATTGCGAATACGGGAGGTGCTGCGATTGCAGGTATGCTCGCCGGTCATGCATTTGGCGACAAGAATGTTCCTATCTTTTCGGTCGTTATTACCGTCGCGATTCTTCTGTTCTCCGAGATTCTGCCCAAGACTTTCGGTGCTGTGCACTGGCGCAGCATTTGGGTGTTTGTGGTGTGGCCGCTGGCTGCCCTGGAAAAAGCACTGCGACCGTTTGTATGGGCGACGAACAAAATTTCGTCGTTGTTTATCCGAGGTGGCGAGAATCACGGGACCACAGAGGATGAGATCCAGGCGATGATTCGGGTCGGTGCTCAGGCAGGCTCGCTCACGCGAAACGAACTGGAGCTACTCAGCGCGGTATTCAAGTTCGACGAAACAGTTTGTCGCCAAATCATGGTGCCGTGGACGGAAGTTGCGCGCATGCATGAGGACTGGGACCGGGAAAAATGCCTCGCGCTGGTGCGTCGCCAGCGGCACACGCGTTATCCCCTGACCGGCGATGACGACGAGGTCGTTGGCATCATCCATGTCACCGATTTGATCTCGGCCACAGCGGGTACCTTTGATTTACGCAAGATGATGCGGCCCATCCGATCGGTCCCTGGGACGATGGCGATCGCCCAGTTGTTGCGTGAAATGCAGGCATCGCGGACCCAGATGTCTATCGTCATCGACGAATATGGGAATGACGTGGGCATTATCACCATGGAAAACGTCATCGAGCAGATCGTGGGTTCGGTTCGAGACGAATTCGACGATGCTCAACCCGACATCGTTCGCGAAGGGGAGGGCGCGTGGGTGGTTCGCGGCTTGATCCCGCTTGAACGATTGAACGAAAAACTGGAGCTTGACCTGCCATTGCGTACCGACGTCGAATCGCTGTCGGGATGGATCACGGGCCGTCTTGGCCGACTGCCTCGGGTAGGCGATTCGACGGTCGAGAACGACTTCCTCATCGAAGTGATCGAGGTCATGAACCACCGCGCGGAGCGCGTGAGAATCAGTCCTTACGAACCGAGCGCCGTCGGTCCGGAGCCAACCGCCAGCGCGGATTGAAAGCCTGCGACGCAGTCGAGCGTCGGCCTCACGGCATACCCATTGCGGTCCGAAGCATACGGAAGGCCGGGGTCCATTGACCTTCCTCATCGCGAACGACCAGTGTCTGATGCGTTCGTGAACCGCCTGTCCTTCGATTCAGCGTGAACACAAAAAACCTTGGGGACCGCCCCGGGCGACCGATGACGCTCAGCTCGTTTGCGATTTGTAGTCCACACGTGTTCGCGGCCGTTGCGAGTGACTCGGTTTGACCCGGCCCACAGCAGAGCACGAAGGTGCCATCCGGATGGAGTACTTGATGTCCCGCCAGAACGTATTCGGCGGCGCCGCCCCGGTGTTCAAATCGACAAGGTCCCCTTTGCGGCCTTGTGGATACCGGTCCAGTTCCCTCGATGAAATAGGGAGGTGTTCCGGTGATAAGATCGAATTCCCGCGGTGTGAGCCCATCGAAGTCAAAGGTTCGCAGGTCGCCATCGAGGACTTTCACCCTTTCGGCCAGGCCGTTGTAGCGGATGGAGCGGCGTGCAAGGCCAACGCTCTCGGGTTGTGCCTCGATCCCGATGCATTTCGCGTTCACGAAATTCCATGCGACCATCTGTAGCACAGAGCCGATGCCACACCCAAGGTCAAGGCAGACGCTCGGCGGGTCAGGGGTGGCCCCGACCCGTGCCGCAACGGCAGCGGTAACCAGATCATCCACGGACCAGCGATGGCCATCGATGCGCTGAAAGAGACGGAAGTCGCCCAATAGGTAGCAAAGATCTTCGTTTTCGCCGGGGGATAGCTCTGCGTCCCCGCCGTCACCGGCCGGTCTTGGTCCTCTTGCGACCCAGCCCTTCGGGCGTCGCGCGGGTCGAATAATGCCCATGGCCCAACCAGCTTATCAGGGGTTGTCGTCGTCGCCCCGTACACCCTGTTCAAATTCAATTTTGTTTTCGACGACGGATGAGCAATGCCGCGCCGAGCAGCAGCGCCAATGGAATGACCGGTGTGGTCGTGTCCGCATTGTGAGCCGATCCTGCCACCGACTGGGGCTGCAAGAAACATCCGCTGCCCGGATCGCTGTCACATGCATCGCCGATTGAATCGTCATCGCGATCGCGCTGTCGGGAATTTGTGAGCGTTGGGCAATTGTCACACCGGTTGATCGCGCCATCGAGATCAAAGTCTTCGCACGCATCGCCCTTGCCGTTGCCGTCTTCGTCTGTTTGATCTGGATTGTAGATATCAGGACAATTGTCTTCGGTATCGATGTATCCGTCGGGTGTTGGAACCCGTGCACAGTCCAGGTCAGCATCCGCGAGTTTTTCCGGATCGACCCAGCCGAAGCGGATGGAATCAAGTTGAATACCCTGGCCCGCGACACTCGAAGGGCTGAACTCGAATGCGGTGTGGTCGCCCGTGGCGTACCCGGGAATCGTCGAAAGGTTGGCAGAATAGGTATGCCAGCGGCCATCCGGCAGCAGGAACGAGCGCTCGGTGGATGGCAGTCGAATGGTTGTGCCGTTTCCAAGTTTCAGGGTCGCAAAGGACTGTCCTGCGGGAATGCCACTTGGCGGAATTCGCATCCGAACGGCGAGCGCGTTGTACGCACCGGGGTGGCTTTGCGAACCCTTGATGAGGATCGGTAGCTGATTGGTGTGTGATGCGAATCGCAAGACGCCTGTTGCACCAGGCGTGACGTTGATATACGCGAAGCTGTTGATGACTTCCGAGGCCCCGGGCTCTTTGTTGGGTTCAGGGAACTGGACCTGAAGACCGCCATCGGGGAGGAACGTTCGAATGTCGTCGGTGGGTTGGCCGAACTCCCAGACGGGTGAATCGTCGTACGTTCCGTCGAAGGTCGTGACCATCCGACCGCGATGGCTGGTCAACATGCTGTAGTACGCATTCCAAGCACGGCGCCAGCGCTTCATCCGTCGAATCGCGTCGGTGTTCGCCTGCGGATCGTTTGGCTTCGTGATGATGATCCACTGTTGGTGGTGAATGTGTGGCGCGGCGTCAAAGTTGGGTGATCGGCCGCCCTCGGCCGCAAGGATCTCCTTCGGATCGAGTTGGCGATCAAGCTCGGGTACAAACCCCTTCGTGGGTTGAATCGCGAGGCCAGCAAATTGGCCGTATCGGAATGTGCTCGACACGCGGTCGACCGTTTCGTATTTCGATTCGCTCTCGACGAGGTTGGTCGAGCTATAATCGGGGATCGGGGAGAGCAGATCCTCGCGAGCCGGAACAAGTCCCATGAGGTAGAGCTCGATTGGATGAAAGCGCAATAAAGGCATTCCCTGAAAGGGAGGCGAAGCCGCCCAGAAGGGAGTCGGCCCGGTACTTTCGAGTGTTCCGTCGCCATTGGCTCGCCAGTTGTTTCCTCCCCAGAGGGAGCCGTCGAGATCGAACATCGAGTTCCAGAAAAGACTGCCGTCGCTTAAACGGTCCGTGGTCGAGACGAAGTCACGATCCTTGCCTCTTACCGCTGGGGTCGGATTGGTTCCCGATGACGAAGCCAACGAAAACTTCTCGGCGGTATCGGGCAGCTTGACGAACGGCCCAAACATGCGAGACGTGGCCTGCGCAAGCGCCTGATAGCCGTTATAGTAGAACGGAAAACAGGTACCTTGCATGGTCAAGCTTGAGAAATCGAAACACCTTGGATAGGCGGTTTCGTATCCGTCCACCCCCGCAGGATCTGGCTCGGGCCACGTGTCGATGCCTTCCGGTGGATCGTCCTTGGGAATTTCCCAAACCCCGAAGTGGGTCGTGTTACCGGCTTTGACGTATCCAGTGAACGGAAGTTTTGGATCACCGCTTCCGCGTTTGAGACCGATGCCAGCGACGGTGTTCGCACCGTCATTTCGAATGAAAACCGGGGCATTGGCACCCATGTCCACCAGAAAAAGCGCGACGGTGTCCCAGGCATATCCCATTGCGCCCGCGCCCTTGAGCGTGGAAAGGAATCGTTCAAATGCCAGTTCCTGGTTCAGCGGCACGCAGGTTTTCTCTTCGCGCTCACCAACCATTTCCGTCTTGCATCCCGTGACGATGGATTTTTCCGTGCCCGTACTTGTTTCGAGTACCTTCGCATCGCCGTCGACGATGAAGATTTCGTCGTCGAAACAATCCACCTTGCGGGTTTCATTGCAAAGCAGCGCGGCCGGAGGCGCCGCCCAGGCTTGCCCGATGCAAAGGGTAACTGCGAAAAAGGCCGCTGTCGGTAGTACGCTTCTCACGGCAGTGTCTCCGGGGATCCCTCGGTATTGGACACCCGGACTGCGTGTCGCGGGCCAACCAACCTCGAAATTTTTATCCTAACCGCGTCTTTGTCGCAACAGCGCAACCGCTTGTTGCAAATACTGCCGGTGCTCGTTGAGCAGGTTGCCGTACAGCTTCTCATCGGGGTCATCAAGCCGCAGCGCGACGGAATCCATGAGCCCCCGGAAGCGCCGTGACGCCAAGGCAGCGAGATTGGCGTCGCTGCCGCCAAACAGCTGGCCCGCCCGGTCCACATCCCACTGACAAATTGACAACGCCTTGAAGGAAAGTCCCCGAAGACGGTGGGAGAAGGTGCGTGATTTGCTGCTGTACCCCAACCTCGTTTCGGCATCACCGACCCGAAAGCCGCAGGCCCGCAATGCGGCGATTTCCGCGAGTTCCCGATCGCTAAACCCGCCGCGTCGCAGTTCGAGGTCCCAGTGCGACCATTGTGACTCCTGCGTGGGCAAGGTCGATGCGGCCCGGGCTCGAACGGGTTCAATCGGCACGGGCGTGGGTATCAAGTCGAACCCTTTGCGGAGGTCCGCGTCAGCCGTTCGCGGCGGCGGCTCAGGAAAACGAGCTGGCGAAAGCGGCACCGCCTGCTGTGTTCCCGACCGCCGCTCCCGGGGAACGCCCTCGGCGATGGCGTCCGGCAGATCTCGACGTTCGATCCGGGCTCGACCATCGAGTCGTGCACGCTGAGCCGCCTGCCGGATAACCCGACGCAATTCACGGACATTGCCGGGCCAGTCGTAGGAGGACAGCGCGGCAACCGCAGAGTCCGATAGACCCGCACCGACATCAATCTCCTGCTGAGTCTCGAATTGAGAAAGGAACCATCGGGCAAGGACGGGCACGTCGTCGATGCGATCTCGCAGCGGTGGCAACCGTATCACGTGTCCTGCGAATCGTTCGTAGAGATCGCGAGGGAAGCCGCCCTGAGATACATCTCGCGCGATTTCGCGATTGGTCGCGGCGACAAACTTGATGTCGACAATCCGATCGGCGCCGATGCCCACGGCGGGCCGAAAGGGTCTGCCTTCGAGCGGGAGCAGTAGCAATGTTTGTGCCTGTCGCGGCAGGTCACCCACCTCATCCATGAACAGCACCCCACCGTGCGCTTCATCCAGGATCCCAGGTTGGCCCTCGCGGGCGACGCCCACAAGGCCGCTGCCTTTTCCGTGGCCGAATAACTTTCCAGTCGCAATGGTCGGATCGCCCGTTGCAAGTTCCGAGCAGTTGATTGTGCGAAACACCTTCTGTGCCCGGTTGCCAAGCGACCAGATGGCCTCGGCAATGGCGGTTTTCCCGGTACCGGTTTCACCGAGAATCAAGACGGGATCGGGCGTGCCAGCGGCAATCAATACTTCCTCGAAGATCTTGAGAAAATTGGGGGCATTGCCGACGAGGGCGCGTTTTCGCAGGTTGGCGAGCGGAGGGAATCGCAACTCGAACTGTTCCACCTTGCGCTGGAGTGCAAGGTTCGACGGGTAAGGAATTTGGTATTCAACAAAGCCAGCTTTTCTGGCCTCGACCTGAATATGAGCCTGGGCATCGCGCACCCGCCGCAACGTTTCTGGATCGGCGGCGTCGTGCCACATCGCTTCGGTTTGCGTCATACGGTTCTCGAGATCAACCATGTGGTTTCGGTGTTCGAGGCGGCCGTTGACGCGGGCCAAAAGATCCGTCAGGTCGAAGGGCTTGGTGACGTAGTCATCGGCGCCCGCTCGAAGGCCAACGTATTTGTCGCCCGGATGACCCTTCGCGGTTACGAACAAAAAGGGTGTGAGCGCTGTTTTTGCCCGCGAACGAACGGTCTTGCAAAAGGCAATGCCGTCCATCCCGGGCATCATGATGTCGGAGACGATGAGATCAGGGGTTTCCTTCTCGATCGCCTGCAACGCGATGGCCGCATTCCGGGCGCGGGTAACGTGATGACCGGCGCGTTCCAGGTTGTACGCAATGGTCTCCAGCATGTCTTCTTCGTCGTCGACCGCAAGGATGTTTGCCATGTTCAATCACGCGTCGTCTGAGGGGTTGGCTTTGCCACGGAGCTCGACTCCGATGCAAGGGGTAATATCAACTCGAATGTGGCACCTTGGCCGTCCTCGCTGCGGAGTTTCACGCTTCCTCCGTGCTGGCGGGCGACGCTTGATACAATCGCGAGTCCGAGTCCCGAGCCGCGCCCGGAGCCCTGAGCCCGTTCTCCCTGGAAGAAACGCTCGAAGACACGCCCCTGTTCCTCGGCGGGGATGCCCGTGCCCGTGTCGGTAACACGGATCAAGACCATGGGGCCTTCGCGCTCGATCGCAACGCTGACTTTGCCGTTCTCCGGCGTGAATTTGAGCGCATTGTCGAGTAAATTGCTGATTGCTCGTCCAAGATAGTGCGCATCCACATCGACAAAGGTCGGTGCCTGCGACGGTATGGTTTCGAGCGAGACATTCTTTTCTTCAAAGGCCGGTCGGGCGAGCTCCATCACTTCGGACACCAGATCGCCTGTCCGTACCCGGGTCGTCGTTGGCGCGCGTTCGGCAATTCGGGCGAGATCCAGCAGATCGTTTACAAGAGAGCCGAGTCGTTTGCACTGGCGTTCTGCGCGATCCAGAAACCGTTCGCGAACCGATACCGGCATCTCGGTGTCGTTCTTGACCGTTTGAAGGGCAGTTTGGATGATGGCGAGTGGCGATCGAAAATCGTGCGAAACGGTGGCGACAAATTCATCCTTGGCATCGGCCATTTGTTTGAGATCGCTGTTGGCATCTTGTAGTTCGCGGGTGCGTTCTGCAACACGATCCGCCAGGGTATCGTTGTGACGTCGGTTCTCCTGGTCCAGTTTGGCCAGCTCATCGGCCATGTGTCGAAAGTCGCCGGCAAGCTGTTCGACTTCGCTATACGAACGAAGGGGCAGGCGAGTGTCCCAGTTTCCTTTTCCGATTTCGCGTGTTGCGTTTGCTAGCGAGCGCAATGGCGAGGTGAGACGACGTGCGATGAACAAGGTCGCGACGAGTCCAGCGATCAATGCCACGGTCACGATGGCAATGGCTCGAAGCGCGAGGTGTCGCTCAGATTCGTCGCGCCGACGCGTGGATACATCGAGCACCACGTAGCCAACGGATCCGGTCGAGTTCTGGGCAGGAGGCGGACCATCGTAGAACGCCTGCTCTTCAATGTCGGGACGGTTTGTGGCCGAAACACCTGTTCGCACGATCGCGGTAACCCATCGCAGATCGCCCGATTCGAGGGTACACGGACTGCACTGGCGCCGATCGGGTGCGGGCCAGGAGGGCGAGGGTCTGCCTTTGCGGGTCCTCGCCGCAATCAAGGCGCCAACTGGATCAAAGACGCCAACTCGTATCACATCCGGGTCGCCGAGGGCGCCATCG
This sequence comes from Deltaproteobacteria bacterium, assembly GCA_034439895.1. Taxonomy (GTDB): domain Bacteria; phylum Myxococcota_A; class Polyangia; order Fen-1088; family Fen-1088; genus JAWXBF01. The sequence continues at coordinate 30,401 of JAWXBF010000345.1, forward strand.
AGCACGCCTCCGAGCAAATCGCTGCTGTGCGCCAGTGCTCCGAGGACAGATGCCGCAGCAATGTGGTTTCCAAGTGCCGAAAGACGCTGGCTGGCTTCCGCTCGACTGAGCCGCGAGAAGTTCACGTGGTAGTAGCCCGTGACAACGACAGCAATTGCCGCCATCGCGATGAAGTACCAGAGCCCGAGGTTCCAGCGAAGGCTGCGGCTTTTGAATGGCCGCGTACTCATGGCGTCAAGATCTCCGCCGTGTTTCGGAGATCGTCCGGGATCTTCAACCCAAGTCGAGCCGCAGTGCGAGCATTGATGATCAAGGCATCCGAGCCCGCGAAGGACGTTGCGGATTTGTTGTTGCCACTGAGGACGCGACGCGCCACTTCACCGGCGCGCTTTCCGGAATTGTCAGACTTCGGCACGACAGCGAGCAAGGCCCCGTTGGCGACGTACCACGGCGATAGTCCAATCAATGGAATGCGCTTCCAGTGGGCAAGCTCCAGTGCGTAATAGACCGTTTCTTGGACGGTTGTGCTTCCATCCGGGACCAACCAGAGAGCGTTGACGGCAATTTCTTTCTCGAAACGGTGGAACGCGCGAACCGCTTCCCCGACGTTTTGTGCGGCGACAGCGACGAGTTCGATGCCGTTGTTTCGAGCCGCAACCCGCGCTTCTGAGATCAACCGGCCCGTCTTGACTGGATCGAACACGACGCCCACGCGGCGAGCCTCGGGTGCAATACGGGCGAATATCGAAAACGTCCGCTCGGGTGACGCGTCCTGGAGGATGGCAGCTTCGGTCTTGCGCCCTGGCGAAATCGCTTCAGGTACTGCGACGAGCGCGGAGATGATTTTGGCAGAAACCAGTGCTTTTTGCGTCGCAATCAGGGCCTTCGATCCAATCGCGAAGACAATGCCATTGCATTCTCGGATCAGGCGCTCACGGTCGGTCGCACGATTGACATCCAGGTATGTACTCGGCGCACCAAGAGCTTGGACCGCTTCATTGGCGACCTGTTTCTCCTTTTCATTGGAGAACACCGCACAGTGGGTGCTCGGTACCGCCTGCATGTCCACCGCTGCTGGCGCACGGGCTGAAGCCGCAACGATGGCGGCAAAACAGCAGAAGGCGGCAGTAGGATGGCTGAACATGGGAGTGTTCGTTATTGAAAGAATCCGACGGTTGCGAGGATCCGCAATCGGGTGGCTTCTGCACCCGGGAAATGCGGCGTGTCGTTGTCGGTCAGGTTGCTGCCGGCGATGGAGATCTGCAGACCCGTGGGAGACGTCCATCCAAGTCGGGCATAAGTCGTAATAAACGCATCGAGGGGCTGCGGCACATAGATCTGTCCCGGCGGCAACGCGGAAGTGTCTGCTGGGATGCGCGCCACGCTCGCATTGTCAAAGTACTGTCCGTCAAAACTCAGGAACATCGATGCAGGCAAGTTGAGGCGAAACCCAATGCCAACTTTGTGCGTTGGCGATCCAAAGTTTTCGACGTTGTATGGGTACGCTTCTTTGCCCCGGATGTAGACGTGAGCGTAGTGGGCGTAGGCGTTGACGGCGGGGGTAACCACATCGACGCCGGTTTCTCCACCCATTCCGATGATGGCATCATTATTTCCATACGGGATCTCCGTCACTGTCATGGTGTTCGGGTCGACAGTGCTGTTTCGAGCATCAAGCGTGATCCAGTCCGTCATTCGATACACAAATCCGTTGGTGAACACCCGCAACCAATCGGTCAGGGTGCCGGCATAACCGAGCTCGCCATACGCGATCCTTTCGCTATTCAGATGTCGGTTTCCGCGCAACGGTGCGTTCGGCAGGTCGAGCTTGGCGAAATTTTCGACGGCGTAGGGGTTGTTGTAACCGGTGTTCAACGCCAGTCTCAGCTGGTGGCCTGATTTCGGTGAGAAAACGACCGACAATCGCGGCGAAATATTGGTTCGTGTCAGCGTTTGTCGGTCGATGCGCAGGCCCGCGCCAAGTCTCCATTTTCCGAGGATCACGGTGTTTCCCCCGTATCCTGCGACGTTCAGCAACGCATCTTCATTCTCGGTGATGTTCGATGAGAGGGTGTTGGCGCGAACTTCAGTTCCCCATCGACCCTCCATGGGTAGATCAAACGCCCGGAACCTCAGCGTATGATTCAATTCTCCGTATGCCGTGTTGAACTGCACCGCGAATGGCTTGCCTGGAACGACAAAATCGTTCGACTTGATCCACCCTCCGTTCCATCCCGCCATGAAATTGAGATCGCCTTTGGGAGAGCCTGGACCTCCCAGCCCTTGACGGCCGACGATGCGGGCATATGCGAGCGTTGAATCAAAGGGCACCAGGGTCGACCCGGTTGGCATGATGGTCGTGCGACCCGACATGACGCCGGACTCAAGTGATACGGATTGGTTTGGCGCAGGGTTGTACCCCAAATGAAGTGTTCCGCCGCCCGCCATTTGATCGCGACCTGGGTCGATCCCTGCGCGTGGTTTCTCGAACAGCGTCAGCCGGCGTGCGATGCCAGATGCCCGAAACCGCCATGGGCCCGACACCGCGCCACTTCGCACGCCGGCGCGAAAGTCGCCCGGAGTGCTCGCATCAAGGCGCGCTTCGTTCCACGGAAAATCTTCTGCGGAACGGGTGATGATGTTGATGACGCCGAGCAGTGCTTTGTTGCCGTAGACTGCGCCGCCGGGTCCCATCACGATCTCGATGCGATCGATGTCGGCGAGCGAGATGGGCAACATTTCGTACGCGGTGCCGCCGGAATAGTCGAGGTAGGCGGTCCTTCCGTCGATCAACAAAAGTACGCGGTCCGAGTGATCGTATGCGAAACCTCGGGGACCGATTTGGCCGTCGGTTGCCGAAAGTTGTCGGACATCCAATCCGGGTACGCGGCGCAAGATCTCAGGCAACGAGGTCGCACCCATCTTCCGAATCTCGTCGCTTGTGATGACGAATGTTGTCGATGGTGCTTCCGAAATACGGGAGGGTTGACCCGACGGCGTGACGACGGGTGGATCCCATACGCCGCTGTTAGGCGTTTCGTCGGTTGTCGCACGCGCCGGTGCAGCACCCACGAGCAGGAAAAGAAAGATGATGCCCGCGCCTGATCGCGGTCGGGTCGATGTGTGTTTGGCCACGGCGGGGAAATAATAACGGACGACTCCTTCCGACAGCAACGTTCGTACCAACATATGAATTCAGGCCTCTACCGGGGGAGGCGCTTATCTAAACACACAAAACACACCCGCGCGGAGGGCTTTGTCAGGGAGAAACGAACGGGTCCGAAAATGCCGGATTTCCAATGAAATCGCGATCCGTCAGGCTGCCGAGAAACTCCAGCACGTCGCTTTTTTCTTCGGGGGTCAGCACAAAGCCTGGAAGGAAGCGATTCTTGTTGGGATTGAGCCGTCCGTCGCCTGCGTTCTGTCCTGTTTCAATCCGCCGCCCACCGGCACCGTAGAATTCGAGCACCTCCGCAAGGGTTGCAATGCTGCCATCGTGCATATAGGGCGCTGTGAGTGTGACGTTGCGCAGGCTGGGCGCGCGAAATTTTCCCGCGTCTTCGCGCTGTCCAGTGTGCTCAAACAAACCCTGGTTTCCAAGCGGATACGCGCCGGTTCCACCAATGTTGTAAAGGCCGGTGTTGTGAAATGCGCGCTCATCGAAGACGCTTTTCTTGTGAATTGTCGCCACCGCGAAGTTGAATCCGCCATGGCAATGGAAGCATTCGAGACGTTCGGTAAAAAATAGGTTCATGCCGCGAACGGCCCCCGGTGTCAGAGCATTCGTATCACGGTGATACGTGAACCGGTCAAAGGGAGAATTGCCGGAAATGAGTGTGCGCGAAAAGCTCGCAATCGCTGCCACCACGTTCGGAAATGTGATGGATGGTTTGGTGTCCGGGAAGGCGGCGTCGAATCGCTCTTGGTAAATCGTGTCAGCTCGCAGTCGTGCGAGGACCTCGTCTTCGCGTCCGGTGACGCCCATTTCAACCGGCGTTTCACCGAAGAGCGGCACGGGGATCTGCTGTTCGAGGAAGGCGAGCGCGGGGTTGGCCCAGGTCAGGGTCGCGTTGTAAGCGACGTTGGTTAAACCCATGGAGCCTCGTGGGTGCATCTGATTTGTTGAACCGATCGCAAGTGCTTTGCCATCGGCAAACCCAAGGGCCTGCTGGTGGCAGGTGCCACAGGATTGGGTTCCGTTTCCGGATAGCCGCTTGTCGTAAAATAGGAGTCGTCCGAGCGTGACTTTTTCGACCGACATTGGATTTTCGGCGGGAACCTTCGGTTCCGGGAACCCGAGCGGCAGTTTCCAATCGAACGGTGCGTCCTTGTCGCTGCCGCATGCCGCCACGAGCAGCACCAACCCCGTCAAACTGGTCCGAGAAAAGTTTGCGGTTTTCATTCGGTTCGGAAAAAGGTTTGTGCCGCGCATCCGTTTGCGCACAGGCCCGTGGCAGGGTCGAGTCCGAGATTGGTGAATAGCGGTGCACATTCCGGATCGTTGTTGCCGGACATACAGCCTGGTCCAGTTCCGGTTGTATTGAACGCCAGATTCGACGAAACGAGCAGGGATGCGAGATCGATCACCACGGTGTTCCTTTCTGGATCAAACGGCAGTGTAATGGTGGCTCGATTGGGTTGCGCGCATTCTGTGATCGGTGCCACGGATGCGGCGCTTGAGCTGCAATTGGTACTTCCGAGGTGAATCAACCAATCGGATTTCCCGTCTGCGTTTTCAAGATCCACCCGGGCGAACTTGTAGCCGGCTTGCCAATCCCAGTGCATCGCCCCGAGGTTAAGTGGCGCGTCCGCACGCGTTGGCAGTTGGTGATTTTGAGCGAAGGGAACGCCAACCGTGAATCGGATTTTCGTGGTGGTTCCCGCTCGGGCAGACCCGCGTACCGTCGTGTTGATTTCCTTTGTGCCGTTCTCGCACGGTCCCATCGCGTTCTCGAAATCGAGCAAGGCGGTATTTTCATTCTGCCACTTACCGTCCGCATCGAGGATCATCTTGCGTTCGCTGCCGTCGGCGCTCACCAGCCGGAAATCAGAAACGAACAAACGGAAGTCGGCGATGCGCATCTCCTGCGGCGGGTTCCCAAGCATCACCCTGGGCGCGATACATTCAATCGGAGCGGCATTCGCGCGTGCTGCGAATCGAACCACAATCGGATCGCGTTCGGAGTCGCCTCCGCACGAACAACCTGCGATCCAGAACGCGACCGTAAATGCCGAACGTTTGAAGATCTGTATTTGATTGGCCACGGTTCTACCGGTGGTTTTGACCCCGAAGACGACGCTTGCGGTAGTGGCGGACGAGACCGAACATACAAATCAGTCCCCACCCGAGCCCATTTTTACCTGGCGGGCGTCCAATGCGACACCCACATCCACCGGACGGGGTTCCACCGCACACTCCGTGCTTCTCACATAACCAGTCGGCGGTCTCCGGGCAGAGGTCGATCACACAGCGATCGGGGGCAGGGAGAGTCGCCACGGTGACAATGGGCGTCCACGTTCGTCCGTCATCGAGCGATTGACCGAGCAGAAACTGATCCCCTTGAGTTTCGCCCGCAGCACACGCGTACAAGACGTTGCCGCGATGTTTGAGGCATCGATAGCGGGGCCCGTCTTGCTTGGACGGAATGGGTGCTTCCCAGGTCGAACCCAGATCACGGGAAACATACAGCGATGCAGGTGCTTCCGATTCACGGGAAAGCAGCGCGGCGCCGGCCACATAGAGGGTACCGGGCGTCTCGCCCTGCGTAAAACCGGTCACCACCTCGCCATCCTGCAGACGAAGGATTCTGGTCCCGGAGTCTCCCGCGTCGTCGGTACGCCAGACTTCGTCCACGCCTTCGGGTGTTGAGCGAGAAAAATAGAGGCGTTTCGCATTGTCTGGGGCAATCGCAAGCAGGCTGGAGAATCGATTGGGTTCTGGAAAGGCTGGCGTGGGATCTAGAAAATCAAACGTACTACCGTTGTCACGCGACCGTGCAAGTGTCGGTCGGGCATTGGTACCAATTCCCGTGAGGTAGATCGTGGCGGGATCGCCTGGCGCAGAGTCAATCTGGAAAAAGGTGCCGGTCTCTGGAAGGTTGCGCAGCAACTGATAGCTGGCACCACCGTCTACTGAGCGATAAACCGAACTCAATGCACCGTCCGTAACCAGTGCCCATATGGCGTGAGGTGCGGTGGAACCTTCTGCGATCGATTTCACGATCGCCCCGGCTGGGATTCCCATCGCGCGCAACCAGGTGCAGGTTGAATCGGCCCGCGCTCGCAAGATTCCGCCTGAACCCGGTACGTGAATCGAGCCCAGATTATCAACCAGGAAGCGTTCTGGTGTCTTGCGTCCGTAGGCCTCCTCGCAAAACAGTCGTGGACTTGGTGTCGCGTGTTTTGCAGTCACGATGCCGAAGTTCAACACCAGAACCCACGTTTGGTGTTGTGCGCGAAAGTGGAAATCGACGGCATCAGGGACCAGGCACACGCCATTGGTTACGGCGGTGCATGCAATCGGCGGGGATTGTGGTGCAACTGTCGCACCTGCGGAAACGTTGACGAACGTCAACGCGATCGCACAGGTAACAACCAGGCTGGCGGTCGTGGGCATCAAGGCCGTTGATACCACGAGCATAATATTCTGGAAACCGCGTCGCCTTCTACGTCACGGCGACGCGTGCTATTGGTCCTCTGCTTGTGGCGATTTGGGCAGGCGTACAGTGAAGGTTGTTCCGGAACCGATTCGGCTATCCACCTCGATCGTGCCTTGATGATCTTCCACGATGCGTGCGACCATTGCGAGTCCGAGCCCCGTTCCACTTGCTTTACCGGCCGTGAAGAAGGGTTCGAAAATCTGATCGAGGTTTTCCGGAGGGATTCCCACGCCGTTGTCGCGGATCAAGATTTCTACCGCTGCTTTCCGGTCGATTTCGCAGGCGGTTGCCGAAACCCGAATCTCACAATCGGTCGTCCGTTCGAAAGGCATGGCCTCGTCTGCATTGCGCAGCAGATTCCACATTAGCTGACGAAATGCGCCGCTCGAACACTGGATCTGCAACGTCGATTCGGCGTGAAGATTGATTCTAGAACGGGGATTCCCTTGTGCGAACGCCTGTGCCAATTCGGCCAGATGTTCCTTCACGTCGATCGTTTCCAGATTTCGGTTTGGAGGGCGCGTGTAGTCGAGCAACGAAGAGATAAGAGCGTTGAGGCGATCGACTTCGCGAATCACAATCTCGGCCAGTTGTTGCGAGTCGGGATCGGTTGGGTTGAGCGCTCGCAGAATTTCCACCGAGCCGGAGATGCTGGCGAGCGGATTTCGTATTTCGTGCGCAACGCCAGCAGCGAGTCTTCCGATGCCGGCTAGACGTTCGGAGCGCTGAACGAGCATCTCCATACGGCGAAACTCAGTTAGGTCTTGAAAGTGTATGACGCGACCGATGATTGCTCCCGAGTGATCGCTCAGGGGCGTTGCGGATATCCCAATTCGTTTCGAGTTGCCGTCCGGGCGGGTGACATCAATTTCCTGCCGACGAATGTTCCCCACCGGCCCGGCCCGTTCAAGCATCGTCATGATTCCGGGGATGTGCCTGGCGATGCTTTGCCGCAATGCAAAGTTGCGATCGATCCCAAGAATTTCGGCTGCGGCGTCGTTGACCGATGTGATGATTCCCGTTCGAGTCGTGGTCATCAATCCGGATGAAAGGCTACGGATTGTATTCTCGTGAAGGGATGCCAGATCGCCGGCGAATCGTTCATGCCGAATGAGGCGTTCCCCCGCCCTGCGAGTCTGGTTGGCCAGCATAAAACCGAGCGCGGCCACGGAAAGCACGCCCGAAAGATTCACGACCACACGCAACATCAAATCTCGCCCGGTGAGGTCCCAGGGCATGACGGGTTGACCGGTGATGGGCGGAAGCCATTCAAGATAACCCGCAGCAAACACCGCGATCATGCAGGCGGACCCGGCTATCGCCACATACAGCACCCCGTTTCGGGTCGGCAACAAGGCCATCGCCACGATATCAACCAGATAAAGAAACGTATATCCGCTGCCTGCACCGCCGGTGGCGTGCACAAGCACCGAGATGATGACGAGGTCGACTGCGATTTGGAGGTATGCGAATCGCAGTGCGCTTCGTACGAAACGCATCGAGAGCCCGTAAGCGACGCTTGCCAGGTACGTCACCGCGAGCAAAGAGAATACGAATCGCCCGTAGGGACCACTCAGATTTTCGGCGCTGTTTCCCCACCACGCGACCGCAACGACGGCACCCAGCAAGAGTGTCGCGAGGGCGACGCGGAAGACCATCAGATAGACGATCATCCGCATGGCGTCTCGTCGGCGCAGATCGGTCGCCTGTTCCCTGGTGAGCGCCAGATCTTCTGGGGTCGGAACCGGCGTCAGCTGGCTGTCCCGAATGGTGTCCAGATCGGTGTCGGTGATGTGTTGAGCGTCCAACGGAACCGATTTCGCCCGAGGTTTAGCCAGCCTTGATGCTACCGGCCATCTCGAAAATGGGCATGTACATCGCGATGACAAGACCACCAATGACACCGCCCAGGAAAACCATCATCAGCGGTTCAATCATGCTGGTCATCGAGGCGACGGCCACGTCGACTTCTTCTTCGTAGAAGTCAGCAATCTTTGTGAGCATCGTGTCGAGTGCACCCGTTTGTTCACCGACGCCAATCATTTGCACGACCATCGGAGGAAACATCGCAGTTTCCATCAGCGGGCCGGCCATGTCCTTACCTTCGGAGATCTTGGCACGAGAATACATGATCGCTTCCTCGACCACCTTGTTCCCCGATGTCTTTCCGACGATCTCAAGCGCATCGAGAATCGGAACGCCGGATGAAAGCAGCGTGCCCATCGTTCGCGTGAAACGTGCGACTGCGACTTTTCGCAATACGTTTCCCAATACCGGCATCTTGAGTAACCCCGAATCGAATGCGTACCGACCCTTGGGATTTGCCAAGACTGCCTTGAAAACAAAACTCATGCCGATTAAACCTATAATGATATAGGGGAGAAAATTCGCCATCATGTGGGACAGGTCGATGACGATTTGAGTCGGTTTGGGCAGTGCGCCGCCGCCGAACTCTTTAAACATTTTCTCGAAGACTGGAATAACCTTCGTCAACAGAATCGTCAC
>JAWXBF010000346.1:0-14805 GCA_034439895.1 Deltaproteobacteria bacterium
TCCCGGTCGCATCATCGTTTGCATTGTCCTCGTCTGCATTGTCATCGAACGCCACGCTGCACCTACGAGCCACCGAAATCAAGATTCAGCTGGCACGCCAAGGCGCAGCAGGGTTTTCCACTCGAGCTCTGTCACCGGCTGAACGGACAGCCTGCTCCGCTTGACCAGAACCATCTCGGCAAGGGCCGGCGTCTCCTTGATGGCCTCGAGGGAAACGGGGTGCTTGAATTTCGCCTCGAAGGCGACGTCGACCACGAACCATCGCGGGTTTTCCCTGGTCGCACCCGGGTCGTGGTACTCCGACTTTTTGTCGAACTGGGCCGGATCGGGATATCCCGTACTCACCACGGTCGCTGTCCCCACCACGGCGGATGGTTTTGCGTTCGAGTGGTAGTAGAGGACGCCGTCCCCTTTTTGCAGCTCGTCGCGCAGGAGGTTGCGGGCCTGGTAGTTGCGCACGCCTTCCCACACGGTGCGCCGGGACGGCGCCTTTTTCAGATCGTCGATCGAAAAGACCTCGGGTTCGGACTTGAGTAACCAGTAGCGTCGGGGCATCGGGCGTTTCCGGGAAAAAGAATGCCCGAATCCGCGAGCAAGAAGATCTTTTTTGCGGGGGCTGCGTTCGATGCCTCATGACCAAACCATCTTCGACCCAGTCAGGGCTCTCTGCCGGTGTCGCCCTTTGCGCGGCGTTCTCCCTTTTCGCTACGGGCGCTTCTTCCCACGCGGCCCAATCGGTTCTACAGCCAACACGGCCGACACACGCCTGTGATGTCTCGGGTGCAGTGGCGTCGCGCGACACGGCGACGTTCATTTACGGAACGCTCGGAGGCACCTTGTCGACGGCCAAGATCCAAAGTGGTGGGGACGGACAAATCTTCGCATCCTTCGAGGTCCAAACCCGCAACGACGCGGGAAATAAGGAACGCGCACCCGTCGATGTGGCCCTGGTGGTCGATCGTTCGGGTTCCATGGATGGTGACAAGATAGAATACGCCCGTCGCGCCGCCGAAGGACTGGTCGCCCGCCTTGGGGTGCAAGATCGGGTGACGCTGATTCAGTACGACGATTCAGCGCAGGTCTTGGTCCCGCTCACGAGGTTGGATGCTGCCGGTCGCGTTCGATTGCGCAGAATGATCCAGACGTTGCAGCCCGGTGGTGGTACCAACTTGCATGCGGGGCTTGTGCTGGGTCGCAACCAGTTGGCACGTTCCGAACAACGGGGTCGCGTCAACCGCATCATCTTGTTGTCGGATGGTCACGCCAACGAAGGCATCACCGATCCGTCGGCCTTGGCCGAGGTTGCGCGTCGCTCGGCACAACAGGGCATTCGACTGTCAGCCATGGGCATTGGTCAGGACTACAACGAGGACTTGATGGAATCCCTGGCCGAGCACGGTCGTGGTCGCTACCACTATGTTGCAAAGGCCAACGACCTTGAAACGATTCTCGGCAACGAATTGGCCAGTTTGAAAGCAACAGTAGCACGAAACACCGAGTTGCGCATCGAGCCCGCTTGTGACGGCGTGGAAGTGATCGAGGTTTTTGGCTACGAATCTCGTCGTGAGGGTCGGGTGGTCGTGGTTCCGATGGCCGATCTGTTTGCGGGTGATTCCCGTCGAATTCTGGTTTCGTTGCGTGTGCCATCAAGTGGCGTTGGTCCGCGCTCCGTGCTGCGAACGTCCCTCTCGTTTGAAGATGTCACCACGCAGAAGGCCACAAACATTTCGTTGGCGCTTGGGGCCGAGTTGTCGAATGATCCGTTGGCCGTTGAGGCCGCAGCGGATCGCGACATGGTCGCGTCAATCCTGGAGGTCCAGGCGGCCACGGCAATGAAACAAGCAGCCACGGCATTCGAACGCGGCGACAAGGCGGCTGCTCGGGCGGTTCTCGAATCGGTCGAGTCCGAAGTTGCAAACAAGAAAAGACAATACAAGTTGGATGATGTGCAGGCGTCGGGCGCACTGATGGGTGTCGGCAGTTTCAAGGATGAAATCAATTCGTATGACGCCAGTAGCAGCGAAGGCAAACACGCCATGAAACAAAGCAAGGCCTCGGCCCGGATGAAAATGAAGGTATCTGCCAAAAATATGCAGTAACGCGACCGGGCTCCGCACAGGGCCCAGTGGCGTTGGCTGCAGGCCGGCGGATCCCCGATCGTCAAAGCCGATTTCTGTTGCAAAACAGAATCAATTGACGAGAGTGCCGACCCAGCGTATGCCGAAAACTACATCTGTCGGGCTAGCCATTTTCCTTTGCACGCTCGCGCAGGTCGGAGTCGCGTGTGCGCCGGCGAACCGCAACACGTCCCCGTCGGTTACCCACGGAAAGGATTCTGTTGCCATCGATCCCGCCCATTGGGGCGCGTGCCAGAATATTGTTGTTCCGGCGGGCGTGGTGGTCGGTCAGCAGCCTCTGTTGCAGAGCCCCTCGGTCGCGTCGCGTTGCTTGCCAGCCGGAGCAGGTTTGTCACGTACCCTCGATCTTTTGCAAACCAGCACACCGCATCGCCGACACCGCGTGCGCATCCTCTACTACGGCCAGTCGATCACCCGCGACAGTGGTAACGCGCCCGAGGAGTGGCACCGCAAGGTGACGAAATGGCTAGTGCATCGATACCCCCACGCAGACATCGAAACACAGATGCTTGCCGTTGGTGGCTTCGACGCGAAAGCAATGCAAGGGCCTTCTCGCATGGATCTACCCACTTTCTACCCAGATCTGATCCTCTGGCAGAACTACGGAAAATATCCAGACAAGGCAGACACGTTGCAGTGGTGGCGCGAGAACACCACTGCCGAAATAGGCCTTCACAACTGGCATTGCGGTGGTTCGGAGAAGCAGCTGAATTCTAACAAGCCAACGGAGCGAATGGCGTACATCTACATTCCGGACCTTGCAAAACGTTTTGGCGCGGAACTTATCGATCTGAGGACCCCCTGGCGAAAACGGTGGAACGAGCAAAACACAGAGTCAAAACAACTCACAAGCGATGGTGTGCACCTCGGCCCCGTGGGCTCGCAATGGTATGCCGAATTCAACATCGCCTATCTGAACCACGATCCAAAGGTGCCCGTCGATCCCTTGCAAATGGTCAAGACACTGGTGGTGGGCAAGGACGTGCAATGGAACGGCAATACATTGAGGGTTCAGTTTCAAGGAAATCGCATCGAGGTGCTAGCGCCGCCCGCGGCGAAAATACCTGCTGGGGCCGCGGTGGTACGGATCGACGGCAAAAAGCCTTCTCAGTTTGCGGAGACCTACGTTTTTTCACGTCCGAACGGCGCTGTTGATCATGACTGGCCCTGGCAAACTTCCGCGCCGACTCTGATCGAATCCGTGGCGACCAGGCTGCTTGAGGATTGGACGCTCACAATCGAGTCGATTGTGTATCCGAAGAAACGCTCGGCCGTGGCCTGCACGTTTTCGGTTTTCGGATCGCTTTCGCAGGAAGATGGTGTGGGCTCATGCGACAAACGTTTCGTTTCGAATTCGGGTCGTGTCGTCATCGAACCTTCGGCCTGGGCGCATCTTTGGGACGCCAAGTATGTGAACTCCAAAACGACGCTTTCGGGCGGCGCGAAGTTCCACTGGAAAGTACTGCCGCTTCATAGCGACACTTATCCCTCGGTGACATCAAACCCAACCGATCCGGCTCGCGAACACTGGACGATTCTGGCTTCAGGACTTTCCAATACCGACCACACGCTGGAGCTGACGACCACCCTTGACGCGCCACCTCCGATCGCTGAAGTTCGCGTCTATCGACCTCCGCTCGGCCGGTGATCGATCCGAACGGGACCCACAAGGCCCATCGGAATCGGCTTTGCCCACCAGGACCATCGTTGCGCCTCGGGATTGTCCTTCTGTGCCTTCATGTAGTTGACGAGCACCGTCGTGACTCGGATCTCCAGTGCATTTTTCCCGGGGAGTAGCAACCCCGTCAGGTCGTAACGGTGCTGACCCCACCACCGAACGCCAGCAGATTTACCGTTGATGAACACCTCAGACGAGCTGTGGACCACACCGAGGTCTAGCAAGTTGGCGCTGCCGTCGTTTACAAACGTCGTACGATACACCGCAATGCCGCCAAATCCGGAGGCAACGGGATCGTCCTCGGCAAGGCTCAGGTCCCCTAGCGCCACCCTTTCTCGGGTGATGCGGGGTCCGTTGTTGACGGTCTGCAACTCCACTTGCCATGGCCCGACGATTTCCCGCGGGTTCCCGGGCAAAGGTGCTTCGGACGAAAGCGGTTGCGCATTGTCTGCTTCAAGCGCGAGGTGCCGGGCTTCGGGCTCGAATACGAGGAGCAGGGATGCCATGGGGGCAAGGTACAGCTTCAATCCCTCGGCCGGGTTCCAGCCTGCCACGGGCGAACGGGTGCCCGTTTCCGGATCCCAGCGCCAGGGGGACCCTCGGAGCGAAGGAAATCTAGCCGAAAACGTGGCGCCCTCTTCAGTGCTGGTGTTGGCGAAATAGACAATGTCTCGGTCGCCGCTCGCTTCGTGAACCGTCTGATGAACTTGTGATACGAAATCGTGTGCCGGTTTCATTTCAACCGACGGCACGAGGCGACTTGCGGCCAACATGCTCGCTGTCCATTCGAGCAGATTCGCCTCGGTGGGTGGGACGAGGGTGTTGGCGCGGGCTCCGGCGGCCTTGATCGTCGCAGCGAACCGCTCTTTCACCAGACGATCTTGTTTTTCGCGATCGGCGAGGCCGGAATAGCGAGACGGCGTGGCGCCAACAAAAACGATCTGTCCGCCACTTTCGGCAAACCGTTGCAAGGATGCTGCGGTTGCGGGTTCCATTGCGGCCACGTCCTCGACCACCAGCAAATCGTAGGCCCGTGGGCCGTAGTGCATTTGACCTTTTTCGTAGTGCGCCTTTTGCAAGATGCGTTCACTGACAAAGTCCGCGCCATGGCCATTCTTGTGGATCGCTTCGACCAGCTTGTACTGGTACCAGGGATGTTGCACTTCCGGAAACGGCTGATACAAAAGGCCGTAAAGCTGCAACTCCTCTGCGCGCGGTGCAAGTACGGCGATTTTCGCCTGGGCAACCGAGGCCCGCATGATCGTTCCAAGCCGAGCTGCGTAGTTCGAGAAGTGCCGGAACTGTGGCCACCATGGATTGCGCTCGTTCAGATAGCAGCCAAATCGAACCCAACCCGGGAAGCCCGCTTGCAGGGGTGTGTAGTTGAACCCGTGAATGATGGGATGGTTGAGTCCCGCAATCAGCGTTGCATCCATGCCCCGCTTGAAATCTTGTAGCGTCTCGCGAAAGACGGGGACGGCATTGGTCATGGCCTCGAAGGAACGCAGTCGTTGCCCGGTAAGATTGGCGGCCGACGAGACGTATTTGTTGACGACGGTGGCATCGACTCGAATACGCTCTTCGTGTTGTTTGTCGACCCACAGCCAAGTTTCGCCTTCGGGTAGATGAACCTCCATGCTTCCGTGCAAGGGGTGTGTCTCGCGCCCGTAGGCCTGAATGCGCGCCTTGACCCCGTTGTCGTCAGCCCAGCGTGTGTAGGTCCGAACGAAGCGCTCCTCAAACAGTTCAACCAGGGTGGAAAGATAGTCGTATCGCGCTCTTCGTATCGTATCACGATCAGGCGAGCTCGCAGTTGGATCCTCCTTGTCCAGAATCATCCGCAAAAATGGCATCAGGTCGTAGCCCCGGCGGCTTTGGAACTCGGATAGAAGATCACCTGTCCAGTTGGAATGATCCAGTTCAAGACTGTCGACGAAAGTGGCACGAATGAAATTTCCAAGCCGCCCATCAAGACTGGGAGCCAGCCGCGTTGACATTTGATCGAGGTATTTGCGGACGGCTGCCGCGTTAAAATGATCGACGACCGGCCCATCCGCGCCGGGTGCGCCCAGCTTGACGTGCGAGAAGCCCGCTTCCCAGATGATCGCAGTCACAAGGTGTTTGCCCACCGGAATCGAGAGGGAAATCGTGTCACCTTCCGAAAGTGGAAGCGATGGCGCCGGGCGCGCTGCCTCCATCGACCCATCGGGCGCGAGGTACAATGCCACGAGCTTCCGCGCGGTTGGCGCGATTTGTTCCTCGCGGTTTTTGCGCTGCCGAGCGCCCTCGCTCGGATCTTCGGCCAGGGTTTTTAAGGTGATTTCAAAGGTAACGGGACCCTCGACCATGCGATGGGCCACGAACACCCGTTGAATCTGTTCTTCGGGTGCAAGGAATCGGCCACCGAAGGGCCACCCCGAGCCCACGATCAGATCTGCGGTCATTCCCCGTGCGTGCGCGTGGGTGGCCGCAGTCCGGACGGCATGGTTCCACTCGGGACTGAGCCAATCGACGGCAGGAAACTTCGCCAGCGCCACGTCGTTGGCGTTCCCCGGATGAGCGATGGTGTTGATTTCGACCCCGCCGATTCCGGCGGCATCCAGCACATCCAGCTCGCGTTTGATCTCGCCTGGCTCGACCCGCCCACCATTCCACCACCAACGCACAAAGGGCCGCGTGTCCTTTGCGGGATCGACAAAACTGTCAAACAGCGGATCGGGCGTTGCCGTTGCGCACGCGAGACCGGATCCAAGGAGAGCGAGCGGCAGCCAGAAATTTCGCATCGGGACCGACACTATCGCTTGGGTGCCCGGGTTCTCGTCAAGATCTGGTAAAGTCCCTGGTCATTATTTACCGGGAAGTGTGACGACGACGTCTACTTCGGTCCCAACACCCGGTTCGGTGTGGACCGTGATCGTGCCGCCCGCGCGCTGTGCGCGTTCTTGCATGCCCTTCAGTCCAAATCCAAGGCCTTCACTGGCTGGCGCGTCGGCATATCCAACGCCGTCGTCATGGACCATCAGCTCGACCTTGTCGTCCGCGTATTCAAGTTCGATCGACACCAAGTTGGCCTGTCCGTGCTCGATGGCATTGGATACGGCCTCTTGCGCGATGTGGAAAAGTTCGTTTTCGACACTGGGCGGCAGTGCGCGCGGCTCGCCCGTTATGGTCACTGCGATCTGGGTACTGTCATACACCGCCGGAATGGCTTCCAGCAGCGTTTGCAACACACGTCCGGGCGGTGACGTTGACTGCTCCGAGCGGAGATTCAAGATCACGTTGCGCGCCGCGAGTCGGCCATGGCCGACCATTTGACGCACACGTTTGATGCGCGACTTGACCTTTTCGTCCGATGCCACACCCACCACGGAATCAAGCTGAAAACCCATCGCCGAAAAAACCTGTGCAAGCGTGTCGTGCAGATCGCGCGCAATGCGATGACGCTCGCCTTCCACTGCCGCATAACGCGCCTTGACCTGGTGAATACGATAGCGCTGAATGCCGAGAGCCAACACAATCGCCAACATCGCCAGTCCAGCGTAGAAAGGCCAGGTTTGGTTCAGCTGGGGCCGCAGGGTGAATGCCATCGATGCAGCGAACTTCGACACGCCACCCTCGGCACTGTGCCCCCAAACCCGAAATACATAGTCGCCAGGAGGAAGGTTTGTGTAGTACGCATCGCGACGCGCGCCTGCCTCGACGGGCGCCGGATCAAATCCAATCAACTGGTATCGGAAGCGGGCGCGGTGTGCACCGGAAAATACGGGTGCAGTGTAATGAAACTCCAGATCGCCGGGACCCGGTGGGACCACGATTGCATCTTCGGAAAACGGTGCCGTGAGTCGAATGTTCTTCAGCACGACCCGTTCAAGCAGGGCGCCGGGTGGATTGGGTCGAGGCTCTTTCTCGGGTGGGTTGAAAATGGCAAGGCCGCCGACCAGCGCAAACCACAGGCGTCCATCGCGAGACCGCAACCCGTGTGGCTCGAATCGGCGGATCACCTCGTCGGACGGAATACCATCGCCCGCGCGGTACCCAACGGGGTCGAGCTTTTCGGTCCCACCGGACATCCGCGCGGCGAGCGCCGTCTTTGCGACGTGGAAAATGCCCCGATCCGACCCGAACCAGAGTTGTCCGAGCCCGTCTTCCAGGATTTGAAATATCCCGTCGGAGACCAATCCATCCTGACGGGTCAGGCGTGAGGCCACGGGATGCGTCGTTGAAAGCGGCCAGCGGTACAGCCCGCGATCCGAACCGGCCCAGAGCGCAGTGTCGTCCTCGTGCAACGAGAAGATGGCGGCATTTTCTAGCTGCGGTCCCGCCAAACGTGTCACGGATCCGTCGAGCGCGCGAAACCACATCCCGTTGCCATGCGTGCCCATCCACAGACCACCGCCACGACGGGGAACGAGGATGTTGATCGCCTGCGGGCAAGGGACATCGACGGATACGGGTCTGGAACAGCCCGTGGGACCCAGCTTGGGCAAAGGGATTCGACGGCCAACGTCGTTCTCGAAGACAACGAGGCCACCGTGGCTGCTTGCGGCCCACAGAGTTTCAGAGGAATCCACGTGGATCGCGGTCGAAAATTCATCGGGAAGCGGATCGGGAATCGAAAGTTTGACGACCTGCTTTTCGTTGAATCGTACCAGGGTCGAAGTCGTGGTGTTGCCCCAAACCCAGTCACCTCGTCCTTTGGCAATGGATCGAACCGACCGGGCTGGCCATTGCAAAGTGGGCAACAGATTGCGAAGCAGGCCTTCCCTGAAGACAGTGAGAAATCCCGATCCGCTCAACCAGATGGTACCGTCGTCGAGTTCCACGAGTGAAAAGGCGGCGCCGCCCGCAATACCGCGAGGGCCGCCTCTCAGCGGCTGAAATGGAACCCGGGTCATTTGCGTCAAGCCCGTACCAAAGTGACCGACCCATTGATTGCCATCGCGATCCTCGAATAAAGCCTGAACATTCAGGCTGGCGATGCCCTTTTCATGTCCGAATTCGGTGCTTTTAGAGGGCGTGACACGATACAACCCATTCCCTGCAAGCCAGATGGCTCCGTCGCGAGCAGTCCAGGCCAAGCTGATGGGGCGATCGCGGACTGTGTCAAACATGGGGGCTTCGGGACCAACACCACCGGGTGGCAAGATGAAAGCCAGCACGGTATTGGTGTCGCGGCCCTCGTCGTCTGATAGGCGATGGGCCACACCCTCTTCGACTCTCCACCAGGCGGTGGCGCCACGAATGAGGAGCTGTCCGCGTGGATTGGTGACGATGCCTTGGATGTCCCCGATGTCTTGCGGGGATATGGCAGGAACATCATCCCACCGCCCGTTGGCGAAACGCAGCACGCCGTCGTTGGCTGTGCCGAGCCAAAGATTTTCGTGGGTGTCGATCGCCAAACAGCAGACCAGACCACTGAGGCGGCCACGGGGCATCGGATAATGGGTGAAGCGACCCTGTGAGCTGCGCTGAATGAGCGAGCCTTTTTCGCTGACAAACCAGAGATCGTCGTTGCGTTTCCGGACCAAGCCAAAGATCGTGTCTTCGCGCACCTCGGGTGTGTTGGACGAATCAAAGAAAGAAAAGGTCAAGCCGTCGTAGCGCGCGAGTCCTGCACTGGTGGCGAACCAAAGGTACCCGTCGTTGGTTTGCGCGATGCCACGGACAAAGCCGAGTGTTCGGTGGATACTGAGGCGATAGTACAGGCCGTCACCCATCGGAACGAATTCGTCGTCGGCGCTTTGAGCCAAGCCGGGCGTTGCCGCGATCGTGGTGGCTACGATGAATCCAAGCAGCGCAAAAGCTTTCCTCATCGCAACCAGGTGTTGTTGAGGGTGGCGACAAGCACGCCGACAATCGACTCGCCCGCGACGATTCCGGACGACAGCGCAACGGTATAACGATCCGCCCGCTTCCGATCCCACTTCACCCAGGCCCAGGCTGCCAAGGCGCCCATCAACATCGACAGGGGGTAAGGGAAGGGGAGAAGCAATCCAAGCCCCAGTCCGGTCGCCGATGGCAAGTAGTTACGCATGCCGCGTCCAACTTTTTCAAGCAACGTGAGTCCAACGCCGATGACGAGGCCCCAGATCACCATATCTTGCGCCATGGGATGCAGACTGCCGATGCCCTTCTGAAAGACCCGTGCCACAGCAAGCCAGGCCTGCGCGGCCGGAGCCGGAAAAGTGGCGGGGTGCTGGGCCGTTCCGAGCAAGGCTGACGCGTCGGGCACCAGCATATAAAAGCCCGTCACGCTGGCAAGTGTTCCAGCCACGATGCCAAACGTTTGTGCTACAAATTGCCGACGGGGATTGGCGCCCAGCAGGTATCCCGACTTCAGATCCACGAGCAGATCTGCGGCGGAAAGTGCCGCGCCCGAGGTGATGCCTGCCGTCATCAAGTTCGCGGTTGCGTTTTGCGGTATCAAGACGCCGTAGGTGAGTTGCACCAGTTTCCCCATCGGACCGGTTGGCGTGATGTCGGATTCGCCCGTCGTGCGGCATGCAACGAGCGCAAGGAGATAAGTGAACGCAACGCCGAGCAGTGAAAGGTGCCAGGGGATCGCAAAGAACAGCTGGGCAATCACCATGATCCCGAATCCGCCGATGGCGACCAGAGTCCAGAACCACGAATTGGGAACCTCGACACCCGCAGGTGGAATAAAGGCATTCGCGGCCTGAGGTCCGCCACGAACCGATCGCACGATGCTTTTCCACTGAAACGCAAAGGACAATAGACCCGAGCCCACCATCATGGGCGCACCAAGCCATACGCCGATCTCACGCCAGGCGGCGGCGGGATTTTTGACGGCGCCGGTTGATAGTCCCGCGGGTCCAACGAGGTAAGCGAGCGCGAGACCACCTATCGTCATTGAAATACAAATGCGCAAACCGACGAGCGCCCCCGCAGCGACGAGCACCAATTTGTGATCGAGCACCATCGTCCAGTCGCTTGGTGCAAGTGCCTCGCCCGTTCCCGGATGTACACCGCGCGCAGGCAGAAAATTCAGCACGGGTGACTCCGAAGGCAAAAGCGGAATGCGCGACTTGCCTTCCGGTCGAATTTTCAAATCCATCAGCACGGGAGTCAACCCGCTACCGATGGCCGCCCACATCAGGGCACGGGCTTTCAAAATTGCCTCTCCACCTTGGCTGTACAACGATTGCAAGGTCGTGGCCGCGGCCAGTCCAGATGGAAACTTCAGCCTCTCGACGTTGATGAGGTTCCGCTTCATCGGGATGGCAAGCGCAACACCGAGGATCGCAATAAAAACAGTCCAACTGACGAGCACCACAACCGGAATGTGCTGACCCGCAGGTTTGTCCGGCGTCACCGATAGCATCAAGAGGGCCGCGATCGCCGACACCATGGTGTTCCCCGTCGAATAGCCTGCCGAAGATGCGGTTGACTGCATGCAGTTGGTTTCAAGGATCGACATGGGCGAACGCACAAGGCGTGCCTTCCACAATCCGTTCCACACCGAGTAGGACATGATGCAAGCAGTGATGCCGACCCCGAATCCCCAGCCGGTTTTGAGGCCGATGTAAAGGTTCGTGAATGCAAGGAGAAAACCCATCAACGAACCCATCACCACTGCGCGGACCGTCAACTGCGGCAGCGCGTCGCCGCGATAGACCTTTTCGTACCACGTCTTTTCGTCGAAGTCGGCGACCTCGTCGGGACTGAGATCGAGCGGTCGTCCCTGTTCGACCTCTTCCGCGGTTGTGGCGGGTTTCTGAAACAATGCCATTGCGGTCGAGACTACTCCAGGTCGGGCTCTCCATCGGCGAGTCGTACGTAGATGCCATCGGGTCGCTCTTGCACTTCGTGTTTGACGAGCGAGGCTCCAAGTCCACTTGACGGCCGGCCCGACACGGGCTCATAGGCCCACCCATGCCACGGACAAACCACGAGGCCTTCATAAAGCCAGCCGGTCGACAAAGGCGAGCCCTGATGCGGGCACACGTCATCAAAGACGCTCAGTTTGCCACCGTGGCGGACAGCGCAAAGCAGCCGCTTGTCACACCGGGCCTCGCGCATCTCCCCTTCGGGCAGCGCGTCGGTCTCGAGTATCTTCAACCAGCGTTCGCTTGACACCCCGGACATCATAGCGCTTGATGAAAGCCGCCTCTAAAATTTGAGAAATTTGTCGGTCCTAAAGCCAGTAAATCCAGCTAGATTGTGCGCTGGTCCCCTCCGGGGATTGGAAATGTGGTGGCCTCCTCGCCGGCATTCGTTATCGCAAGACGAGTAAGAACCCCATGGCGGAAACGCGTCACCGGCTACGAAAACGAAAACGCGTGGCGCTGATCATAGAAACGTCAAACGCGTATGGACGGGGTGTGCTGGCAGGGATCAGCGATTTTGTGCGTGAGCACGAGCCGTGGTCGCTCTATCTGCCCGAAGGCCGCCGGGGCGACAAGCCGCCGGATTGGTTGGCCAGCTGGGATGGTGACGGGATCATCGCCCGCATCGAGAACGCCGAAGTGGCTTCCTGCGTGCGCGACGCTCGCTTGCCCGCGGTGGACGTGAGTGCCGCACGGCTTTTGCCTGATCTGCCGTGGGTCGAAACCGATGACGAGCAGATTGCCGAACTGGCGTTTACACATCTACACGAGCGCGGCTTCAAACACTTTGGATTTTGCGGTGATCCAATGTTCAACTGGTCGCGCTGGCGCCGGGATCATTTTGTCAAACGTGCGACGGAATCAGGTGCGACGTGCAGCCTCTTTGAAATGGGTTACCAGATTCCGTCGGGTGCTGCGTGGAACCAGCAACAGGAGGCGCTGGCACACTGGGTTCGGCTCTTGCCGAGGCCCACCGGTGTCTTTGCGTGCTACGATATGGTGGCACAGCAGCTGCTGGATGCCTGTCGTGCGATCGATGTTGCTGTTCCCGAAGAGATAGCGGTCATCGGCGTCGACAACGACGAACTGTTTTGCAACCTGTCCGAACCGCCGCTCACAAGCGTTGTTCCCGATGCCCGTCGCACGGGATACGAGGCCGCCTCGTTGTTGCAGCGGCAGATGGCGGGCGAAGTGGTGAAAGGGGTGCCCTGTTTCACGAAGCCACGCGGGGTAGAGACGCGGCAGTCGACGGACATTCTCGCAATCAGCGATCGACACGTGGCCGAGGCGTTGCGCTTTATTCGCGAGCATTCCTGCGACGGCATCACCGTGGCAGACGTTCTCGACCGTTCCCGCGTTTCGCGCCGGGTTCTCGAAAGCCGTTTTCGCAAGGTGGTCGGGCGCACCCCGCACGAGGAGCTGCTGCGAGCGCGTCTGACCCGGGTGAAGGTACTGCTGAGTGAAACGGATCTTTCGATCGCTCAGATTGCAGAACGCACGGGCTACCAACACATCGAATATCTGAGTGCGCAGTTTGCGCGCGTGCTCGGCATGCCGCCAAGCCAGTACCGCCAGCAGATGCGCACCCGCTAAACACCGGCGGCGCTAACGCACCGTCAAATCGAGCTGAAAGCGACCCGTTTCCGCGTTGAACGAATCGACGATGATGAAATAGGTTCCGGCGGCCAGGTTGGCTAGTTCAAGTTGTGCCAGGGACGGTCTTTCCATTCCGCGCCGATCGTCTGAGCACCAGGCCAACATCGGAGTCGAGTCGCAGGTTGAAACCACGTAGAGAACCGTATCAAAGTTGGTGTAGTTATTGTTGGTCGACAACACCACCCTTGCGACCGGCGCCGTGAGCACCAGCTTGATCATGCGCTCGGCTTGAAGGCGCGGATCATTCGATGCACATCCCGCCGGTGCGTCGTAAAGGGACGGAAACGATATCTCGCCACGAATCGTGGTGATGCCCTTGGCTGGCTCAAGCGTCTTGGCCTGCGCACAGGCTGACGTTCGCGCGGGTGTGATCGCGACGCAGCGGTTGTTTGCTGCGCCGACGATGCCCGGCAAACAGGCCGAACTGCGACACACATCAAACCCACGGGGATCGCAGACCTGTCCGATGTTGCGCTGGGGTGGGTCGGTCAAGGCGGCGACCGTTCGAGGGCTCTGCAATCCCCCGCGGTCAATGACCGTCATGGCAATCTTGGCCACCATCTCGGAGAAATTGAGGCTGGATTCAAATCGGTAAAAGTATTTTCCTCCGTTCGAGGCAGTGTGAGCGTCGGCGTCAAAGGTGCTCGATTCGCGTGAGCCGTCTCCATCAAGGTCGATCGACACCGGTTGATCTTTGGTGTCCATGAACTCAAGCCGGATGGTTGCCACGTCGTCGTCCGGATCGTTGCCCTCCACCTGAATGGTGGCGCTATCCGACTGTCGCAGATACATCACCCTCGTGATGGTGGGGGCGTCACCCATCTTGCAAGTCGTGGGTGCCGTGCCTTTGCAGCCAAGACCCGTATCACACCGGTTATCGATGAATTTGGGATCGCAGGTCTCGCCAACTTTCCCTGCGACTTGCTTTTCCAACATCGCGTCGCGTTCGGGCGAACGTGCCGTGGTTGCATCGATGAAGGCCACTTTCACCTGTGCGATCTGCGCGTGGGTTCGCAGTAACTCTTTCAATGTGACCGTGGTGGTTGACGCCGACGTTCCTTCGATGACGGTATCCAGAGGCAACACATTGCTTGCCGATTCCGGCTTGCCGTTGCCGTCGAGATCAAAAAACAGCACGGGTTTGCCGAGCGCATCGCCAAAGGTGACGTAGGCCGAGGTGATGTCGCCCTCTGGATCGTTGCCCGTGAGCTCGATCCGCGCATCGTCTCCGAACCGGCCAACCTGCCGGAAACGGACGGCCGAGAGAGCCGGGGGCCGCGACATCACGATGCGGGATCCATCTCCGCCAACCGCCGCGTCACCAATGCCACCGTCGATGCTCGATCCCTTTCCGTCACCCCCGCAGCCTGGCGAAAACAACACCAGAAACACGACAAAATAAGCCCTCTGAATCGAGAACGGTGCGCATAGAAAACGTTGAGTTGCTTGCATCGTCAGAAGCCGTGGCCTACTTGAGAAACGGCAA
>JAWXBF010000347.1:0-4481 GCA_034439895.1 Deltaproteobacteria bacterium
ATGTCGAGCCGAGTGCCGAGTCCACACCGGATTCAGCCATCGAGGTGAAGATCACGCCGACACGCAAAAAGCCCAGGAAATCATCACTTGAGCAACTCCGTGCGCGGGCCCGCAAGTCGGCAGCGCGCAAGCGTCAGCTCGCGGAACGCAGCAAGGGCAAGTGAGCGCAAGGGGTAGACGACCTTGCCAATCCGACCTGGGCTCGGCTAGGTTGCCCTCATGTCCTCCCCTGCGCGTGCGCTCATCTTTGACTGCGACGGAACCCTGGCCGATACGATGCCGGCCCACTTTCGGGCCTGGCAAAACGTACTACGTCCTTACAACATTCCGTTTCCGGAAGAACGATTTTATGCCCTGGGCGGCGTGCCAACATCGAAGATCGCGGTCATCTTGCTAGCGGAGGCAGGGCGGACCGATCTCGATCCGGTTGCGATCACCCACGCCAAGGAACAGGGATTCGTCGAGGTGATGCAAAGCGTGCAACCCGTGCACAAGGTGGTCGACATCGCGCGCGCCCATCGCGGGCAACTGCCGATGGCGGTGGCATCTGGAAGCCAGGGTCATATCGTACGACAAACGCTGGAGATTATCGGCGTCCTCGACTGGTTTGACACCATCGTGGCCGCCGAGGACACCACGCGGCACAAACCCGAGCCCGACGTCTTTCTTGAAGCCGCACGTCGCTTGAAGGTCGCACCCGATATCTGCACCGTCTATGAAGACACGGATCTCGGGCTTGAGGCCGCACGTCGCGCCGGAATGGTCGGCGTCGACATTCGCAAGCTGTAATACGAAACTACTGCGTCTTGATGATCTCGCGACCAACCTTGCCGATGCCGCCGCGCGCTTCCATGTGCTCTTTTGCAGCAACCAGGAACGCATCGAGATCGTCGGACTTCTGACCCTTGCGAGCGCGCCGGGCGCAATCGGACCAGGCGGTCATCATGCGCTGCTCGTCCTCGTAAAACTTCTTCATGTGCGCCTTGTAGTTGCCCGGTGGCTTGGCGGCGCGATCCACCGTCTCGAGCAGCTTCGAGCAGGAATCCTGAGCCTTTCCCATGAAGGCGGCGGCATCGCGCTTGAAGCACTCGTCGGCCAGGAACTCCAGCAAGGCCTGTGCATCCTTGAGTTTGTCGAGACCCGGAACCGCACAGGAAAGGAACTTGTCAAAGGCAATGCTTTCCGGCGTGGGCGAGGTGCTAGCGTGCCACGCACCACCGGCATCTTGAATCAAGGAATCCAGGTCTTTGCGTTCCTGTCGTGCGCCCAGCTTTTCAACGTAGGCCTCGATGCCAGTGCCGAGATTCGGCAACGAATCAATGTATCGGTCAAGCGCTGTCTTGAATGCGGCCGGGACGTTCATCATGTCGCGAAAGGCCGACTTTGCATTGTCGAGCTTGGTCATGCACTCGCCGCGCACGGTTTCAGCGTAGGTTTTCGGCTGCGTCGCGAACGCAATCTCGATCTTGCCAGTAATCTGTTGCGCGTTCGACAGCTGATCGATGGGCGTCTGTGAAGCCGTCACGCAATTCCAGAACGCACCCGTCTCACGTTTATCGAGTTCAACCCACGCATCCACGAAGTCGAGTGTTTGTTGAATCTCGGCCTTGTGCTTTCGATCCTTCATGATGAGGTAACCCGCACCCACCACCGCAATCACCAATACCGCCATCGTGATCTTTTGATTGCGCGACTTTGCAGCGGCGCGTTCCCGCAACAACTTTTGGTATTCGGCGTCAGGACCTGATACGCCCAGTCCTCCGCCGCCACCGCCCGTCAGACTCGCACCACAGTTGGAACAACTGGGTCCACCCAGCAGGTTGTCGTGTCCACAGTTCGCGCACTGGCTCATCCGCGTGTCCTCCGAAATTGTTGGCGGGGCTAAAGGGTCACGGTTTTATCACAGTTTCTGTCCGGCCAAGATCTCGAAGCTGCGCAAATAGTCGAGCGCGACTTGCAGGGGATAGTCCGCAAGCTGCGCCTCGGCGTGTTCGGGTGTCTCGTCGTTTTGCAGATGCCGCTCGAAATCGCGTTCACGCGGTCCCTCTTCTTCGGTGCGCGGTGGCGGCTGGGGCGAGACATGGATGTTGGGCGTGATGCCGTGGTTCTGAATCGAGCGACCGCTCGGCGTGTAGTAGCGCGAAACCGTGATCTTGAGTCCACAGGGTTTGGCACCGCACCCATCGAGCGAAAACACCGTCTGCACCGAACCCTTGCCAAAGGTTTGCTGACCCATCACCACCGCGCGCTTGTGATCTTGCAGGGCGCCGGCCACAATCTCGGCCGCTGAGGCCGTGGCGCCGTCGACCAAGACCACAATGGGGAACCCAGAATACGTACCACGCGAATGCGCAATCTGGCGATCCATCTCTCGGCCACCCTTGCCCACGGTGCGAACGATCAATCCCTCCGACAGGAATCGATCGGCAACCTTGACGCCTTGATCCAACAAACCGCCCGGATTGCGGCGCATGTCGAGCACAAGGCCACGCAACGTCCCGGCGGCCTTTGACTTCGCAACCTGCTGTACCTCGGCCTGAATCCTGTCCATCGCCTCGACCAACTTCTCGTCGGTATTGGACGAAAAGATTCGAATCTTCACGTAGCCGTAGCCCGGTGCAATGATGCGTCCTTCGACGGTTTTGACCTCGAACTTTTTGCGGACGATTTCAAAAACTTTTTCTTTGCCACCCCTGTCGACCGTCAGTACCACACGCGATCCCGGCGGTCCCTGAATGCGACCAATGGCGGCGCCCCAATCCATGTCCGCCGTCGCGGTCCCATCGATCTTGATGATGACATCCCCCGGGGCGATGCCCGCTGCGAACGCCGGCGAGCCTTCGATCGGCGAAACCACAACGAGGCCAGACTTCCGTTTTTCGAGATCGATGCCGATGCCCTCGATCTCGGCGTTGCCCTCGGTCTCGTTGCGCAGGCGATCGTATTCCTCGGGATCCATGAACCGCGTGTGCGGATCGAGCACATCCGTCAAGCCACGGGCAGCGCCGTAAATCAGTTCCGATTCGGAAATGTTCTCGACGTAGGACGTCTCGATGTAGGAAAGCACCTTCGTGAAAACGCCGAGCTTTCGGTAGGGATCGAAGCGACCCGCTTGCAGCGGCTGGCTAAACGCTATCCCAAAGGCAAATCCCAAAAGGGTGGCGAGCGCAATCCCACCGAATCGCAACCAGGCAACGTGTCGTCTTCGCATCTGCGCAAAGTGTAGCCCGGACGCGTCCCATTCCCAGCAAACGGCGAACGATCTCCAAACTGACGCGTAGCGCCTTTAGCGTCGGCGAACGCGTTGGCGCGGATCGACCGGTTCCAGTCCCGAAAACACCGCGAAACGTACCACGGGCGCGCCATCCAACGTTCGACCAACCCGGCCGATCTCGGCTCCGGCGGCCACCGAACTTCCCTCCGCCACGTTGACCCGGCGCAATCCCGAAACGATGCTCGTCAGGTTGTGCTCGTGTTCGATCATCAAGGCGTACCCGCCCTCGGGCAGCCGTTCCACGCGCACCACCTTGCCCGTCGCGGGCGCCATCACTTGGCCGTCGGTTCGTCCGAGCAGTTGCACTCCAAGTTGGCGCATTTCGACGCCTGTCATGGCGTCCTTGCGAAGGCCAGGCCCGGCCACCACCGGCCCACGCACGGGCCACTGAAACACGGGTGGCGAGGTCAATCCATCGACGGGATTCACAGCCCCGGATACCCCGGGCGCACTCACGGAACGCGCCGCGAGTCCGTGCCGCTCTTGTTCCACGAGCGCCAGTTCGTGTTCAATCTTGGCGGCCTCGTCGAGACCCCGCGCAAGCAACGCGAGCGTGGCATCGGCCGAACGCGCTTGCTCGGCGCGCGCATCGGGATCGGCCAAGAATCCAAGATCGCGCTTGCGCGTGGTACGATACGCGAGCGTGGCCTGACGGCGCAG
Source organism: Deltaproteobacteria bacterium (assembly GCA_034439895.1). Classification (GTDB taxonomy): domain Bacteria; phylum Myxococcota_A; class Polyangia; order Fen-1088; family Fen-1088; genus JAWXBF01. Next base: position 3,935 of record JAWXBF010000347.1, read on the forward strand.
GAGTGATTCGGCCGCTTCTTTCTGTCGCAAGAGGGCGGCGGTGCGCACGTCGAGATGCTCCTCGACCAGCGTTCGACCCTTGTCATCGGCGATGGCCAACCCTGACGGCGCAAGGCACAAACCCAACACCCATGCGCTGATTCGTCTATGCATGGCGTGGTTGTGAGCGGGGCGAAAACAATCGTCCGAGCAAAAGGCCCAGCAGCACCAGAAACACGGTTCCGATGGCAAATTCGTTCAACGAGAGGAAGGCCGACCCTGCGGTGTCGTCGGACGACACGGCGTTCGTCAACTCTTGCAAGGTGGCATCGACCCAGGTGAAACCGAGATACAGACAACCGATGGCCACAAGGCCACCCACCAGCGCGACCGCACCCGTCGCCAGCATGCGTGGGCCGACAATCGCAACACGGGATTCGCCAAGCAGTTCAAGCACCGCATCTCGCTGCACCCGTTCGCGTCGATCCCGACCGAGCGCAATCACGAGCACCACGCCTCCGGTCACCAGAGCCAGTCCCAGCAGCGCCCACCCGAGAGATCGCAAAAC
>JAWXBF010000348.1:0-10053 GCA_034439895.1 Deltaproteobacteria bacterium
ACGATGTAGAGCGCGTCGTCGGGTCCGATCTTGAATGATACCGGTTTCATACCGGTGCGGAACTCGGTTACCGAATTCGCCATCACGGTGCCCATCGCACGGTTTGCCACCCGCATGGTCCAGACGCGACCCGTGCCGTAGTCGGCGAAGAAGTAACGACCCTTGTACGCATCGGGCCAGCCGCACAGCGCGCCGTCGTCCGGAATCAAACCGCCCGTGACACAGTTGTTTCCGTTCTCGTGGGCATAGTCGTATACCGGCGCGGTGCATGGCTTGCTGGGCGACATTGCCGAGCAGCCGCTGGGGGTAAAGGTACGGGGATTCGGGCGTGTTCCTTCCTGGAAGGGGAATCCGTGGTGTTCACCATTTCGTACCACGGCGATTTCTTCTCGCTGGCCTTCGCCCACATCGCCCACCCAAACCAGGCCGGTCGTGGGGTCAATCCAGAAGCGGAACGGATTGCGAAAACCCCAGGCGAAGACTCGGTCGTCCGGCTTTTCGGTTCCGAAGGCGCCGGTCGGGGAGTTACAGGACGTGGCCTGAGCCACGCCGACGAGGGGATTGTCGGCCGGCACCTTGCCGTCGATACCCACGCGCAAAATCTTACCGTTCGGCTTGTTGAGACAGCTGCCGTACTTGTTTTGTGGATCGTTGTGGTTGGCGCCAGTGTCACCCACGCTGATGTAGAGTTGATTCTTGTAGACGCGGACCGAGCCACCATCGTGGTTGGCTGGACCTTCAAGTCCGCCGCCGACCAGTGGATTGGCGTCAAGCACAACGGTGTCGTCGGCCTGCACCACGGCGCGAAAGACGCGGTGTTTGTTGGTGTCATTTGGCCCGTTCGAGATGTAGAGGAAGATCGTCCGCTGGGACTCGGAACCGTCCGATTTGGTGCGCCAGTTCACGAGCGCATCCACACCGAGCAACCCTTTCTCACTGGCGTCGTCGACCGTGATCATCGCAGCAGGATCTTTCAACGAGCCGTTGGCTCGACGGACGATGATCTTGCCCTGTTTCTGCAAGATGACCGCGCGGCCATCGGCGAGAAAGGCAATGTCGGTGGGTTGCGACAGATCCCGAACCCAGTTGTTGGCAAAGTCAAAATTCGCATTGACGTTCGGGTCGGCGGGCTGACCGAGAGCCGCTCCGGTGGTGAACAACAGTGAAAGGGTTCCGAGGGCGCAAGAGAACTTCAACATCGTCGACTCCTTGGGGTAAGGAGCGTTAATATACGCCACCGTGAAGCAAGAACATAGATTCCCATTCGGTCCACGCCATTGGCGCGGGGTGTCGTTTTTCCTGAGTGCGAGCCTCCTCTTCGGCTGTGCCGAGAGCGGCAATTCGGATGATCCGGATGCCGCGGCCGGCATGTCGGGCTCCGGCGGGGCCGGGAACGAGACGGGCAGCAGCGGGGGAACCGGGGGCACCCAGAATGGCGGCTCGGGGGGGGCAATCGCAACACACCCCGATGCTGGACCCGACGCCTCCGTCATTGATGCCCGACCGCCTGCGCCCGATGTCGCGCCCGATCCGGTGCTGGGGATTCAGGCACGCCCGGTCAATTTGACCTGCAAACCCTTTGAAGATCGCGACTTGCCTCCGGTGAAGCTGAGTTTGACCGGATGTTTTGACCCGAAGGATCCGCGCAAGCCGGGTTCCATGTTGATTCCGTATGACGTTTCGTCGCCGCTTTGGTCGGATGGTTCCGAAAAAGCGCGCTACTTCGCACTGCCCGAAGGCGAGAAGATCGGCGTCAAGGATTGTCGGCGCACACCCGATCTGTGCAAGACCGTGGCCGAAGGTGGGACGACCGAGAATGACGGCAAGCTGGACATGCCGGTCGGAACGGTGCTCGTGAAGACCTTTGCCTTTGCGGGCAAGCTACACGAAACCCGGTTGTTTATTCGCCTGTCAGACCGAGTGTGGCAGGGTTACTCGTACGAATGGCGCGTCGATGGTTCTGACGCCGACCTTGTGCCCGATACCGTGGGTGGCGTGCGCAAAGACCTTCTGAATGGCGCGGGACAGATGCAGACATGGGTGTATCCCGATCGTGCGATGTGCGTGCAATGCCACACCGAGGCCTCAGGTTTCTCTCTTGGTGTGGAATTGCGGCAGCTCAACACGGATTACACGTACCCGTCCGGAATCACGAGTGCTCAGCTGCCAACGCTCGAAAAGATTGGGGTTTTCAAGGAACAGTTAATGCGTCCCTTGCCTGCGCCCTACCCATTGCCCTCCGGCAATGCCGGCACACAAGAGACACGAACCCGTTCCTATCTCCATTCAAATTGCGCCATGTGCCATCGCCCGGGTGGTCCCTTTGCGACGATGGATTTCCGATTTGATACGGCGTTTGCAAACATGAATCTCTGCAACGCTGCGCCCGAGCGTGGAAACCTGGGTGTCGACAGTGCGCTTCGACTTGTGCCTGGAAAGCCGGACCTGTCGCTCGTATCGCTGCGCATGCATGCGCTCAATGTTTTTCGGATGCCAAAGATTGGTTCTTTGGTCAAAGATCCCAAAGGTGTTGCGCTTGTCGATGCCTGGATCACGGATCTGAAGGCCTGTCCCTGATGCGAGTCTCGACTTGAACGCGCTCGTTGCGAACAGTCGCAAGCTGTCCCGCACCTTGCGAACAATCAAGTTCGAGCCACCGGTGGCAGCGGTATACGATCCGACGCAATACGCAGCACAACCGCACGAGCGATACCTTGAACGCTGGGGCGAGGCGCCGCGCGAGGTGATCCTGGTTGGCATGAACCCGGGTCCCTTTGGCATGGCCCAAACCGGCGTGCCGTTCGGGGAGGTCGCCATGGTGCGTGATTTTGTTGGTGTGACAGGCGTTGTGAAACAACCGGCCGAGGTGCATCCAAAGCGGCCCGTACAGGGCTTTGATTGCACGCGCTCGGAAGTCAGTGGTAGCCGCCTGTGGGGATGGGCTCGCGATCGTTTTGGCACGGCTGAACGTTTTTTTGCCCGCTTTTTCGTGCACAACTACTGTCCGCTTTGTTTCATGGATGAAGGCGGTCGCAATCTCACTCCTGACAAGTTGCCGGCCGCAACGCGCGCCGTGATTGAAGCGGCGTGTGACGAATCGCTGCGCGCGCTGGTCGGGCATTTGCAGCCCCGGTGGGTGATTGGCGTCGGTGCCTTCGCGCAAAAGCGTGCCGAGATCGCGTTGCGCGGTGTTGCGTCTTCACCAAATATCGCCACCATCCTGCATCCGAGCCCCGCAAGTCCCGCCGCGAACCGCGGGTGGGCCGCTCAGGTGGACAAGCAACTAGGGGCGCTGGGAATTGCCGTCGGCTGAGGCAGGCAGCGGCCCGAAACTGCGATCCACGCGCTTCAAAAAGGAATAAAGCGGCGGGTCGGCAAGACCCGGGATGGTTGCGGTGACCCATGCATAACCGAGCTGCCGCCAGTAGTCGGGATCGGGCGCGTGGTTTTCGTGGATGCGATAATAGTGTGTGATGAGGGTTGGCCGCCGCGAGACCATGTAGGCGTCGGTGCCCCACTTCTGGTGACCAGGCCGGGCCCCGTGTGTCATCGTCGCATCGTGGGCAATCGTCTCGTCAACGAGACCAAACACATCATAGCCCGGGATCATCGAGTAGTACGCAATGACGCCGGCACCACCGAGGGTCATGAGATCGTCGGGGCGTGCATGTTGTCCGAACCAGCGACCGATGGGAACGCGTTCATCGGCGTAGAACTTGAGGTAGCCGGGGGTGTCGATGCCATTGTCGGCGCCAATCAGGGTCGCGGCTTGATGGGATGTGTGCATGCTGCCGATGACGTGCCCTGCGAAAAGCGTCAGGCCGACGACCGCAAGTGCGGCCCTCGGTACCAGCGGCGTCAGGCGACCTGCCAGATTGCGGGCAGCTTCTTGGACCAGAATCGCGCCGAGCGGAATGAGTGGCAGCACAAAGCGGTAGAGGCCCATGAAATCGCCACCGACCTTGGCAACGTACAAACAGAAGACCACGGCCACGAGCAACGACCACTCAAAAAGCAGGCGCCGATGCGTGTTTCCGGCGCGCGGCCATCCGGCAACGATGAAGGGCACCCAGAACCAGAGCGTGTGATCCTCGGCGAAGCGGCGCAGGTAATAAAGCCCCATCTTGAGGGAGCCCGTCGCGTTTCCGGACGCCTTGACGTAGTAGGTGTTCGGGAAGGGGTGTCCGTAGTACGAAATGCGCCACAGCACGTAGGGGACAAAGATGGCAGTGAAGATGGCAAGCCACAGCCATTCATCGCGCGTCGGTCGCCACCGTTTCTGCGAAAACAGGTTGTGGCCAAATCGAAAGGCTGCGGCCAGACAGAAGAACATCGGGCCTTCGGGTCGTGTGAGTGAGGCGAGACCGAAGTAGAACGAACTTTGGAATCCGGCAAACCGCAACGTTTCGTGCAGGTAGCGTTCGGTACCGAGAAGAAAGAGGAAGGTAAAGAGCTGGGTTTCGAGTCCACCCGTCGTCCAGCAGGCGTAGGCACTGGTCGCCGCGAGGGCCACGGGGGCGATGAAGTGGCCGGGTCGCGGTTGCTCATCGTCGAGGCGCAGGGACAACCGTGTCACAACAGCGAGCCCGCCGACGCCAAAGACGACGCCGAGCACGCGCGATGAAATTTCAGGTCCAACCCCCAACTTCATCCCGAGCGCAAGGAGGATGGTCCAGAGGAAGTTCGTGTAGCCCTCGACCCGTTCGCCGAGGTTGAAGACCAGTTCTCCGTGCTCGGCGAGGTTGCGGGCGTAGCGAAACGAGATGTACGCATCGTCGGTCAGAAAATCGAAATACAGCGCGTGCGGAATCAAGACACACGCTCCCAAGAGCACGGGGAGGTAGCGTTTCAGCGACGTTCGAGCCTGGGTTGTGAGGTTGTTCACGGTCCGGGGTCGCTACGCTAGCGCAAAGCCAGGCCGTGACCGCAGGAAAATGCCAGGGGCCGCGCACCGTGATTGCGGTTGGCGGGCAATTCGGTGAAATTGACGCTCATGATCCTGCGAAATTGTGGCGCTTTGCGCCGGTTGTCCTTTGCAATGTTCCTTTTGACCGGCATCGCGGGCGTCGCCTCCGCCGCGGAAGGGCGCCTGCGCCTTGCGCCAACCAATTCGAAGGTGTTCGAGTTTCGAGGCAAACCGACGTTGCTTGTGACCTCGGCCGAGCACTACGGATCGGTCCTCAACCTCGACTTCGACTACACGACCTATCTCGACGAGCTGAAGGCCCATGGCCTCAACTACACCCGCATTTTTTCCGGCGCGTACGTCGAGCTGCCGGGTGCGTTTGGGATTGAACGCAACACGCTGGCTCCGGCGCCGGGTCGCTTTCTTGCGCCTTGGTCCCGCAGCGATCGGGCGGGGTACGCCAACGGTGGCAACAAGTTCGACCTCAGCAAATGGGATCCCGCCTACTTCGAGCGCCTGGGTGACTTTGTGCAGAAGGCAAGCGATCGCGGCATCGTCGTCGAGATGACCTTGTTTTCTGCTTTGTACGGAGAAAAGGGTTGGACGGCCTCTCCACTTTACGTGAACAACAACGTCAACGGGGTTGGCAAGCTAACCAATTACAAGAAGGTGCACAGCCTCGACAACGGCGACCTCCTGGCGCACCAGGAACGCCTGGTGGCGAAGCTGGTGTCGGCGCTCTCGAAGTTCGACAACGTGTTGTTTGAGCTGCAAAACGAGCCCTGGGCCGACATGGCGGAGCACTCCGGCAATGCGACGCGCGCCAACGAGGCCTCACTGGCCTGGCAAAGGCGCATGGCGATCGCCATTGGCAGGTCTGCGGGCGACGGGCCCGCGCCGCTCATTGCGCAGAATGTCACGAATCGTACGGCGGTTGTTCTGTCGCCCGATCCGGCGGTTTCGGTTTTTCACTTTCATTACGCAACCCCACCGCTTGCGGTTGCCGAAAACGCGCACATCGCACGGGTGATAGGGTTTGACGAGTCGGGCTTTAACGGCAGCGCGGATGCGACCTACCGCGCCGAGGCCTGGCAATTCATTCTCGCGGGTGGCGGACTCTTTAACAATCTAGACTACAGCTTTGCGGTGAAGCACGAGCAAGGGACTGCGGTTCAAAAGGCACCCGGTGGTGGCAGTCGCGCGTTGCGGGAACAGCTTGGGTTCCTGTTGCGCACGATGAACGGCTTTGGCGACGACCTGCTCGCAATGCAGCCGGGCGAGGGCTTCGTGAAGGGTGGCGCCCCCTCCGGGGCAAGGGCGCGCTTTGCACCGGGTCGCGCCTATGTACTTTACGTCGGTCCCGACGCCACGACGCAGGCGCCCTATCTGCCTGCAAATAACACGCAAAAACCCGCGCCGATTTCACTCGAATTGCCATTCGGCAGCTACGCCGCTGAGTGGTTCGACGCCGCCGCGGGGCGCAGCCTCATGCGCACGGAACTGCAGCACGGCGGCGGCTTGGTGGCGATCGCAGTTCCTGCGGGTCCAGGCGATCGCGTGTTGCGTATTGTGCGCCAGACAAGCGCTGTCGTGCTCGAGAAGTTGGGAAAGGGTTATCCCGTGATGGCGATCGCTTCACCGAACAAGTCGGTTTACACCGCGGTGATACTGGCTGATCTGGCAGGCACCCCGGGCTACACTGCGGGTCGCAAACTGTATTACCGAGTGGAACAGGGTCTGGGTGCCGAACGCCTGGTTGTCTTGCCATGGTCGCCGCTTGGGTTGATGCGTGCGGATGCGGACTTCGTCAATGATCTGGAGTTCGTATCGCAATCCCACAAAACGGTACGCGACAGGTATTCGTTGAAAAGCGGCAAGAAACTGGAGCACGACGTGTCCGCGACCGAAGGAACCTTCGTGGTGCGGGGCCGCAGCGGCGAGAAGTTGGCGGTCGATCTCCGCGCGTACGACGAGGGTGCTGCGGTTCGATATCGATTTGGCGAGAGCAAGCCCGGTTTGTTTCAGGTCACGGGAGAAACAACGGGATTTCAGTTGCCGGTGAACGCCACCGGTTTCATGACCGAGCACGACGAGGCCGATCAGTACCACCCGGCCTACGAAAATCAGTGGCGCCTCGGACTTGCCGCGGGCACACCTTCGACCAAGAAAGCGGGCTGGAGCTTTCCGGCGCTGTTCAGGCTGGGTGAAGGGCGCGACGCGCGCTGGGCGTTGTTGAGCGAAGCCGGTTTGGACCGCAGCTACCTGGGCTCGCGCCTTTCCTCCGATGCACCCGGGGGCTTGTATCAGATCCGCTTTCCGGATGCCCTGGAAGGCGAGGCGATTGCACCGGTCTTGCCAAGTGCAACCTTGCCCTGGACGATGCCGTGGCGACTCGTCATCACCGGCAAGGGGCTTTCTTCCATCGTCGAGTCGAATCTTGTCACCCATCTGGCGGCTCCTTCCCGCATTCGTGATACGAAATGGATTGTACCGGGCCGGTCGTCCTGGTCGTGGTGGTCAGAAACCAGTAGCCCACGCAAATACGATCGGCTCGTTGCCTTCGTGGACCTCGCGGCCGAAATGGGCTGGGAGTACTCGCTCGTGGATGCGAACTGGGACACCATGGAAGGCGGCGACTGGAAAAAGCTGACGGACTACGCCCGTACGAAGAAGGTTCGCCTGCTGTTGTGGTACAATTCAGGCGGCCCCAACAACGTCGTGGCCGAACGGCCGCGTGATCGGATGTTCGAGCGGGAAAAGCGTCGCGAGGAGTTCAAGCGCATCTCGCAGGCCGGAATCGCAGGCATCAAGGTCGACTTTTTCCAGAGCGACAAACAGGCGCAGATCCACCAATACCTGGGCATTCTTGAAGACGCTGCCGAGTTCAAGATCCTGGTGAACTTTCACGGTTGCAGCTTGCCGCGCGGCTGGGCTCGCACCTATCCGAATCTGATGTCGCATGAGGCCGTTCGCGGCGGTGAGACCTATCTCTTTGGCAAGGACTTCTCGGCCACGGCGCCTGCGCACAACACGGTTCTGGCGTTTACCCGCAATGTGGTCGGCGGCATGGACTACACGCCGGTCACGTTCTCGGACAATAAGTTCCCCCACATCACGACCAACGCCCACGAGCTGGCGCTGTCGGTGGTGTTCGAGGCCGGCGTGTTGCATTTGGCCGATGGTGTGGCGTCGTATCGATCGTTGCCAGACGCACCGAAGACATTTTTGAAGTCAGTGCCCACGTCATGGGACGAAACCCGGTATCTGGACGGCGAACCCGGCAAGCTGGCGGTGCTCGCGCGGCGCAAGGGCAAGGTTTGGATTGTGGCGGGCATCAACGGTGAAGCCTCGGCCAAGACGGTGTCGGTCGCGCTTTCGTTTCTCGCCAAGGGCTCGTACCAGGCGACCGTGATTGCTGACGGCGATTCCGACCGCAGCTTCAAGGATTCCAGATTGAAGGTGATTGCGCGCGATGCGATCCCGGTTGCCTTGCGGGGCAACGGGGGATTTGTGATTCGGATGGAGCCCTGAGGTCTAGTGCGGGTGAAGCGCGAGCGTCGGCGCTGCGACAGGACCCCGGATCGTTTCGACCAGATCCACCCGAACGTTGCCGAGCGGGCTTTCCGCCTCGACCCGCACCGGCATCCGGTACGCGTCATCGGTGATCCACAGGCTAAATCGCTTTGGTGAACGCTCCTGACTGGGTCGGCGCTGCCAGTCGAGCGGGATGGCCATGGCCGTCCATTTGGCCGTGTGATGCGTTTGGGTTCCCACGCGCAGCGACTCCCCTTTCTGCGGCGTGAGCGTGATCTGCCAGTAGGCCTGACCATCAAGTAGTGACAGCGTGACCGGGTCTTTCGGCAGCCGTGCGGCGCGCATGTAGATCAGGAATCCCAGTGGATCAAAGACGGGCTGCGTGTCGCCAAAGTGGGTGCCTTCATCCTGGCGTCCCGGCCGCTTGCGAACGATGCGAACATTGCCCGGGCTCGGTTGCTGGGCAAAATCGGTCAGCTCGCGCGACGAGGACTTGCGATGCACCTGCCAGCGTGTTGGGATCAACGTGCGCGCATCAAGGTGGGTCTCGATGTCCTGGACGCGTTTTCCAAGGCCGAGGATTGCCCCCGTGCCCGTGCCCGTCGCGGTCCAGCCTTGCCGGTTGGCCTCGATGCGAATGTCGATTTGCCCCACCGTACCAAGGAGCCCGTGGTCGATGCGGTAGCGGGTGCTTTCGTGGTGCCCGATCTCGATCGCAATGGCCGGGTCCGTCGGCACCGGCAAGGTGTTTCGGACTTTGACAGCGCCCGTCGTGTTGGCACAGGCCGCGATGCCGAGCGTGAGTCCAAGGCATAGGACCGCGATGACGGTTCGCGTCGTCAGGGATAGGGGCGCTGCCTCGTGCTGCACAATCAATAGACGGTCGGCATTCCGGGGATATTCTGCAACGATACCGGGACCCTTTATCGACCGCCCGATCTTTGGTAGCTCTTGGCGTCTTGAAACGGTCTTCGCCCCTCTTTCTTTCGATCACGGTTGGCTGGCTCGGCGGACTTGCCATCGGCGCAATCGACGGGATTTTCGGGGCTGTGCACGCCCACACGTCGGTTCTCGGGTTGTTGGCCTCGGTCGCCCTCGTTGCAGGGCTTGATGCCCTGGTGGGTGCGCTTTCGGGGCTCGTGCTGGGGATCCTCGCGCCCGTGCGGCGCTGGGGAGTCGCCGTGCGACCGGGCCACGCTGCCTTTGTTTTCGGCCATCTGCTTGCGGCAGTGCCTGCAGCGGCACTTGCTGCCGGGGCGGTGTTTGGCACCAACAACCGTGTAAACCGCCTGTTGGCCGGGGGTGTCGTCTCGGTGGCAATGATAGGCGGCTGGCTGTTGGCCTTCTGGCTCGGACCTGCCATGTCGCGTGTTTTGTCGTCATCCCGGGCTGGGTCGTCGGCCCGGCTTGTGTCGTTGGCCCGGGGCGATAGGCCGACCGGTTTTTGGTTGGTGCCGCTGTTTGTCCTCGTTGCCGCCGCCATACCGGTGCTGTTGTTGGAAACCACCCACGCTCCTTTGCGACGGTTGGCGCTTTATGAGCGGGCTTCATGGGCGGGTGGGCGGGGGTTAATGGGGCCGCTTTTTTGTGCCGCGGTTTCCCGTGAGCGATGG
>JAWXBF010000349.1:0-18276 GCA_034439895.1 Deltaproteobacteria bacterium
GCCGCTCCCGGTGCCGCAACAAGGCGATAGTTTAGTGCTTTGGCGCTTGCCGGTTGCCAATCACTGTCATCGAACCCAGGACGATCGATTCCGAATCGTTCGTCCCGCGCGTCGTACTGTTCGCCATTGTAGAGGCTTGCCAAACGAACAGGCCCTCGGGATACCTTCCAGTTGCTGTCCGTGACAATCGACGCCAAATCGTCACCCTCAACATATAGTTTCGCGCGAAAGCGAAGGGGGTAGATCTCCCAGGGATTCTCAGAATTCGCCGACCACCCCAGTTTTCCTGCAAACCATCCATCTGCGACGGTCGCGACAATCGCGTTGCGTCCCTGGCGCAACAAAGGCGTGATGTCGTACGTTTGAACCTGCACGCGCTTCGAGTAGTCCGTCCATCCCGGCGCGAAGTATTCGTTGCCGACGCGTTTTCCGTTGATCCATATCTCGTAGATACCGAGTGCCGTGGCGGAAATACGCGCCCTCTTCGGAGGCTTCGCCAGGTTCCATTCTCGACGCAAAACCGTGGGTGGCAAGTTGGGAGTTGGCGTTCGGACCTTGCTGTTGAAGGGCATCCAGTACTTGCCGTGTCCGATTGCTGCAACGACCTTGGCGGCCACCCAGGGACAGGTCTCCGGGATGGATTGGGTTTGGTCCTCCAGCTTGCACGCCTCCCACGAGGCATCGGTCCCTGTCCGAGAAATACTGCCGTCATTTTTCTCGATCAGAATCTGCCCGGCAAATCCTGCTGCGGCCGTGATGTTCGAGGACAAAACCGAAATCTCGTTGAGGCCCTCGCGAAGAACACCCTTGATCTCGATTGTCCCGAGTGAGTTCGACCCTGAACAACTCCCAACCGTGTGACGATTAATCCATATCGCAGCCGAACCGTCGCCCGCACATACCAGGTGAGCGCGTGCGATTTCGGTAGTTGCGTTTACAGCAAACGATCGCCGGAACCCACGCGTTCCAGTCGGCGCCACGGTGGCCAAATCACCGCCATCGGGATACCAGATCCATGCGAAAGTCTCCGCGTCGACTGGCAACAATTTCTCCGGTGCCGGCGACGCGCCTCCTATCCAAAGCGCGCCTCCCCAGTCCGCCTCGCTCAACAAACCCATCTCGAAGGAAGCTGGGTTGGCTGTCGCCTTGTTTCCCGTCTGGTCCCAAACCGATACCGTCCAGTTCACCGAATCAAGGGCTTTCAACGCCGGCCCGCCATACGAGACGTGTATCGATTGCGCGGATGCGACCCTTCCAGAATCCCAAAGCACACCGACCGGCCCACGGGCAACGACCTGATAGGCCGCTTGTGTTACGTTTTTCCTCGCGCTTCTCAGAATCCAGGATAACCGCGGCGACGAAGTATCCAAACCCAATGGGTCACGTTGATACTCGGTCTTGAGATCTCCCACCGTAAGCGGACTGGCCTCGGCCGTCGGCAATGGCAGAACCAAAGCGACGACGAGGCCGACGAGACACTGGAACCCGGCTGACTGCATGCAAGTCAGTTATCACGGCTGCGTCGTGGACGCGCAACCTGTCCAGATGATGTTGCTTGATACTGCGAAGATGGCATTCACAAGCTGCCGATCCGCGAAGAAGATCGAGATAGGATACCGCTGCCCTGCGACCAAACCGAGTTTTGTCGCGACCTCGTCCAGCCTCAGGACCGAAGGATCTTGCTTCAAACCACCGTCATCGATCGCCAACTGGTTGTTCACAAATACCCAGGAGTCATCGTCCGTACGAAAGTTAAGGAACTCGTTCTTTCCGCCCTGATACAGAAACTCGCTATGAACTTCCAGGGTGAAAATTTGGTTATTTGCCTTATCGGAAGCGGCTTCGAGCGGATCGCCGGCGGCGTCTGGTGCCACGAGATCAATGTTTCCAAAACCCTTTGCGTTGATCGGAAAGAAGAATCCGTCGATGGTCGTGGGACCGTACTCCCATGTCGTTGCGGTCACTTGTTTTACTTCCATTTGAATCGGAATCGTCATGTTGACGCCCGGCGCGTCGTTGAACCATTGATTGAAGCTTTCCTTTGAAGACGCGATCCCGGCAGGAATGGGGGAACCCGCCGCGGTCAAGACCGGCTTCTTGTCAGCACCCAACATGGGCTCGACCATACCGAGCGTACCCATCGGCCAGATCTCCGGCATGCTGGTAGGAAACTGAAAGTCCGGATGGGTGGATACAAAATCGCGCACCACGCCGCCAATCGTCAAGCACCCCGGCGGCTTGGTGAAATCGAGAACAACCGGTGTGCCATTGGTACCACCCGACGCCGTTCCGGCCGTACCGCCGGAGGTTGTTGAAACCGTGCCACCAGTCCCAGTTCCACCGGCCCCCCCGCTTCCGATCGTGCCTCCCGTCTTCCCGGTACTACCCGTACCGCCGCTGCCACCTTTCGATCCAGTCGAGGTCCCCGGTGCCCCACCTTCAGCACTGGCTCCTCCAGAGCCTCCGGCCGTTTGACCATTCGACGTACAGTTAATGGAAAGCGTTGCCACAAACACGAAGAGTACATTGCGCATACTGTTTGATACGCCGCGATCCATATTCCGGACGGCGAAGACTCCAACGAAAGCGCCAGAAGACTGGTGCTAGAATCCCGTTAGCGGACCGGTCGAGTAGCTGGGTTCACCGAACGACGTAACGCCCGTGTCCATGTATTTCAGATAGGAGAGCAACAGATTGTTGTTCGGCTCTCGGATGTTGAGGATCCTGCCCGTCTGCAGCGAACCGCCCGCGCCTCCCGCGACAACCGTGTAAAGCGGGTTGAGGGTGTGGTCACCTTGAGCAAGTTCGTTGCACCAAACGACGATGCTGTTGTCGAGGAGCGTTTTGCCGTCGCCATCGTCGATGGCATCCATCTTCTTGAGCAGGTCCATGAACCGTTCGGCGTACCAGACATTGATCTTTGTCAGAATCTCTTGTGACGCTTCAATCTCGACGCCGTCGTGTGAAATATCGTGATGACCACGGGTGGCACCAAACTTCTCGAAAACGGGACCGCCAGCCGAACGACTCCATTGCAAAGCCCCAACGCGGGTGATCCCGCAGGCCAACGCATTAACGAGAAGGTCTGTTTGAAACTTTCCCGTCATCTCGAAGTTTTCGTCGCTTTCTGCGAAGAATTCAGGCGGGGCGTCCGGCGCTTTGGTACAAGCTGCAGAGGCCTTGACCTCGATCTGCAAACGGGACTCGAGCTCGCGCAGTCTATCCAGATGCAACGCCAGACGGCGACCATCTTCCACTCCGACTTTCTTCGCCAGAACATCGAACGATGACTTTACGGCATCGACAACGCTTTTCTGATCTTCTGCCTTTCGCAAGGCTGCGGGATCAGGGGCCTGAGATGTTGGCTTAAAGTTGTTGAATATCTCAAAATACGCACGCGACGGATCCTGCATGACCGGCACTGCTTCATTCTTGCCTGCGTAAGACATATGACCCAGCGGATTGCCCGATAGAAAGTCGGTGCGAACACCGAGTACGACCGATTTTCGCGGGGTTGTTTTGCCTATGGCATTCGCGATCTCCTGATCGATTGATATTCCTGTTGCCAGACCTGCCGGTGGTTGGCCCCCCCCGGTCACAGATTGACCGGGCAAAAGTGGTCGACCGGTGAGCATCCAACACATCCCCTGCATGTGACCATCGCCCGGCCCTGGAACGGAGCCGTTACGGCCATAGTTCGTGCCCGAAATGATGTTGATCTTGGATCGCAACGGCTCCAGCGGCTTCAGGATGCGTGAATACGGTTGGTCGTTTCCGGCTCCAGTCAATCGCCAGTTTTTCGCAACCGTCCCATTCGGGCTGAAAAAAACCACAAATCGCTTCGGTGCTGCCGCATGGGCGCGCCTCGGAAGCATTGCTTCCAAAAACGGCAACCCGACAACTGCGCCGCCTGCGCCTCGGATGATCGAACGTCGACTGATTTTCAGATCTTTCACGGTGCCTCCATGTTGCGAAACTGGAAAGTTTCAATCTCGGTTAACCTGACGATCAGATTCCGCAACGAACCGTCTGATCGTGAAATCACCTCATCGAGTTGTTGCAGGGCGCATAGATCAGAATCCGTTTCGGCGCGACCAAACGCATAGCGAAACCAGTTGGAGACAACGCAGCGCTGCGCTTGTTTGCTGCTCCCAATGCGGGCGCCCAGCTCACGAGGGCCGACGTAGTTCGGTTCCTCGAGATCGAGTCCCTCCAGTGATCCGGACGCATCGATGGCAATCCCGTTCTCGTCCGCCGCGTAGCGTCCCGCCGTATCGAAATTGGATAAACCGAATCCGATTGGATTGATTAATTGATGGCAGCTCACGCATCTTGCATTCTCGGTAAGCTGAGCGAATCGTTCGCGGGTTGTTTTGGTGGGATCCTGTGGGGGCGGCGTCGTATCCACGTCCATCGGTGGCGGAGGTGGTGGATCACAGAACAAATGGTCGCGAATGAAAACACCCCGGAGAACAGGCGAAGCGTCCACTTTGTGTGAAAATCGGCTCAGAACAGCGCCTAGGGTCAACACACCCGCGCGGGTATCCGGTGCAAACTCTACGCGCTGCCAGTCACTCGGCTTGTCCGCCAAACCGTAGTGCGTCGACAGACTCGCATTCACAAAAGAATGGGAACCGGTCACAAGGTCCTTGAAGGTTCCATTTCCAAACACGACATCGTTGGTGAACATGCGAACTTCCTGCCGCATGTCCCGGTAGGTGGTCGGTGTCCACGTGGCGACGCGGCCCACGTCTTTTCCGACAACCCTCGTCAAAAGACCCAGCCACTGTTCGTGAAAATCGCCCAGAGCTCGCATGGCCCTGGGATCCGCCATCAACCGATCGACTTGCCTTGCAATGCCTGCGGCGGTTTCAAGATCGCCACTTTTGGCCGCGGCCAACAAATCGTCGTCTGGAATCGAAGACCAGAGCAGAAACGAAAGTCGGGAAGCCATGTTCCAGCCATCGACACGCGCCGCCCCACCATTGGCATCGCCCGCTTTGGCTTGTGACTCGAATCGGTAGAGAAACGGCGCCGACTGGATTGCGGTTTGAATAACCAGTTCCACGGCATGTTCTGGACTGGTCTTCAATCCCTGATCGAAAACAGTTGCCAGGAGAGCCCTTTCCTGTTCGTCAATGGGGCGCCGGTAGGCCCGCATTCCGAAGGAGTCGATGAATTGCATTTTGCACGCTGCCGCGTCCGCACGCACATCGCACGGTACAATTTCGTTCAGGTGTTCGGTAACCGCCGTCTTGGCGATGCGGGGAGCCACGTCGAGGTAGGCACGCAGGTGCGCCTCCTGTACCGTCAACGCACCTGACATTGTATCGAAATGTAGTGCGGATTCGTCTAACGGGAAGTCCTTGGACGGGTTGCTGCGATCGAAGAGCAAGGCCTCGATTGCGTTGTCGTATTCTCTCCTGTTCAACCGCCGCTCGACGGGCGCACCCGGCGTTGGTTTGCGCACCTTGTCCCGACAGGCATTAATCTGTTTTGTTTCCAGTCGACCGAGTCCGGTCGAAGAGCTGCCACCGGTGTTTGCGCTTCCACCTTTTCCCCCGCCCGGATCGACTGATCCGGAACACGCGAATATTCCGAATACTCCGAATATTCCGATGATTCCTATCCCATTCCAGCGACCGAATTTTATCTTGGTTGTTTGCATTTTGAGACCTCAGTGCGGGATTGCGGTGATCAATTCATCGGTTTTACGGGACACGGAGACAAACTGGCCCCCACAGCAACATCGTCGATAAACATTTTTTGGGGACTGCCGTTCTGATGGTTCTGCCAACCAAGCAACATCGTGTCGAACTTCGGTGCAATCCAGGGATCCTGGTACGCCGCAGTCACACATCCCTGGCCGTAGCCGTCGACGTGTAACGATTCCAGTTCTTGCCCTTCGTACCAGAAGCGAATTTCGTTTTTGGGGCCATTAAACTCCCACTGAAAACAAGCCCACTTTCCAACGGGGAACGCGAGCCCAGAGTGTTGGAAACAATCGCTCGGCACACCAGCCTCGTAGTTGAGCATCAACTTTCCGCCCTGACCGCCCATGCGGTACTGCGCACGATAGGTCTTTCCAGGAACGAAGCCTTCACCCTGAATGTTCGTCGAGTGGACAGCGTCGTCAGGCTTTGTTTCATAGTACACCATCATGCGTCCAAACACATGGTTGTTCTCGACCGGGAAAATTGGCGCTCCTCGAAGGATCGCGTAGGCCTGACTGCTCCCCTTGCCATTAACCGCGATCGCCAGAGACTGCGTGCCCGAAAAACTTCGATCGCGGCTGGCGCCCACCGTGGCACCATCCAGTGCCCTCCGACCCCAACCGACTGGAACGGCACCCACCGAGGTCTTCTCAAAATCGTCGCAAAGACTTGCCGCCGGGCAGGTGGGTACTGTCGCGGTGCTTCCACCCGAGCCCCCCTGTGCGACACCGGTTCCGCCCATCCCGACGACCGAGGATCCCGAGGTGCCTCCCGAGGCCGATTGGCCACCATTTCGATTGGACACATCACTCCCGGCGCTGCCGCCGGACACACCGTTCGCATCCGCGCCGGCTCGTCCATCGGAGCCGGCTGCTGACGTTCCGCCTGAACGATTCTCAGGGCTTGAACTGGAATTCGCGCAACCCAGTGGACCGGCCACGAGGAACACGAGGGCGGCAATCGCCAAGGAATTCTCTACGTTACTGCTCAAAGCGACAACTCCTGAAGACCAGTACGACATCGATCTCCGTTCGGACGGCAGCTTCCCTCCGTGTCAGACTCATCACGTCAAAATTTGCTGCCACCCGCCCCGGCTGCAGGGGGACTGCGCCGGACGCGGGTGACAGCGTTCAAGAAGTTTCTTTGCCGATTAGTTGGCTAGACTTTTCGCCAGGCCGTCCACTTCGGCAGGCGTCAAAGGGGTGTCGTAGAGAATCACCTCGTCCACCATCCCAGGAACGTTCTCGATTACGTCCGTCTCGTTGATGCCGGCGCCAATCGTAAAAGGCGTTTCATCAGTCGCGATCGGCCAGCCCAGATCGTTCTCGCCCGCAACCACACCATCCATATAGACAGTGCCTTTGATTCCATCATAGGTAAAGGCAAGGTGGACCCATTTATTGAGTGGGACGTTGACGAGGGATGTCACCTTGAAAAAGTTGATCTCTGCCGCTGGTGTTCCGTTTAAGATACCAAGCATGAACTGTTGGATACGCGACGCGAGCTGGTGGCGTTGCGCGATGACCGTCCAAGGTTTGAATTCGTTGTACTTGTCGAGTTTCACCCACGCGGCGACTGTAACCTGGTTGTTGAGTCCTGTACTATCGAGGGCGTCCGAATCTGGAATGCGGACCCAGTCATCCAACCCGTCGAGCACCAATCCCATGCCCATATGGCCCTTTGCCCAGGTTGGATTGGCGTTCGTCGCGGCATCAGACGCGGAGCCCTGAACCACGGTGCCGTCCATTTTGGATTCGGAGCTGTCTTTGGCGATGGATCCGGTGGTTTCGTCAAACTTCCAGTGACCAATCGGCTTTGAAGGCTGAACAACTATCGTACCCGCCGTACCTCCACTTGCAGTTCCACCGACAACCGTACCACCTGATCCGCCCGTAGACGAAACGCCGCCGCTTCCATTGATGGAAGTCCCACCTGATCCACCCTTCGGGGTTGTGCCACCCGATCCACCCTTGGCGGAACCACCGGTTCCCCCCTTGGCAACAGGGTCGGCGCTATCACTACCGCAATTGACGAAAATCATTCCGCCAGCCAGAAACATAACGACAGGAACCGTCAAACTAGTCTTTTTCACTTTCATACTCCTTCATTTCAAATCAAACGACTTCGGACATGTTTTTCGGTTTCCCGATGACTGGAACGAGTAGCCCGTGAAATTTCCGATTCCGAAACCACCGACGAACTGGACTATCAGAGGGTGTTTTCCCCTGACCGGTTCAAGCTCCATCGTGACCATTCCACCCGACGAAAAATCGGCGCCCGTCGCAACAAGGCTGACTTCGCCTATCACGGGTCCCTCGGCGTTGCCGATTCTGAATCGGACCTTTCCACCCGCATTGGGTGTTGCGTAGTAGAGGATGACCTTGTCGAACGAACATTCTGTTCCGAAGTCAACGTCTGGGTGGCGTCCCCAATCCCCTCCGTCAACGTTTCCAATGCAACAGTCGTTGCCAAACCGGTTGAGACCAGACTGTTCGAGCAGCGCACCGGGATTGATCAAAATCCCGTGAGATTTCGGCTTTACAGCAACAAGCTCGGCCGGGGGCGAATCGCTCGCTGGCGCGACCGGTGAGGTGATTTCTGGGACCACGCCTGCCTCGTTGGAGGCAAGGCCGCAATCGAAGGGAGACACGGAAGCCAGCGCAGTCGCGTACGCGATCTGCCCAAGCATCGTTCCCAGAGGTCCTTGCCACATGTCGCGAATACGCCGTCGCCGGGCATTCGGACGTCCTTCGGTATCAAAATTTGATTCGACGCTTCGATCGCATCGTTGGCGGGTCCCGAATTGTAACAACGTCGTAAAGGACGGAAATGCTGACCTTCAACCGACGCAATCTCCTCGGCGCAACCCAATTGGGTGTGTTCTCAAGCCTGGCACAGAATGTATCGCCGGTATCAGCTGCGATTGGAATGCGGAAACCGGCGCAAGCCTCGGGACTGCCGTTCCGACAGGTACATCTCGATTTTCATACAAGCGAGTGGATTGACGATGTGGGCGTCGACTTCGACGCTGCTGCATTCGCGCAAACGCTCAAGACCGCAAAGGTCAACGCCATCAATGTCTTCGCCAAATGTCACCATGGTTTCGCCTACTACGAAACTGCACTTGGCCACCGACATCCATCGCTGCGATTCGATCTTTTCGGTCAGATGGTGCAGGCCCTGCGAAGTGCAGGGATTGAGGTCAGCTATTACTATTCGCTCGTGTGGGACGTTCGCGTTGCGCGTTTACACCCCAACTGGAGACAGCGCGACAGCTCGGGCATTGCGGTTGGTGGCGACGACGAAAGTCAGGCGTGGCCGGCGCTCTGCATGAACAGTCCCTACCTGTCCGATGTGATTTCCGAGAATCGCGAAATCATCGAGAAATACGACGTAAACGGGGCCTGGTTTGACATTCTAAAAACGCCCGAAGGTGGATGTCACTGCACATACTGTCTCGCAGACCGAAAAAAACTCGGGGTTCCGGAAACCAAAGTCGGCCACACCCAACACAACAAACTGGTTGCCATCCGGGTCGAGAAAAGTCTTTTTGAACTGGTACGTTCCCGACGGGCGGGGGCTCGCGTCTTCTTCAACAGTCGACTCGTGGTCGGAGTCCGCGACGAGATGCCCAATTACACCCATGTGGAAATCGAGTCGCTGCCAACGGGTGGATGGGGTTACACCCATTTTCAGCACCGCGTTCGCTATCTCCGGAATTTGGGGCGCGAATCCGTTGGAATGACGGGACGATTTCACAAATCATGGGGTGACTTCGGTGGTTTGAAAAATCAAGCGGCGCTTGATTTTGAATGCCTAAGCTTCCTTGCCAATGGATGCCGCGCCTGTATCGGCGACCAGTTGCATCCAAGAGGCGTGCTCGATCGCGAAACCTATCGGCGGATCGGAGCGACCTACAGCCGCATCGAAGCACTTGAACCGTGGGCTGTCGGTGCTGTCCCGGTCGTGGATATTGGCGTTCTTTCGACAGCCGCATTTGATGCGGAAGTGGCGACGCAGAAAGTGCCTCCCGTTGATCAGGGGTTCACGAACATGCTGGTTGAACTTCATCAACAGTTCGACGTTCTCGATCTCGACTCCGATTTCAATCGCTACGCCGTCCTCATCCTCCCCGATCAGATTCCACCAGTACCGAGGTTGATCGCAAAGCTCAAGGCGTACCTCAATCGCGGCGGGCGCCTGTTGTCCAGTCACCGCAGCCTGGTCGACCTAAAATCGAAACAGTTTTCCTTACCCGATTTCGGCGTGACGTACGAGGGCGATGCCAAATTCTCCGAAGGATACCTGGTGGTCGAAAACGAGAACTTTGCCGGCATACCGGGCGGAGCATACTTTCTCTATCAACAGCCAACCGTCGTCTCAGCCAACGCGCACACGCGGGTCTTGGCAAAGCTCGGAAACCCGTACTTCGACCGAACGTCGAAACACTATACGTCACACAAACAATCGCCAATTCGCAACACAACCAACATACCCATTGTTGTTGCCAACAAGAACACGGCCTACATCGGCTATCCCATTTTCACGTCTTACGGACAGGACGCCTACGGCATTTCAAAGCAGGTGGTTGCAGGACTGCTGAAGAGACTCCTTCCGACACCCGTCGTGCGAGCACAGAACCTCCCTTCAACCGCAACCGTCAGCGTGCTGACACAAGATACCGGTTCGCGAAAGCGCACCATCGTCCATGTTCTGCACTATCCGCTGACTCGAAGGGCCGAGAAACTCGACATCATCGAGGAGCCCGGGGTACTCGTCGATGTTCAACTTGATGTCCGATGCCCCGACAAACCGCGCAGTGTTGTATCGATTCCGGATAACAAACCGATTGATTTCGAGGTGAACAACGGCTACGTCCGCGTCACGTTGTCAAAAGTCGTGGGTCACGCGGCTTTTGCCATTGTCTGAACCGTCAGAACGTAACACCTGAACGGATTCGAGTCGGCTGAAGCAATTTTGCGGCGTCACTGTCGCGAGCAGCGCCAGCATGGTCACCTGCCGGCTCGTACAGGCGCCCACGTGCCAGAAGTGCATCGGCGTTCCTGGGATCGCGTAAGAGTGCTGCATTCAGATCTGCAAGAGCATCGTTAAATGCTTTGTTCGCTTGCGGATCCGCTCCCGAGCGACCGTGTGCGAAAATCTCAAGATAGAGCAACCCGCGTCGCACCCTGATGTCGGAGAATCCCGGGTCCAACTCTGCCATTGCCCTGTCGAGATCGCTGCGGGCCGTGGCCCATGCCTGCCAGGGATCTTTCCCGGATGCCGCAAGCGCCGAACCACGCCACGTCCGTATCGTACCACGGACCATGCGACTCCAACTGTCTGCACCCCGTTTGAAAGAATCTTCAAGGGCCCTTTCGGCACGATCGAAAAACACGAGTGCATCCGCATGGTTTGCTGCACGAATGCCAGACAGTCCGAATATCTCGGCCTGCCACGAGTAGGGTGTCGGGAAAGTAGGAACGATCGTTGAAGCCTGCTTGAATCGACGCATCGCCTCGTCCAGGTCGGCATTCGGCGCCAGCCCACGCTGGTCTCGATGGACCGCGCGATACCACGATGTCCGTCCAATCCCCATGATCGCGAGTGCCAAATGCGCTTCCAGCCGGAGACTGGCTTCAAAATCCGCAATGGACGCGCGGAAATCCGCATCTGGATCGCCATCTGACCTTATCCGCCACAGGCCGCGGTATCGCCGAAGCACACCGCGAATATGAAGTACCTCTGACGAGCCCCCGTGCGCGATGGCATTCGCAAGATGAGCTTCGCCTCTGTCCAGCAGATCCGTTGGATCGAGGCCCAGCCGATACCGGTGGTGAGACTGATCGGATGCGATTCCGCCCCAGCACACTTCTGCATCGATGCTGCCCGGATCCATCTCCAGTGCCGATTCCGCGGCCTTCATCCCCTCGAACGGACGACCCTTTCTCAAAAGGTGACAACGTCCGACCTCAAAGGGCGCGTATCCGCGATCGTAGGTCAACGCATTTTGGTATATTGTTTCAGCGTCCTGGATATTCCCTGCGGCTGCTTCCGCATGCGCCAACGCATCCCAGGCTTCCTCCATCAAAGGATTGGCCAACACCACGCCGCGCAAACGATCGCGAGCCTCGTTGTAGTCCAGTCGGTGAAAGGCAAGGATCCCAAGCACCGCATCGATGGTGGTACTGGAGGCCGCTGATTGGCGTAGGCGATCGCAGTCCAACAGAATTTTTCGACGGAGTTCGATGAGTGTCGGAGATGCGTTTTGAACTTGCTCCGCACTCAATCGCTGCGCGGTCCCCTCGGCTTCGAGACCCATCAACGTCTCAGCGCGAACGCGACCATATTGAAACGACAACAGGACGGCGTGTTCGTAAAGTGCCGGGCTGTAGTTGGGATCGAGCGCAAGCGCCCGTTCCTGGTGGTGCAACGCCATCGACTCATCAAAAAGGGCCCGGTAGGTTCGTCCAAGGAGATACTCAGCCTCGGCAAACACCGGTTTGCCGTCACCAAGACGTCTGTGCGCTGCGATGATCTTGGGTAAAACCTGCTTCATACCTTTCGTATCACCGGATCGACGCAATTGGAGCGCGGTATCCAGTGCCAATGTTCCGATGTCTCTCAGCGCGACCATGGCGTTTTGTTTTTCCCGCGTATCACGAAAACGTACGATGCCCAATGTCAACGCGGTAAGACTGATCATCGCAATCGCGGTTCCCATTGCGATTCGCCGGCGCGCGGTCCGAAAACTCACCCACCAGCGATTCCGCATACCGGGCAGCGCCGTATTCCCACGCAGCACGCGCTCGAGATCGTCGGCCATCGCTGCGGCCGATGGGTAACGAAACCTCGGTTCGCGATCCATCGCCTTTGTGATGATGGCTTCAACACGAGAATCAAGTTCAGGTACAAGTCGACTCGGACGGGGTGGCGGCCCTGTGATGACCTGCGCCACCACCGCGGCGAGCGAATCACCCGCGAATGGCGGCCGGCCCGTCACAAGTGCATAAAGCGTCGCACCCAGACCGTAGACGTCAACGGTACGCGCGGGCACGATTGATTCGCCACGGGCTTGCTCGGGCGCCATGAATCCGGCTGTGCCGAGAACATCGCCCGCGCGGGTCAAACGCGACGCCGAATCTTCACGCAGGTACGCCAGACCAAAGTCGAGCACCATTACCCGATTGGTCGGATCTTCCATGATGTTTCCGGGCTTCAAATCGCGATGAATGATGCCGCGTTCGTGAGCGTGGTGAACCGCGCGGGCGACATCACGGATGAGCTCAACGGCACGCGTTGGTTCGTATTGGCGGCCCGCCAGCGATTGCCCCTCCACGAGCGCCATCACGAGAAACGCCCTGCCCTTTTCGACGCCCACCTGAAACACGGAAACGATGTTGGGATGTGACAGACGCGCAGTGGCCAACACTTCGCGGGAAAACCGTTGTCGTGCCACCGGTGACTCGACCGCCGCCGAAGCCAGTTTGACTGCGACCCATCGCCCCAGTTTGCGATCCCAGGCTCGCCATACGGTGCCCGTGCCACCCCGTCCAATCTGTTCAACCAAGACGAGATCGGCGATGCAACGATCGGGCTCTGAAGAACGAGCCGCAGCCTCGGGCGGCAACGGTACGACCGATTGATCGAGCATCCCATACAGATCCGTCGCCTCTTCTTTTCGCAGCGCATCCAGAGCTGCTTCCGTGATCCAGGCCTGTGCCACGACCAGCTCCAAAATCGTGGCCCCATCGTCCTCGAGGTGATCATTGCGCAGTTGTTCAAGCCTGGCTCCGTCTATCAATTCAGCTCTTTGCGCCCGAGCCAATAGTTGTTCGGCATGTTCGGAACGTGCGATCCGCAACAATCGTTCCGCGCGACTTTGACGGGGATTGCTCACCACTTTACGATTCCAACAAGAAACGCAGCTCGGATGCCAGTTCCTCGGAGTCGTTGACATAGTCGCGGACGATCTCGGTCAATGCGCTGCGGAGACTGGCTCTCGCGTGCAGCAGCGCGTGTTTGACCTGCGGCACGGTCAAACTGTGGGTAGTCGCGAGCTCAGCATAGGTGGTCGGACGCTCATCCGACTCAAGGTCGTAGCTTTTGAAAATTTCGTACTCGATCCCGCGTCCGCCTGCGAGCATCTGCTTCTCAAGGCGAGCAATGCCGGCGTTGAGCACCACTTCTTTCCATGCGGCGCCAAACAACTCTTCGGGTGACATGCGATCGGCATTCGGGATGACCTCCACATCACCTTCGAAAAAATCGAGCGATACCGGTTGAATGCCGCCGCCCCGCTTGATGCGCGATGCTCCCTTGTGGACGTCATGGAGAAAGCGAGTAACCGCCGTGCGCAGCAAGGAACGGAACGAACCCCGCTCCGGCGCAAACGACTTCAACAGTTCGCGATCGAACACCACCGTCGCAAAAAACTCTTGCGTGAGATCTTTGGCGTCGTCAGACGTTCTCGACCAAGCGTATCGAATCACAGTGTAGACCGGCCGCCAGTAGAGTTGAACCAAACGCTCGAGATTTCTGCGGGCCTCGGGACTAGACGGATCCCGGGCACCCACAATCATCGACCAACACGTCGAGGGGAACTCACGACTTCCGCCGATACCGCCGTCTTGATGTGCCATGAACTGCGCTTACATTCTACCTCAACTCCCCAGACACGTCGCGTCAATCGGCCTTCCATGATTTTGGCGCACGAGGGATGGATCTGTTGCAAACTGAAAGCTCGCGGCACTGGCGCAATCGACATGGCATCCGAGAACAATACCAACGGGGAACGCGATCCGTTCCTGCCAGACGACAACCTACAGATGCCCGTCGCACTCGGCCGCGATCTGAATGTGCAAGCACCCGGTACGCTGATAGACGAGCTGCCGCTGCCAACGGCACGCAAACGCAAGGTCTACAAGGTCCCAAAACCGTATTCCCTCGTGGGAATCGCACTCGCGATGGTTGGCCTGTACACCGTTTCACATTGGGCCTGGAAGACCTATTCGAGTTCGGCGGCGCAGACCGCAAGCGAGGTCGACAAACTGCTTGCGCCCAAGATTCCGGTCTATCGAGAGACGCCGTTGGCAAACGATTCGATCCTTGTCTGGATCAATGTTCAGCCTTCGGGCGCGCGGATTTTTATCGATGACCAAGCGATCAACTCGAATCCGGTTCGCGTGCTGCGTGGTCAACGGGTCGCGAAGATCACGGCGTGGAAACCTGGTTTTGCGCCCGAAACGATGACGTTCATTCCCTCCGAGAACCGAACCCTCAAGCTGCGGATGAAGCCGGAATCAGCCAGGATGCGCTGACGACGGGACCGCCATGACCACCCGCTTGCGCGATGCCGAACGAGCACCGGAACAACGGAGCCTCAAGGAGATCCTGACGCGGCTTCCGTCGCTTCCGGGCGTCTACCTGATGAAGGATGTGCGCGGAAAAATCCTGTACATCGGCAAGGCCGCCAACCTGAAGAACCGGGTTGCTCAGTACTTCCAACCCAACTCGGGAGACACCCGCGATTTCGTACCGCTTCTCGGCGGCATCGTCGCAGACATCGACACGGTCGTCACCGGCAACGAAAAAGAAGCGCTGCTGCTTGAAAACACGCTCATAAAGCAACACCACCCAAAGTTCAACATCAAGCTGCGCGACGATAGCAGCTACCTTGTGTTGCGAATTGATCCCAAAAGCGAATGGCCCCGCCTCGAAGTGGTTCGTCGCCTGCGCGACGATGGCGCCTGGTATTTCGGCCCCTATCACTCGGCATCCGCCTGTCGCGAAGCCCTCAGGGTCGTCAACCGACATTTCCAGCTTCGCACGTGCACCGACCACGTGCTGCATAACCGAAAGCGACCCTGTCTGCAGTACCAAATCAAGCGCTGCCCGGCACCGTGTGTTCTTGATGTCCCAACCAACGACTACACCGATCAAGTTCGAGACGTGCGCTTTTTTCTCGACGGCAAGAGCAGCGAACTCACCCATCGTCTGCGCGATAGGATGAGGATCGCGGCATCGGATCTGCAATACGAACGTGCTGCTACCCTCCGCGATCAACTGGCGGCGCTCGAAAAAACCCTGCAAGGGCAATCGGTCGTCTCTCGCGAGTTTGTTGATCAAGATGCGTTCGGATTCCATCGCGATGGCGTGATGGTCGATATCTCGGTGTTGTCGACCCGGGATGGGAAGCTCATGGGAAGCCGAAACTTTTCGTTCGGAAACCAGGAGTTTCCAGACGGAGACGTCATGTCGTCGTTTCTGTCTATGTACTACGATATGAATCCGATGCCACCGGACGAGATCCTGTTGCCTTTCTCAATACCGGACGCCGCCGTTCAAACTGAATGGTTGCAAGATCTGCGACGGAACCTGGGACAAACGGTATCGCGAGGCTCCAACCGCGCGGTCCGACTTTTCGTCCCGGCCAGAGGACCCCGACACGATCGCGTCACGATGGCAAATCAGAATGCCAGTGCGAACCACACAAGTCGCCGCAATGCCAACCGAGACGCACTCGAAAGTTTGGCAAAGCTGCAGCAACGTTTGCAGTTGAACAAGCTACCAAAGGTCATTGAGTGTTACGATATCTCACACGTTCAGGGCACCGACACGGTGGCGTCTCAGGTCGTTTTTGTCGATGGGCAGCCAGAAAAGAACCGGTATCGGACCTACAAGCTGCGGCACCTTGAAAATGCCGGAGGGCGCGCGTATTCGCCGGGATCTCCCGACGATTTCGCGGGGATGTACGAGGTGCTTTCGCGCCGTCTGCGTCGAGCACGCGAGGGACAGGAGGGGTGGGCGCTGCCGGATTTGATTCTGGTGGATGGCGGAAAGGGACAACTCGGGATGGCACTCGCGGCTGCACGCGACATCGGCATCGACGTAGGGCCTTCGGGAATGCCCATTGTAGGCCTCGCAAAAGATCCCGATCGGGTGTTCTTGCCGAATGCCAAGGATGGCATTCCCATCCGCTCCAACAGCGCCGAGTTGTTTATCATGCAGCAACTGCGTGACGAGGCGCATCGGTTTGCGGTGGGATTCCACCGTTCGCAGCGGCGCCGACGGACCTTGCGATCAGCACTTGGCACCATTTCCGGCGTAGGGCCGACCCGTCAGAAACAACTGCTGCGTCACTTCGGCAGTGTGAAGGGGATGCAAGACGCAACCGTGGACACACTGGCCGCCGTCAAGGGCATGAGTCGGACAGCAGCGCTGGCAGTCAGGGAATTTCTGGATCGGCAGGCGCCGGCGCCGATGAGATACCCCGAGATGATTTCCCAGGATACCGCGGCTCCTGAAAGCGAAGATGAAGCGATCAACGGTGCATTCGCCGCGCTTGAAACCCCAGAAGAGTCTGACGAGTCCGGAGAGTCTGACGAGTCCGAGTGAGCACAATTTTGGGCGCCCGCAACTTCAGTGTTAACGTTTTCTCTTCTTTTTCTGGAGCAATTCGCAATGAAACAAGGCAAGTCAAAATGGGCAGTGGCCGCACTCCTCGGACTCACTGCAACGATTCCACTCGGTTGTGATGACGACGAAAGCACGAAGGCGGATGTGACCCCCTATGTCGGAGCGTGGGGTGTCAGCGGTGGCAATCTAGCCCTGGTTTGTTTCGGCAATTCAATGCCTCAAACACTCTCCGGAAACCTCGTTATCACCGACAAGGGCGATGGCGTACTACAGTTGTCATTCGCGGATTCAACACTGGCAGGTTGCAACATGCTCCTCGATGCCGGCGCCGCAAGCGCAAGTGTTCAAAAAGGTCAAACCTGCGCATTCGCTGCAGATGGCTTTCTCGGCACGCTCAACATCGATTCGGGTAGCCTCGTCAAGAGCGGTGAAACGGCCGTTTTCAGTCTGAGGGGCAACGTGCTCGGCAACTACAATAACATTCCGATCATGTGCACCGCCAACTTCTCCGGGACGCTCACCCGCGGGGGCATCCCCCTTGGAAACGACGGTGGCACCGTCGACAGCATGGCCAAGGACTAGAAGCGAAGGGCAAACCCAACCTGCGCGACCAGCGCCATGGTGCGATCGCGGTTGGGTGCGCCCAATTCGAGCTGATAGAAGATGCCCTCGAACTTGAGGTTGACCTCAATCTCGTCGAAAAAGGCTGCGGGGTTTTGTTCCTTGCGTTTGAAGTACGCAAGCTTGAACCCGCCCGTCATCGCGCCCATGGGAGAAAGTTCGCGGTCGCCTGTCCAGTAGGCGCCAGCCGACCCCTCCGTCAGATAGCCCATACCATTGCGGTAGAAATTGGCACCGGTTTGTCGATGGTACCGACCGTTCACCGACAGGACGAGCGCATCTGCAAGATATTTTCGAAAGGTCAGGTCGGCCGAAGCCGCCCATAACTCCCAGGTATCCCAGTAGGCTCTGCCACCTAGCAGCACCGCGCCGCGAATCGAGGGTATCGCAAAATGCGCGCGGGAAAACAATGCATAACGTTCCCGGGCCTCTGGCAGCCGTTCCTGCGGGGTGTTGCCCTGCGGTCCAATCGCAACACGACGATAGGGGCTCGACTGAAACCCCTTGATGACCTGTAGCGTAC
>JAWXBF010000350.1:0-8770 GCA_034439895.1 Deltaproteobacteria bacterium
CGCAGCAAATTTTGGGGCCGCCCCCGCGCCTCGTGGGCATTGCGAGCGGGCGTGTCTCACGTCTCGTCTCGCGGCCACGCGCCCGCCCGTCACCAAACAGTGCCGCCCGGCCAGACGATGTCACCCGCGCGTAACAGCACTGGATTGGAGACTGGGCATCTCGGGCCCAACCGATCCGGCACGAAGCGTGCATGCCCGGCAACCATGGACTTCAAATCGAATCTGACCAGTATTGCGATCTTGCGGCAGCGCGCCAAAAACCACCTCGAGAAGGGTGCGGTCACCGAAAGTTACGGTGGCGACATCAAGGAAGCAATCGAGCTGCTCAACCAGGCACTCGCTACCGAAGTGGTGTGTGTGTTGCGATACCGTAACCATCATTTCATGGCCAACGGCATCGCATCCCGCAGCGTGGCGTCTGAGTTTCTTGTTCACTCCAATCAAGAGCAAGGACACGCTGATCAGCTTGCCGCGCGCATCGTACAACTTGGCGGTTCACCTGAACTAGATCCCAGCAAACTCGCGCAACGGAGTCACGCCGAATACATCGCAGGAACATCAATCGATGACATGATCAGACAGAACCTCATAGCCGAACGAATCGCCATCGACAGCTACCGCGAGATGATTGCGTACTTTTCACGATTTGACCCAACCACGCGATTGCTACTTGAAGGCATTCTGGCAGTCGAGGAAGAACACGCCGACGATCTTGCGTCGTTGCTCGACAAGCCATAATATCCACATCGTCATCTTCGATTGGCCGTGTGCGGCCGCCTTCGTTTTCCCAAACGTCGACGGCATCCGCCACGGTTTGTTTTTTGGCTTTGTGCAAAATAGTCCTCAAAACTCGGATCGGTTGACCAACTCCGCACCGTGGTAGCGTAACACCCTTGCCACTTCAACGTGGCACGCATTCCCTTTGGACCGAATGTCCAAAATCACGTTCCCCATTTTCAAACGGGCCGCCAGAACCTGCAGTCCACGATCTGGAAAATGATGTCCGATGATCGCGCCGAGTACGCCGATAAGGACCGTACCCACCGCGCCACCAACAAGAATGGCGAACGGGATCGGTGCATCGATCATTTGAAGCGGACCCGAAGCTAGGCCTGCCATGGTGGCGCCTTCAAAGGCGCCGAGAATCATCCCAGTTTTCGCAAGGGTTCTCGTCGTTCGTGTACCGCCGTGTTTGGTCAACTCCGTATGGTTTTCCACGCCATCTCGGTACGACATGACGGAATAGCAACGCGTTGTCCGGGTATTCTCAGCCAGATCCGTCAACGCACGGCCGGCCTGATTGCGGGTTTGAAACAATGCGAATACTTCATGTTCGGTTACCATGTTTTGTCCTCCCACCGATGAGCTACGCAATATCTGTGCCCACAATCCGCATCACGCCCTGAGCAAACCCGGGCACGATGTTTGCTTCGTTCGCGCCGCATGAACGCAATTGAGAAACAGACCAGAGTTACAACTTCCCGTGGGAATCAATTTTCCGAAGGCGACGCCATGATCGCCTCCCCCGGGCAACGATCACCACACGAAGGACTCCGACTCCTGAACGACGCATTCGGGACGGAGATCGTCTGCGCGCTAAGATATCGTCGTCACCACTTTATTCTGCAGGGCATCTCTGCCTGCGGCGTGGCCGGTATCTTCCTGCTTCATTCCAATGAAGAACAGTGGCATGCCGATCAAATCTCGGCACGCATCGTCCGGCTTGGTGGGATTCCGACCCTGTGTCCCGACAAGCTGAGAGCCTTTGCGCTCGCTGACATTGTTTCTGGGACGTCGGTCCAAGAGATGATCGTCCAGAATCTCATCGCCGAACGTTTCGCCGTCGAAACCTACCGGGAAATGATCGGGTATTTTTCATCCCTCGATTCGGCAACGCGAATTCTCCTCGAAGGAATCTTGATCGCAAAGCAAGAACACGCGGCAGACCTGTCGGTTCTGCTTGAAACAGAATAGCCACTCACGTCTCTGATGTGGGGCCCGTGTTCATTGCGCCAGCACGAGCCCCAGCCAACGTCCAATCCCGCAGGACGTCGTTTGGCATTCCCTCGACCAATACCAATGAAAGCCCTGCCTCTGCCGCTATCCGGGCGATCGCGCGCCGTGCAGATTCGGTGGCTTGGCGGCGCAATCCAATTGCCGGCGCATCGAATCCTTTGCGAGCGTGCGTTCCATCGCAAAACGGTTTGGTGGCGGAGTGGCCGCATCGACAAAGCGCAACGGTGTCGGACTTCGTTCCGACAAACTCATTGCCGCATTGATCAACGATCGTGCACATGCCCTTCACGATGAATGGACCGTTGGTCAAGGCAGTGATCATAATCTTCCAATCGGTTGTCATTGTTCACAGCACCAACTGCACCAATCGTGCCAGCAAAAAACAAGCATTCAAACAACATCGGTGGTCTCAAACGTTTGCTGATTCCATACTTTGTGAAGTGTTACGAATGCACTGACCGTCAGTGGTCCCGCAACGAGGCCAATCGGGCCGAGCAAAGAGAGGCTGCCAAGAATCGCGAAGAAGACCAGCCCGCTGTGTGCTTCATCGTTTCCTCTTGTCAGCATTGGGCGTAGCAAGTTGTCGACAAGCCCCACCACTAAGACCGCCCAAAGGGCAAGAAAGATTGCCGAAGCGGTATGACCGTCAAATGCCAACCAAGCTGCGAGCGGAAGCGCCACCATCGCCGAGCCGACCGCCGGAAAAAACGAAGTGAAGAAAGTGAGCAAGCCGAAGAAAACGGCCTGTGGCGCACCGGCGATCAAATAGCCGATGGTCGCGACGAGTGCTTGCGCGGCCGCGGTACCCAGATTGCCCCCGAGCGCGGCTCGTGCTGAACGGCGAAAATCTCCGAGCGCGGTGCGCGTCTGAACCTCGGGCAATGGAAACGCACGTACCAACCAAGATGCCAGGCGTCGGCTATCGAGCAACAGAAAATAGAGCGCGATGATCATGACTGCTGCCTGTGTGACAAGATTGGTAAGCAAGCCAAGACTGCCGCCCATCCATTTCATGATTTGGCTTGTGTTGGATTTGAGCACACCCTGACTGCCGCCCGTGGCCTCCTGTATCGCGGCAAACCCCTGCAATGCCAACGGTCGAATGAACGAGGGCAGCGACTCCAAAGTGTCCTTCATATGCTCGGGAGTCAGTCGCATACGCAATTCGGCCCATGCGTCGCCACCTTGATCGATCGCGATTGCGACCAGCGCGGCAATCGGCAGCAAGATCGCCATCGTCACGCCCAACGTTACCAGCAGCGATGATAGCCATCGCCAACGCACCACCAAGGCAATCTTGTTGTGCGTTTTGCCAACAAATGCAGCCAGTACGCTGGCAAGCAACAGCGGCCGCCACAACGGAAACAACATCAACACAAAAAGGGCGATGGCCAATATGAGCGCGAAAAATGCGAATCGATTGCTTTGTCGCTCCGCGGCGGCTGGAATGGGTGTGTGCGTCGTGGGCGGTGAAGACATGGGTGTGGTTGTGCTCGTGTGTATTCAAAAGCCGTGCCAAGAACGGTAAACGTTGCTAATTGTCGGGGGAAGGCCCATGGTTCGACCGATCATGTTTGTGGGTGAAACCGAGACCCCTTCCCCGCTTTGTCTGTTGGTGGTGGACGATGACATCGACGATCGGTTGTTGCTTCGACGGGTAGCCATCGAAAGCGGATGGAAGGTCGTCGAAGCCGCATCCATCGCCGAAGCCGAGGCGGTGCTGTCAGAGACGCCTCAAACCGGCATCGATTGCATCTTGCTCGACTACGTTTTGCCAGACGGCGACGGCCATTTGGCGCTTGAGAAACTGACCGCACGCGCCTGGCAAGTACCGGTGATCATGTTGACCAGCATGGAGAACACCAAGGTTGCGGTACGTTTGCTCGAACAAGGCGCCGCCGATTTCGTTTCCAAGCGTGCGCTAACGGGCAACCGGTTGCGAGAGGTGGTCTTGCGCGCGACGCGCGCGTTGCGCGCGGAACGTCTAAAGAAGATCGCTGAAAATCGATTGGCCTCACGTGAGGCGTTGCTTTTGACGGTTTTAGAACAAATGCCGGCGGGGGTGCTAATTACCGATGGGATCGGACGTGTCCTATTTCGCAACGCCCGTTTCCTGGCTTTGACTGGTCAGGATCTTTCGGGTGCCGGATCGATCGCAGAAATGACCGCCATTTGCGATGCGCCCGGACAGGTTGGGCCGAAGGGCCGGTCGCTGATGATGTCCGGGCTGGCACACCCGGATCCCCTGAACACCGAATTCAAGCTTCGCAGCCCACAGGGGGACTGCGTCGTTAGAATGCAACGGGCCGAGGTGCAACTTGGTATTGCCGACGACGATGCGTCCGTCGCGCGCGTGGACGTTTTGGGCGACGTCACGGATCTGGTTGCGGCCGAAAACTACCAACAACAGATCATGGCTATTGCAACGCACGACTTGCGCAACCCGTTGTCGGCTATTACGACAAACGCGGGCGTCTTGGCGCGTCCTGGCGAAATGCCAGAAGAGAAAAGACAAAAGCGTGCCGCGGGCATCCTCGCGAGCGCAAAACGGATGACCCGGATGATCGAAGATCTTTTCGACTACACCAATGCCACGTTGGGCAGGGGTATACCCGTCGTATTCCAGTCTGCAAATCTCGGAACCATATGCAACGAAGCCGCAGCAGAAACGCGTGCCGCATTTCCCGATCGCGAGATCAACCTCGAACGCACGGGCGATCTGACGGGAAACTGGGATGCGGATCGGCTGCACCAGGTTCTACAAAACCTGGTGGGCAACGCGTTCAAATACGGCGATCCGACCCGGCCCGTATTGTTGACGGTGACCGCGGATACCGTACCACAAATCGGCAACGAATTGGTAGAAGGCGTTACCCTGGAAGTATTCAATCATGGCACACCGATCGATGAGTCCCTGTTGCCACACATTTTCGATGCATACCGGCGCGGCGCGGTTCATTCGCAGCGGAGTTTGGGCCTTGGTCTTTACATCGCCCGACGGATTCTCGACGCCCACCAGGGGACGATCACGGTCACCTCGTCCCTCACCGACGGCACGCGCTTTCGGGTACACCTACCCAAAAAGCCCGCGGTCCCATCCGAAACTCGGAATGGAACACGTTGGCACGATGTTTGAATGTATTCCCGGTATGCAAACAAATTGGCGCGCTCAGCATGGGCTCGCGGATCCAGGCGTAACCAAACTGGAACATAAACATCAGTGTGGTTACGGATCCGAAACGTGAGAAGCGCTGATGCTTGAAATTTTAGTTATTGAAGACGATCCGGAAATGCGGGAGGTCCTGGTTGACGATCTGCGCGACGCAGGGCATCAACTGGAATCAGCCGGCGACGGACAAACGGCGCTTGAACGAATCGCGCTCAAAACGTTCGACCTTGTTGTGTGTGACGTCCAGCTACCTCGCGTAGACGGATTGACCCTCATGCGGAAGTTACGGACGGAGTCTCCATCGACGGATGTAATCTTGATGACTGCGTTCGCTGAAGTTTCGCAGGCCGTATCTGCTTTAAAGGAAGGGGCAACCGACTA
Organism: Deltaproteobacteria bacterium; assembly: GCA_034439895.1. Lineage (GTDB taxonomy): Bacteria > Myxococcota_A > Polyangia > Fen-1088 > Fen-1088 > JAWXBF01. The sequence continues at coordinate 5,567 of JAWXBF010000350.1, forward strand.
TCTCATCAAGCCCTTTTCCCTCGATGAATTGCATTTGAGGGTGCAACGGATCGGAGAACGAAAGGACCTGCAACGAGAACTGGCGAAAGCGCGCGCGGACATCGACGATCGAGACACCACCCTTGTTGGGGATTCCCCCGCCATGCGACGCGCGATCGAGATGGTGAAGATGGTCGCGCTCAGTGATGTATCCGCCTTGATTACCGGCGAAAGTGGTACCGGAAAAGAGTTAATTGCGCGAATGCTTCACGAGCGCAGCAGCCGCAAAAGCAAGCCTTTCATCGTCGTGAATTGTGGGGCCTTGGCAGAGAATTTGATCGAGGCAGAACTTTTCGGGCACGAACGCGGGGCATTCACCGGTGCCGTTAAAAAGCGCGACGGCCGATTCAAAGCAGCGGATGGCGGTACGTTGTTCATGGACGAGATTGCTGAACTGCCGCTCGCCGCGCAAGCGTCGCTATTGCGCGTGTTGCAGGAAGGCACCTTCGAGCCCATCGGTACCAACCAGCAGGTGAAGGTCGACGTTCGCGTGGTGTCGGCAACCCACCGCAATCTGCGCGATCGCGTGAAATCAGGAGCGTTTCGTGAAGATCTGTTCTACCGGATCAACGTGATCGAGATCCCGTTGCCGCCACTGCGTGAGCGCCCGGGTGATCTTGTTTTGTTACTTGGACACTGTTTGCGCAAATTGGTACCAAAGGGAACGCCGCTGCCTAGTCTAACGCCTGCAGCATGGGCCGCCTTGATGCAGTACCCCTTCCCCGGCAACGTCCGCGAGTTTTCCCACGCCATCGAACACGCACTGGTGTTGTCCGGCGCGAAGGAGATCGATGTTTTTCATCTGCCACCCGCGATCTCGTTTACCCAGGCTGGCGCACGTGAATCCGGTGCGGTCATTGCAATAGGAGAACCCGTGTTGCGTTCTCTGCAAGACGCCTTGCGCGACTTTGAACTGCACTACCTTCAACGCGCACTCAAGCTCACTGGCGGCAAACGCGTACTCGCGGCCCAGATGCTTGGAATTTCACGCAAGACATTGTGGGAAAAGTTACGCAATACCGAGTTAAGCAACGATGCCGACGATGCAATCGAGGTCGGCGTCTCACCTGGCGTCGCCTGATCCGCCCCGTAGATCGCGCTGACTGCGAATCCGTTGTTCGATTTCGCGCAACAGGTGGCTCAAATTGATCGGTTTTCGAATGGGAAACGCATCGATGGTGTGAACGCGGTCATCTACCGTCGCGCTTACCACAATGACGGGGATCCGGGCCAAAACGGGATCGGCGGCACGCTTTGCCAGAAAACCATAGCCGTCCATTACCGGCATCTTCCAGTCTAGAACGATGAGGTCGGGATCGAGTCCGCTTGCCAGTTGGGCCAAGGCGTCCGCGCCGTTGATTGCAGACGACACCTGGTATCCATCGTCATCCAATACCTCGCAAAGCGCTTCGCGCACGTCCAGATCATCGTCTACGACCAGGATGTGCGACGCCGAATGGGGCTGATCCGTCGAATCCGATTCAGACGGGAGCGAGTGGGGAGCACGTAAAACCGCAGCAGTCATCGTTCAACCACTTGAATTATACCTCCTAAAATGCGTTACAAGTCAAAAATCGTCACACAAAGGTTGTGATTCGTATTACAGAACGATATGCCTGTCTCGCCCGGCCTCGGAGTCGTCTGGCATTCGTAACGTTTCTTCTCCCAACGTTACGTCGGTGAAATGGGAACCTCCAGCGAGGTGATTCACCAGTGGCACAGCCAGTGGCACGAATACTGCTCTACATGACTGGCGAAAACGATTGTTCACAGCCTTGCCACCCTGGAGAGACCCATATGCAGCACCGATTCTTGATCCAATCCCTTCCGTACCTTGCGCTCGCGCTTGCCTCGGCATGCGCGAGCAACACTGCTCCAAACAAAAAAGCAGAGAGCTCCTCGGCGGCGATTCGTGCCGCAGAAGAGGTCGGCGCACAGCACACGCCAACCGCCGCCTTGCATCTCCAACTGGCCAAGGAGCAATTCAATCATGCGAGCACAATGACAAACGACGACGACCGGGCGCGCGCCGATCGCCTGCGCATGCGAGCGCAAGCGGATGCAGAGCTCTCACTGGCGCTCGCCCGGAGCGAATCAGAGAAAGCAGAAGCGATTCAGGCCATCAACGAACTCAAAACGTTGAATCAAACCTCTTCGCAACAATAAGAACCGCCCCAATTTCACCCAAAACCCAACCGTTCCGAAAGAAGCCCCATGAAAAACGACCACCGATCACGATGGCTAACCGTACTTCCCTTCGCGACTCTATTTGGCGCGGCATGTGCCACAACGACGCCTGTTGAATTGCAGAATGCGCGGGCGGCCTATGAACGCGCGAGCAACGGCTCAGCTGCACGAGAAACGCCCGCCGACTTGCACAAGGCCATGCTGGCCCTTCAACTCGCCGAACGTACCTTTGCGGACGAAGAAGGCTCACAGAAGACGATTGATTATGCCTATATCGCCGAACGCACCGCCCAAATTGCGGAGGCTCGCGCCGCATCCGCAATCGCCATGCGAAACACTGCTGTGGCCGAAAGCGCGCTTGCAACCAAGAAAGAGGCGATCGCTGCCGAAACGGTGGAGACCCTGGCGAAAACACAAGATCAGTTGGCTGCGTCTCAACAGGGCGAAGCACTCCAATCAGAAAAAACTGCGAGTGAACGCGCTGCTCGAGAGGAGGCCGATCGGAAAACTGCGACTGAACGCACTGCTCGAGAGGAAGCCGATCGGAAAACTGCCGTATCAGATCAGAAAGTGATTGCCGCAGAGCAAAAGCTCAAAGAATCGGATGAAGCGCTCGCCAAATTGGCGGCAAAACAAGAAGCACGCGGCATGGTCATCACGCTTTCCGGAAGCGTGATGTTCCGCTCCAGTGATTCTGCGTTGTTGCCCGGTGCACAGAAACGCCTTGATGACGTTGCCGATGCGCTCGTTACCAACGGACAAGAAGTTGTCATCGAAGGTCACACCGACTCACGCGGTTCGCCCTCGAAGAATCTACTGCTGTCGCAACGTCGCGCTGACGCCGTTCGGAGCTACCTGGTCTCGCGAGGTTTTCCAGCCGAAAAGATCACTGCGCGTGGCATCGGTTCGGATCGACCCATTGGCGAGAACACGAGTTCCGAGGGTCGCGCCAACAATCGCCGTGTCGAAATCGTCATC
>JAWXBF010000351.1:0-5884 GCA_034439895.1 Deltaproteobacteria bacterium
CGATCCACGTGAATACATCTGCAGCGAGGCCTGTCGTGTGGCATCCGACGGAGGCGAACCTTCACCCATGGCCGCCGCGATCGCTTCCCGGTAAAGCCGTGTCGTGGCGGTCACGTAGTCGGCGCCCTTCAATCGCCCCTCGATTTTGAAGGAACGCCCCGGTTTGCGCTGCGGCCACCAATGGCTTCACTTGTCATGCACTGTCCAGAATACGCAACACAAAGCGCGCCGTGAACAAACACCTCCAGGTCCATTTCCGTCTGCTGGCGGATGGCCGCAATGTCGTCGAGCGTGAACTCACGCCGCAAGACCACCCGTTTGGCGCCAAGATCCCGGGCCCAGTTCACGGCCGACGTATCCGTGCAGGTCATCTGCGTAAACGCGTGCCAGTCCATCTCGGGCGCAATCGTTGCACACAGCCGCGCGACACCTGGGTCCTGGACCATCACGGCATCGACTCCCGCGTTCGCGCACGCCCGGATCGTCTGTTCAACCGCGTCAAGCTCGTGGTCGAATACGAGGGTGTTTGGCGCGACATGCCCCCTTTACCCCTCGCTCGTGCAAGAAGCGAAGGGTTTCGGGCAAGTCCTTCTCGTTGAAGTTTTCCGCCCGTGCGCGCGCATTGAAAGACTGCAGTCCGAAGTAGACCGCATCGGCACCCGCCCGCACGGCGGCCTCCATCGCGGCTCGGTCGCCGGCGGGTGCCAGAATTTCAGGTCGCAAGCGCACGGACACGCGAACTAACCCAGCTTCTTCATGCCCTTGAGAATCTTTTTCAAGCCATCGAGCGAGATCTTGGTGCAATCCATTGGGCTTTTGCCGTCCGGATAGTCTTCCTGCTCGATGAGGAACCACTCGGTTCCACCGACATCGTAGGCCGCCTTGATGACACGCTTCCAGTCGTAGTTGTCCTGACCGACGAAGAACTTACCCTTGTCCTTGCCAGGCTTTGCCTTGATGTGGGTGGTACGAATTCGACCGGGGTTGCGCTTGATGAGCTCGACCGCATCCAGGCCCGCTTCGCGAACCCAACCGATGTCGAGCTCGAAGAAGACGTCCTTTGACGTGCGCTCTCCGAAGAGATCCCAGTAGGTCTTTCCCTCAACCTTGTCGAACTCGTGCGTGTGGTTATGGTGACCGCAGGCCATGCCTTCGGGCTTCAATGCCTCGGCTGCCTTCGTCATTTCTTCGGCGTACAGCTTGCTCTTCTCGGGATCGGTGAACCGGCCGTCGCCTGGCACGATCAGGAGGGAACATCCGATCGTCTTGTGGAACTCGATGGTTTTCTTTAGTTCGTCGCCGATGAAATACTTGGCACCGATGTGTGTTCCGGCAGCTTTGAGGCCGAGCGCATCCAGCTTCTTGCGTAGCCCTGCCGCGTCGGCTGCATAGTTGTAGTACCCGGCGAACTCGACGCCTTGAAAACCCATTTCGGCGATCTTCGCGAGGGTGGCATCAAAGTCCTTCTTGCACTCTTCGCGGACGGACCAAAGCTGCACGCCAATCGGGATGATTTTTTTGGGGGTCTTGGCCTTTGCAGCCTGTGCGGTGGGGCGAAAGACCGTCGCAGCGATGCCGGTAGCGGCAGCCGTTGTGGTCCACTTCAAAATGTCGCGCCGTAAGATGTCGCTGCTCATGGTCCGAATCCTTGTGGGGTAAAGGGGGGCTCAAAAATGGACGGCCAATCTAGCATCGCCCTTCACTCCCCCCATCGTATTTCCGAAACACACCGGGACGAAAGGTGAGCGATCGCGTGGGCCCGTCCACTTTCTTGCGCGTTTGGTGGACGGATTTAACCTCGGGGTGATGGACAAGACATTCTTGATGGCGCAATTGGGAACCCACTTGCTGGCGGGTGTTCAAGAGGCCCACCGCGCAGCGTCCGAGGCCAAGCAGGACGCGGCGAGCGGCGCGAATCGTGCGGTCAACCTGGCCCGCGGCCTGCAGCAGCGCAAAACGTTGGCGACCGCGCAACTTGACGCCTTGGGTGAGTTCAGGCCTCAGTCCCTGCGGCGGGGCGAGGCGATTCGAGTGGGGGCGGTGGTGGAGGTCGAAGGAGAAGAGGGCAACGGACGCACCCTGTTTATTGCCCCGGTTGGTGCGGGGCTTGAGCTTGCCGGTCCGGGAGGTGACGGCATTTTCCACGTGGTGACACCCGGATCGCCTTTTGGACGGGCGCTGGTGGGCAAGAAAGTTGGCGACACCGTCGAGGTCACGATTCAAGGCGAACCCACGGACTGGACCATCACCCACGCGGACTAGGTGCTAACACCGTACGCACATGCACTGGTTAAGCGATCCGGAGATCTGGGTTTCGCTGTTGACGCTGACGGCACTCGAAATCGTGCTCGGCGTCGACAACGTGATATTCATCTCGATCCTGGCGGGAAAGTTGCCGACGGCGCAACAGGCCAAGGCCCGCCAACTGGGCCTGCTGTTTGCGCTTGTGACACGAATCCTGTTGCTCTTCAGCATTTCGTGGTTGATGGGGCTGACCAGCACGCTCTTCATGATGCCGTTCCTGCACGTTCCCATCACGGGCAAGAGTCTCATCTTGCTCAGCGGTGGTCTCTTCCTCCTTGGCAAGAGTGTCGTTGAGATCCACGAAAAGCTGGAAGGCGAGGATGGGGTAGAGGACGGCCGCAGCAAGCCCGCCTCGTTGCGGTCCGCGATCTTTCAGATCGTGTTGCTCGACATGGTTTTTTCGCTCGATTCGGTCATCACCGCCGTCGGGATGGTTTCGAATCTCGGCGTCATGGTCGCGGCGGTCGTGATCGCGCTTGGGGTCATGTTGATGTTCGCCCGTGCGATTGGCGACTTCGTGAATCAGCATCCAACCGTCAAGATGTTGGCGCTCAGCTTTCTCATTCTCATCGGCGTGACGCTCGTGGGAGAGTCGCTTGGGCAACACATTCCGAAGGGCTACATCTATTTCTCAATGGCTTTCGCCTTTGGCGTCGAGATGTTGAACTTGCGGTTGCGCAGCCCGCACAAGCCCGTCGAGTTGAGGCAGCCGTACCGGTAGGCGTTGTGCGTCGTTTCGCTGCTGCTTGCGTTGCGTCAAATCGAAACAATCTTTTATCTTTTACATACATCGATGGACTCAAGATAGACCTTTACGCCTATTCTGAGGCCCATGACGACTCGAGCTTTGGCGCTTGGCGCAGCCCTTCTTTCCCTTTCCATCGTTTTTGTGACTTGCAGTGATGACGGAGACAATACCGTCGGCAGCGACGCGGCAGCGGTGCCTGATGGCGCGACCGGAGCGGGGGACGGCGCAGTTGTAACGGGGGACGGATCGACCGCGGGGGATGCCACGGCTGTGCCATCCGGGGACGCGGCGGACGCCTTCGCAAAAGCGGATGTCCTGCCCATCGTCCTTCCGAAGGAATGCGTTCCCTCGAAGATGAAAATGACGCTGGTGACGGAAGCAGCGAAGCAACCCATGGCGATGGTGCAGCCCAAGGGCGAGACCCGATTCTACGTGGCCGAACGCGCGGGGCGAATCATGATCCTCGAAAACGGCAATATTCTGCCGACGCCCTTTCTGGACATGCGCAGGAGCATCTCGTTCTTTCAGGGCGCAGGCCAGGGCCAGGGTGAGCGCGGTCTCACCAACCTCGTCTTCCATCCGGACTACGCCACAAACGGTCGCTTCTTCGTGTTTTATACCCGGGCGGTCGATGATCCGTACTACGTCGCGACTCGACATGAGGGTGACGTCGTGATCGCCGAGGGACATCGTTCGGCGGCCGATCCGCTCAAGGCAGATGTGATGCTGAAGGAGCTCATCGCGATTCGGCACGATGGGGTTAATGGACGCAACGGTTGCTGTGACGACGGACACAACGGCGGCTTCCTGGTGTTCAGAAAAGACGGTTTCCTCTATGCAGGCGTGGGCGATGGCGGCGGCGCGGGTGCGGACTATCTTGCCAACACACCCGGTCTGGGAAAGATCATTCGTCTTGATGTCGACAATCCAGGTGTTCCCCCCGCTGGCAACATGACCGGCGCGAGTGCGTTCCCCTTCGCCTGGGCAGAAGGATTGCGAAACCCCTGGCGCGGTTCGATCGATCCGAAAACGGGCGACTTGTATTTCGTCGACGTGGGTGAAGGGGCATGGGAAGAGGTCAACTACATTCCAGCGGACAAAACTTCCTCGGAGACCTTCGGTTGGGACAATCCCGGTATGGAAGGTACGCGTGAGGTGACCTATTTCCCGTACTTGGAAACCGGCGTGGCACCCTACGGCGTCTTGCCTGTCTTCGAATACGAACATCCACCGATTCCCAATTCGCGACGGGGTGATAGGTATTCCCGGGCCATCACCGGTGGCGCTGTCTACCGCGGAACGGCGATCCCCCTGACCGACGGGCGTTTTTTCTTCGGTGACTACGTCGAGAATCAGGTCTATTCCTTCATCATCGTCGAAGGCACCGCTCAGTGTTTCATTGACCACACCGCTGATCTGGTGTCGGTACAGACTCCCCTTGCCGGATTTGCTGGCGTGGGTCAGGCACAAGACGGCGAGCTGTACATCTTCGACCTGTTCGGTCACATTTATCTCCTTGAAAAGGAGTAGTCGTCGCTTGTGTTGTTCGCGTTGGCTCGTTCCGTTTCTTTCGGCGTGTTCACTGGCGCTTGTCGCGTGTGACGATTCCGGTGGCGGTGGCGCAAACGATGCGGACAGTCGGGATATCCGCGATGCGGCGATGGTCGAGGTAGGTCAAACGGCGCCAGTCGACAGCGATGTGGTCGACGCCGTTGTGGTCGACGGCGCAAACTGTGTCCCGTCGGTCAAGGACACCTCCCTCGGCGATTTACAGGACGCCGCAACCTCTGCGCCCGCGACACAGTTCGGCATCGACCTGCGACCGATGCAAACGACCTGTCGGCCGCTGCCTCTGCCAACCGGCAAACCAGACGATCCCTTTCCGATGACCTTGTTGGCAACGGGGTGTTTTACGCCCGCGGATCTCCGTGTTCCCGTCTCGGGTGTGATTCCTTTCGACGTGAACGCACCGCTTTGGTCAGATGGTGCGCAAAAACATCGCTTCATGGTGATTCCAGACGGCGGCAAGATTCGCGTCGGCGTGGACGGTGATTTCGACTTTCCGGTAGGGACCATGTTGCTCAAGGCGTTTGAGCTTGGGGGCAAGATGCTCGAAACGCGGTTTCTCGTGCATCACGAAAGCGGCGACTGGGTTGGTTATACCTATGTGTGGGACGAATCGGGTGCCAACACGGCCTCCCTGCAAGGCGAGGCTCCGGGCCGGCGATTCATCGGCGACCTCCAGTGGATTTTTCCGGGTCGTGAGGCCTGCCTTTCGTGTCACACGAAAGCCGCCGGTCGCAGCCTGGGACCTGAGCTTGCGCAACTCAACGGCGACTTTACCTATCCTGGCAATCGGCGCGCCAATCAGCTGCGCACGCTGGAACACCTTGGCCTGTTCGAGAAACCACTGGGTGACGTGAGCAAGCTGGCAGTGCTGCCGGTACCAGGCCTCGCCGCAACGGGTACGCTGGAACAACGGGCGCGCGCCTATCTGCACAGCAACTGCAGCCACTGCCACCGACCCGAGGGTCTGGTCGGCATGGGCGACTTGCCGACCTTCGATTTGCGTTATGACGTCCCCCTTTTGCAAACGGGGATCTTCAACCGAGAGCCCGTTCGGGGCGGACTTGGCGTTCCAGGCGCGCGCCTCTTGCGCCCCGGTTCATCGGCGCAGTCGACCATCGCCACGCGGATGGGCACCACGGTTCCCAACTGGAGAATGCCCGCAATTGGCACGTCCGAGCTGGATCCGTTGGGGATCAAAGTTGTGAACGCCTGGATCGATGCGTTCGCGCCCTGCAGCGAGTAGGGCGGGGGCACGGCGTTCTC
>JAWXBF010000352.1:0-6681 GCA_034439895.1 Deltaproteobacteria bacterium
GTCACGCGCTTTGTCGGGCGTGAAGTACATGAGAACGTTTCGACAAAAGACGACGTCGCAGGCGAGCGACTGCCAGAACAGAGGGTCTTCATCCACGAGATTCCGCTCCTCGAACGTCACCATCTTCTGGATTTCCGGCGCGAGCACGAAGTCCGGACCGTCTGCCCGAAAGTAGCGGCGCCTGGCGTCGTCTGACGTCGCCCGAAGCGACCAGGTGGAGTAGCGGGCCTGGGTCGCCTTCGCAAGGCCCGCCGGGTTGACGTCAACGCCGATGATCTCAACATCCCAGGACCCCAGGTCGGGTAAAGCCTCGCGCACCAGGACAGCCAGCGAATACGGCTCCTCTCCCGAGGCGCATCCGGCGGACAGGATGCGGAGTCGTTTATTGTGGGTCTTGGATCGAACGCGTTCAGGAAGGACATGTTCGGCAAAGGCTCGGAAGTTGTCGGCGTTGCGGAAGAAGAAAGTCTCGGTGACCGTGAGCTGCTCGGCCAACGCTCGGAGCTCGTCGGATCTCTTGGGGGCAGCGGTAAGTTGCTCGACGTAGGCATCGAAGCGCGGGCTCCGCGCCGCCGCCATGCGTTGACGCAGGACATCGGCGAGAAAGTCGAGCTTCCCGTCGTCGTACTGGAGCCCCAATCGCCGCGCGACAATGGTTCTAAACCGCTCGATGTCGGTTCGATCAAGGACAGGCGTCATCTCGCCTCCGTCCCCGTTGCGAGGGTGGCCCAGACGTCATCCGGAACGAGGCGCGTCGCGCGAAGCACAATCAGGAGCTGCGCGTCGGAGGTGCCGATCGCCTCGATCAGCGCGGCGCCGACATCTCGCAGAAGCGGAGGCAGCTCCCCAATCTCCGCCGAATCGAGTTTTCTTAACCCGACTACGCCATCCACGGCGAGGGCAACGCGTCGTTCTCCGACCTTCAAGGTCACGAAGCGCCCGCAGGCTGAGTTGTTCTCGCCATTTTCGAGGAGCATCTTGAGATCGACGACTGGAATAGGCGCGCCGCGGATCATCGAGACCCCGCGGACGAATTCCGGTGTCCCGGCAATAGGCTCAATCGCGAGAGGGCGCATCGTCTCCGCGACGTACTGCAGCGGGATGGCACAGGCACGTGTGCCGACCGTGACGATGAGCGCTGAGCGTGCCTCCGGGGCGCAAACGCTCAATTGCCGCTTCGATTCATCGACCGCTTCGTTTTCTTCCTTGTGCTCAACAAATGTGGCTGGCGATGTTCCTCGAGCCAGAGCCTCCACAGGGATTCGTCCGCCGCGGGCATCCCCTCAGAGGTGTGATGTTGAGGAAGAAGCACGAGGCAAGGTATTCCCAAAGTTGTCCAAAGACCTAGAGAAAGTTGGGGTATCTGCCAATAGCCAACCAATGGGGCGCGTGCGCGAGCAGCCGGGACGAAATCCGTGGAAAACGGGTTCGGGCATTTGCGCGGATCGCGAGCGCTTCGGCCTCATCAGCAGAGCGTCCGAGCGCGACGACCTGATCGAGGTTCGCGCGAACGCGTTCGCCGCGAACTTCCTCATGCCCGAGGATGGATTTCGTCAGTTCGTTGGTGGGCTTGGCAAGGGGAAGCCGAGTCGAACCTATGCCGAGATCTTCGACGAATCCGGCAGTCTAAACGTCGAAGGACGAACCGAGCCGGGAACTCAGACGCTCCAGCTCTACGATGTGGTGCAGCTCGCGCATCACTTTGTGATCAGTCGACGCTCCGTCCTTTATCGGCTGCGAAACTTGCGCCTCGTGAACGAGGCCGAATTCGAGCAGCTGAAGCGGCTCGATGAGACCGGGAAGGGAAAGCAACTCGCGGAGCACCTTGGGCTTCCCGAGCCCGATCATACCGAGATGCGAATCGAGTTCAAACACCGCTTCCTTGGGTTGGCGCTCGAAGCCTACCGACGCGATGAATTGTCGCGCGGCAAGTTGCGAGAACTCGCCTCGCTGGTGGGACTTCCCGCCGCGGATCTCGACCAGCTCATCGAGGACGCTGGCATCGACGCAGATGCCTCGGATAGCCCCCCGTGAGCACAGCCATCGTTCGCATCGTCGTGACCGACTCGAACGTGCTGAACAACTTGATCCACGTCTCTCGGCTCGATTTCACCGTCGAGCAGGCCGATGCCGACAAGCTCACGCTCGAGGGCCTCAGATTCAAAATGTTGTTCGCGTCATTTCGAGAAGTCGTGAAGTGAGCTCAACCTCGAACGCGCCAATTCGCTGTGCCTGACCGTTCACAATCACATCGACATTGTGTGTGCCGGGGCGGGGTTTACGGGTGGTGTGAATCGCAAGCGATATCTTCGTGGCAAGACCAATTCGGCCTCGCGATGGCAGTGTGATGCGTTTCAACTTGAACACTTTCGGTAGTGTTTTGCCATTGGCTTTTACAAAGTGGACGGCCAGATCGACCAGCAGTTCTTGCGATGCGCTTTTTGTGCTGCGTATCGTGAAGGTCACCGAGTTCTGTCCGCCGATTCGGACCTTTTTCGGCGTAAACTGGACATCCTCGATCGCGACTGAGGCTTTCTTGCCAAACCCAAGTAGTGCAAGTGCGCCCGCGTCGCCCCGTTTGACAGCCGATCTGAGTGCGTGGTCGACCAGGGCGCGGCGTTCCGGTGAGGCCCCCTTGCACCAGGCCGTACAGGTTTCCACCAGCAACTTTGGGTAAACCTTGCCGAGGTCGTTCAGATTGTTGGCGACGCTTCGCCGCACGAGCGTTGTGGGATCGTCCTTCAGCAACTCAAGGAGCTGCAACACGCGGTCAGGATTTCCATCAAGCCACTTCACCCGCGTGGCCCAGGGCAGCCGCAGTCGTGTTCCCTCGGAGGCCAGTCGACGGACGTGGGCGTTGTCGTCGCGTGCCCACTTGTGAAGCATGGCGAACGTGCGTTCTGGATCCCGCTCGATGTAGGGACGGATGCTGCCTTCGGCGGTGAAGCGCTTCGTGAGTTCGTAGAGTGCGCGCATCGACACGGGGAAGTTTTCGAGTCCGCGTTCGGCGACGAAAAACAAGTGCGGAAGATAGAAGAAGGGCGCCATGCCGAGGCCGATGAGTTCGTCGGTCGGGTGTTCGGGTCCGAGCGAGCGGAGCAGGATGTCGATCGCTTTGGGATACGCCGAAGGCAGGTGGGCGCCGAGTGCGTTTGCGATCTGCTTGCCACGATCGAGCAGCGCGAGCGCATCAAGGCCCGTGGTGGCTTGTTTGATAAACGCACGCTCCGGGAAGCTCGGTTCAACGTGCGCGATTTCCGCAGCAAGCCTTCGGACAAGCGCCGGCGAGAAGAAGGTTTTTAAAGCGTCGGCCATGGCGGAGGCAAGTGTACAAGAAGCATCTCTCTTGGCCCCGCTCACTCGGCTTGTTATCGTCCGGCCTAAGCCTGAACCATGAACAACGGCAAAAAAAGCATCCTGTTTCTTTGTGTGGCGAACTCTGCCCGCAGCCAGATGGCCGAGGGTCTCGGTCGGATGATTTTCGGCGATCGCATTCCCGTGCAAAGCGCAGGAAGCGAACCCTCGAAGGTCAATCCCTACGCGATCGAGATCATGCGCGAGCTTGGCGTTGATCTGACCACGCACCACTCCAAGTCCGTGCAATTGATTGATCCCGAAACGGTGGACACGGTTATCACGTTGTGTGCGGAAGAGGTCTGTCCAGTCTTTCTCGGCAAGGCACGGCGCCTGCACTGGCCGATTCCCGATCCGGCAAGCAAGGATCCTTCTATCCCGCGCGAGGAGATGCTCACGCGTTTCCGCACTGCCCGTGACACGATTCGCGGAATGCTAGAACGACTGGCCGAGCAAGAGGTGCCTTCGGGATAGCTACAGTACGGAAAATCTTCTTTCCATATCGCGAAGGCGCTCGATGTGAATGTCGAACTGCATGGCAAGGGGATTCGATTGCACCGTGTCTCGGAATGCCTGAAACTGGCTCAGCACATATGCGATGGATGCCTGATCCAGCTTGCCCGCTTGCGGCGAGACACTGGCCCTCGGCCAGGCCCGTTCGGGAAAGATACTTGTGGCCTCGATCGTCCGAAACGGAATGCTCGTCACCACAAGCTCAACCATGTCGCGCAGCAGCGGCCTTGAACCGAGATTGGCGGCGAGTGCACGGACAAGCTCATCGTCAACAGGATAGGGCGTGTAGCCGAATGCAAACGCCGCAAAATTGCGCACAAGGCATGCGCTGGTTTCGGGCATATCGGCGAGCGTGTCGACTAGTTCGTTGGCACCGATGAACTTTCTCACGTTGCTGTCGAGAACGATCTGGCCGGAGGCGTTGACCGGCTTTCCGTGATCCGTATTTCGGAATAGGCCAGCCGCATCGTAGTTCTCAAGGCCAAAGCCTATTGGGTCGATCATCTGGTGGCAGCCTCCGCAGGTAGCGCCGGACCCCGTCGCCGACTCAAGTCGTTCTCGAAACGTGGCATCCGGGTTCGCAGGGTTGGGGGGGACTTCGTGGCTCAGGTCGGGTGGCGGCGGGGGCGTTGGCTCACACAAGATCCGCTCACGAATGAACATGCCGCGGCTGGTCGGCGAAGCATCGGCGGGTCCCGCGTGGGTTGCGAGGAACCACCGCTGCATCAAGAAGCCCCGTCGACCATCGCCAACCGGAACCGTTAAAAGATCGGGCCAACGCGCTTTGTCGTAGGCCAACACGTATTGCCGAAGGAAGCCCATGCCTTCTGCCAATACCGATTCCTTTTCGCTTTCCCACTTTGGAAAAATCCTGGGATCCTTGGATGCGGACAGGAAACGATCCATCAGGAGCCATTGCCTGAAAAACGACTCGAGTCCGCCCCCCGACTTGGACGCCAGGTCCCGGGATATCGCGGCTAGGTTTTTGGGGCTGTCATCGAATGTCGTTGTCCAGTCGACCGTCGGTGTCGATCCGGTGATGAGAAACGACAGGCGCGTCGCCAGATCCATTTTTGACAGGAAGGGATTGCGTCCGGGGCCATCGGCACCGCGGTCGTGGTGGGTGATGAAAAGGAACTCGGGCAACCGCAAAAGGGTTGCAACCAGGGTTGCAAGGGTCTCTGTGCGAGCAACTGGTTCAAGCCTTCTGGCAAAAGAGATGAGCGATGCAACCATCGGTTCGCTCGCTTCACGACGAAGGACGAGCGGCACCAGCGTACGAACGACCAATTCGTAGCACTTGATCCCGCCTGCATCGAATCCGTCACATTGCCGCGGAAGGTTTGCATTCGAAAGGACGCTCGGAGCCAGCGTGGCAGCCAGTTGCCAGCGCAGCTCAAAGGTTGATAGCTCGATGACGTTGGCTGCTGGATCGCGATCGAATTGCAACCATCCGTACGACTGCGATGGCATCACCCGCGGTGTCCGATACGTACCACCGGAAAGCGTCTGAAGGGTGTTGTCGAACTCTCGTTGCGACAGCGCTCGCGGACCCATGGGTGCAAGAGAGGGAATCGGAATCGGCTTTTCCGGCAATCCGCCCGAGTTAGATCCGCCCACCCCGACGCCACCCGGCCCGGCCCCGCCGGTTTGACCGCCGCCTCCTACGCCGGTTTGCGAACCTTGCGCGCCACCGCTTCCCGGTGTTTCAAGTGGGATCGGGCCAGCGCATCCCACGAGAAGTGTCAACCAAACCAACCGAAAACGTCCGCCGATGGTCTTCATGATTCCAGCTTGCCTTGACGGAGCGCGAAAATGGGTTGTTTTTTCAGGAGATTGCCGGTTTATTGCATCGCTTACGCCGATTGGGCATCCAAGCCCCAGCAACAACCTGACTTGAAAAGGAACCAATCATGCAAAATTGCTCTCGCGTGGTCGCCATGTTCGCAACGTTCGCAATGCTCGCGGTGACACTTCTCGGATGTAGCACCACGGGAACCAACCCATCCCCTGCGACCGAATCCAGTGCGGTCGCGCACGAGAACAAGGTGTGGGAAACCATGACTGTCGAAGAAAAAGGCCACGTCATGAAGACCGTGGTCATGCCGAAAGCCCGCGAGCTTTTCAGCGCCTTCAATCCAGAAAAATACGCCGACGTGAAGTGCACGTTGTGCCACGGACCCAATCCGAAGGAGGGCAACTTCAAGATGCCGAGCGCAAGCCTGCCGAAATTCGAGATGAGCATGTTTGAGGACGATCCCGAAGAAGCCAAGTTTATGGCCGAAAAGATCCTTCCCTTCATCGCCGAGGCCTTGGGGAAAAAGCCCTTCAACCCTGCCGATGGCAGTGGCGATGCCAAGTGCACCCTGTGTCACGGAGAGAACTGAGCGCCGACCCGAAAGCGAAATCCGTTTGTCGCGTGCGCGGGTTCACGCGACGATGGGTGCGTTGTCGGTCAACGGGGATTTCGTCCGGCTTAGTAGAGGAAGGGGACGTCGACCTGCACCATCTGGTAGTTGCTCTTCGACGTGGGTGCATCGAGCGAGCGCGAATACGAGATGCCGGGGCGCAGCCATTGCGTTCCAACTTTGAAGTGAAAGCGCGGACCAATTCCCATCGTCACGGTTTCGCGTGCGTCGGGATTCGCCTTCGCGGGTGCAGCATCGCTCAGCCAGCGTTGATAGCGGAGTTCACCACCAACTGAAACCATCGGGGTGATGCTGTAGCCAGCATGCACCCCTGCGGTGAAGTTGGTTCGTGACGAGTCGGTTCCGGTTTCGGGGCCGCGTGCACGGATAAGCTGAAGCAAGGTTA
>JAWXBF010000353.1:0-8476 GCA_034439895.1 Deltaproteobacteria bacterium
CCAGCTGGTTGCATGGCTCTCCCGCAAGCGATCTACAGGCCAAGATCGAAGTGTCGCTGCAGTCGAAAGAAACGAAGTTTGCGAAGTATCAAGAGTACAGGTTTGACGATCCCACGCGCACATTTCAGTCCAAAGCCGAGATCCTTTTCGACGCCGCACTCGACGGGGAAGGCCGCGCGTCCATCGCGGCAAAGATTCCGTTTCAGGGTGAGGCGCCGGGCATGCTGACGGCAAATTTCGTTACCCGGGTTTTTGAGGAGAGTGGCGGATTCAGTGTTGACCGACACGAACTTCCTTTCTCGCCCTATTCGCGCTACGTCGGACTTCGATTGCCGCCCGGCGACAAGGCCCGCGGCATGTTGCTGACGGATGAGAAACACAAGGTTGATCTGGTTGCCGTGGATGCGTCCGGAAATCGACTCAAGCAGGATGTTGAACTTCATCTTGAGCTTCTGAAGGTGTCGTGGCGCTGGTGGTGGGAAAAAAGCGGCGAGGATCTCTCCACTTATGCAAGCGGCGAATCGATTGCCCCCATTCAAAGCGGCGACGTGAAATTGAGGAACGGTGCGGGGCAATGGTCATTCGAGATCAAGTATCCCGATTGGGGTCGCTACATTGTGGTTGCCACTGACAAAACCGGAAAACACCGCGCTGGATGGGTGTTCTACTGCGACTGGCCGGGCTGGGCCGGCCGTGCCCGGAAGGATCAACCCGGTGGTGTCGGCGTCTTGCCGATCTCGACCGACAAAACGAGTTACATGCCAGGTGAAGTGGCCATCTTGACGATTCCCGCTGCGGTGTCTGGCCGTGCATTGGTCAGCCTCGAGAACGGCAGTCGCGTGCTTTCGGCCTCGTGGGTCGAGCTGCACGGCGAGTCGGTTCAGCATCGCATTCCTGTCACCCGGGAGATGAGTCCCAACGTCTATGCAAACGTTGTGCTATTGCAGCCGCACGTCGGACGCGGCAATGATCTGCCCTTGCGCCTGCACGGCATCGCGGCCTTTTCGGTCGTGGATCCGGCGTCAAAACTCAACCCGGTGCTCAAAACACCACTGGAGTATCCGCCCGGTGGGCAGGCGCGTGTGACGGTTTCAGAATCCGCCGGGAGGGCGATGACCTATACCGTCGCGATCGTGGACGAGGGGCTTCTGGGTCTGACGCGTTTCCGCACCCCGAACCCCTGGAACACGTTTTTCGCGCGTGAGGCGCTTGGCGTGAAGACCTGGGATCTCTTCGACGATGTCGTGGGCACACAAAACGGCCGGGCCGCCAACCTGTTGGCAATCGGCGGGGGCGAGGACGAAGAGGGTGACGTCGAGACGCCCCCTGACCAACAACGGGCCAATCGTTTCCCTCCGATGGTTTTGTTTGCAGGACCGTTCACCCTGAAGGCGGGGGAACACCGGGAACACACGTTCACGCTGCCACCGTATGTTGGCGCAGTTCGCACAATGGTGGTGGCAGGCGACGGAAAGGCCTATGGCGCCACCGAGGCCAACGTTTTCGTTCGCAAGCCTCTTTTTGTGCTGGCCGATCTGCCGCGGGTTCTCGGCCCTGGTGAAGAGTTGTCACTGCCCGTTGCGGTATTTGCCCTCGAAAAGCAGCTTCGCACTGTGTCGTTGCGGGTGTCGGGCAACGAGCGCGTGCAGTTCCAGGGACCGACCACCAAGGTCATCGCATTCAAATCGCCGGGTGACGAGTTGGTTCCTTTTCGTTTCAAGGTGGGTTCATCGCTTGGTGTGGCACGGTTCGAGATCGAGGCTACAAGCGGTGCCGAGCGGGCCACCCACGTTGTCGAGGTGGATGTACGTCACCCCGGGACCTCGGTGACCCGAGTCGTTGGCAAGTATCTGAAGCCGGGTGAATCCTGGACCGTGGACGCCTTGCCACTTCCCGGGATACGTGGTACGAATCAGATCACGCTTGAACTGTCCCGGATACCGCCCCTCGATCTCGAGCGCCATCTTGGCTACCTGATACGCTATCCCCATGGTTGTGTTGAGCAGACAACCGCCGCGGCGTTTCCTCAGCTTTATCTTGGTGAACTGGTCCATCTCGACGATGCACGGGCATTTGCTGTTGACCACCACATCAAACAGGCGATCGAGCGGCTGGCACGGTTTCAGCAAGGCAACGGGGGATTTGGGTACTGGCCGACCGACAACGTTTCGCACGACTGGGCGTCATCCTGGGTTGGACATTTTCTGGTCGAGGCACGTCGCGCAGGGTATCGCGTGTCCGACCATCTCATCGAACGCTGGGTGGCGTTCCAACAGAATGCAGTGAACGCTTTTCGTCCGGGCGATTCGGATACGCACCAGGCCTACCGATTGTTTACGCTCGCCAACGCAGGGCAACCAGCCTTGCCCGCGATGAATCGACTGCGCCAGTCTACGGATCTGTCGGTCGCTGCGCGCTGGCGTCTAGCGGCTGCCTATCAACTCGCAGGTCAAGGTCCGGCGGCCAAGGCGCTCGTGGCGAACGCGCCTTTGGTTGCACTGGCTTCGCCAGCAACCGATACCTCGTTTTCCACCCCGATGCGCGAGAGTGCCATGATTCTCGAAACCCTTGCGCTGATGAACGATCCGCGTGCGGCTGAAGTAGCGCTCGCGGTGTCGGCAACGCTTACGACCGATGCGGTGCAGAATACCCAGGCTGCGGCGTTTGGACTTGTGGCCATGAATCGATGGGCGAAAGTACACGAAAAGCCCGGAGATCCGATTCGCTTTGTGACACAGATGGGTTCGCAACCTGCTGTCACCATCGACAGCGACAAGCTGTTGTCGCAAACCCCGGTGCCGATTTCGCCCGGCGCCGATCCGAAGCGACAGTCGTTTGTCGTGACCAATCGAGGCAGCGGTGGATTCGCCCGCGTGATCATGACCGGCATGCCGCCCGTGGGCGAGGAAAAAGCTGAGGCACACGGACTGAAACTTTCGACCCGCTATCAAACGCTCGGCGGACAGCCCGTGGACATCGCGCGTGTCACGCAGGGTACCGATATCAAGATCGAGGTGACCGTGTCGGGCGGCAATGGACGTCTCAACGAACTGGCGCTGACGCATCTGTTGCCGTCGGGTTTTGAGTTGCGAACGGAACGATTGTCAGCGACCCAGATGCGCGCATCTTCGTTTGACTACCAGGATTTGCGCGACGATAGGCTTTTGACCTACTTCGATCTCGATGCGGGAGCATCCAAGACCTTCGAGTTGATAGCCCACGCGGCCTATCCAGGACGGTACTACCTGCCACCCATTCACGTTGAAGCAATGTACACGCCGACGACCATGGCACACGAAGCCGGCAAGTGGATCTCGATCGTGGCGCGCGATGCCTCGGGGGTGCAGTGATGGAGCGCCGCCGTTCCTTTCGGTGGTTGATCACATCGGCAACCCTCGGATTGTTGTCTGGCATTGTCGTTGGGATATTGCCTGTGCCACGCTTCGCGACGATCGAGTCCACAGTGGTCTTCGATCGTGAGGGCAATCTGTTGGCGGGTCAAGTTGCCCCTGATGGTCAGTGGCGATTTGGAACGCCCGCCGCGATTCCCGAGCGCTACCGTCGGGCTCTCTTGATGTTCGAGGACGAGCGGTTTTTGCTTCATCCTGGCGTCGATCCCATCGCGATCGTGCGCGCGACGGTCGCCAACGTTCGCCATGCGCACGTGGTCAGCGGGGCCAGCACCCTCACCATGCAGGTGGCGCGCATGGCCCGCAACGCACCCACGCGAAACCTGGGTGACAAAATCATCGAGGCCGCGCTCGCGTTGCGCACCGAGTGGTCGCTGTCGAAGGACGAGATTCTCGCGTTATACGCAACGCACGCGCCCTTCGGTGGCAACATCGTGGGCCTTGAAGCGGCAGCATGGCGGTATTTTGGGCGCCCGCCTGAAGATCTGACCTGGGCGGAAGCGGCAACCCTCGCGGTCTTGCCCAACAGTCCCGCCGTGATGCATCCGGGCCGCAACCGTGCGGCACTGACAGCAAAACGTGATCGCCTCTTGCGCCGACTCGCGGCGGATGGGGCGTTTGACACGGGAACGCTGGCGTTGGCCCTTGCTGAACCGATACCCGATAGACCTCGTGCCTTGTCCCAGCTTGCGCCACATCTGTTGAGTCACCTGCATCAACGGGGACGTGGTCGGACCCGAGCAACGATCGACACAGCCTTGCAGGCGGAAACGGGAACCGTGTTGACCCGACATCAACAAACGCTTGCGGCGCGTGGTATTCACAACCTTGCGGCGTTGATCGTGAACAACAGTTCGGGCGCCATTGTTGCGTATCACGGAAACGTGATCTCGGACGGTCACCATGAAGACCAAGTCAACATGGTGGAAAGTCCTCGCAGCACAGGGAGTCTACTCAAGCCGTTCATCTACGAGGCGCTCTTGAGCTCGGGTGATCTCTTGCCCGAACAACTGGTCGCCGATGCGCCGATCGTCGTCGGTGGATTCAAACCCGAGAACTTTGGCAAGGCGTTCGATGGCGCCGTTCCCGCCTCGGAAGCGCTGTCTCGCAGCCTGAATATTCCGGCCGTGCTCGAGTTGCAGAACCTCGGGATTGCCGCGTTTTTGGCCCATTTGCGGGGCCTTGGCGTCACGACGCTTTCCGACCGCGATGAAACGTACGGCCTTTCGCTGGCACTGGGTGGCGCCTCTGGCACCCTGCGCGAGATGGCTGGACTTTATGTGGCGCTCGCACGCTCGGCGCTTGGGATCGCGAATCCGGTGGTCACGCCCTGGGTTGAGGAAGGCGAGGCCCCCGTCCTTCATTCGGATCCGATGGCGCATTCTGCCGCGTATTTGACACTCGAAGCCCTGCGCACGGGCTTGCGAGCCGATGGTGAAGACGGCGCTGTCCCGCTCGGCAGCGGTCGGATGATTGCCTGGAAGACCGGGACAAGTCAGGGACACCGTGACGCGTGGGCGATTGGTGTTACACGTGGATACACGGTCGCGGTGTGGGCGGGCAATGCCGATGGGGAAGGGCGCAACGGTTTGACAGGAAAACTGGCCGCAGGCCCTGTCATGTTTGAGTTGTTTGACCATTTGCCGACTGAGCGATGGTTTGATCCGCCCGCTTCGCTCGCAACGGTCAAGGTGTGTTCCCAAAGCGGCATGAAGGCGTCCGAGAACTGTGCGCACACGCGGATGCAGGCCACGGCTCCCGCGGGCGTCAATTCGATGCCCTGTACATTCTGTCATACGCTTACGCTGGCCGCGGATCGCGACGAACAGGTTCATTCAGATTGTGCGGCGGTGGCATCGATGCGGCGCACACCATGGTTTGTATTGCCGCCCGACCAGGAGGTCATTTATCGACAGAACCATCCTGAATACCGTGCGCTTCCCCGTTGGCGCTCGGACTGTCACCCGGCCGATGGAGTGGAAAGGGGAACGCTTGCGATTCTCCGTCCGGCTCCCGGGGGGAAGGTTGTGATCCCCCTCGATCTGGATGGGCAAAGGGGCGAAACGATTTTCTCAGCAACCCATCGCGACACATCGGCACGCGTCTTCTGGCATCTCGACAGCACGTTCCTGGGGACGACCGAGGGTCAACACAAGCTGGCTGTGTCCCCCGACCCCGGCCCGCACATGCTCACTCTGGTTGATGAGCACGGCGACCGCGTTGAACGTCGTTTTGAAATTCTGGCTGTTAACCAGCGGGTCACCCTGAGATAGATGTTCACGCACGAGAATCGGTTTGCCAGATACCGATGCGGCGCAGGAGAGCATCGTTGCGACGCAGACATGGTCCTTCGATGCAGCGCAGCCACGCTACTACACCGGCGATCCCGAATTGTTGCCGTGTCTGGGCAACACCGTTTGTTGGAACACAGCAAAGCCATGCTGTAGCGCAAAATCACGCTGGTGCGCACCGACCACCCGCCAACGTACTATCGCAGGAAGGTGCCGTGTGTCTTTTCCACGATCATTAGCTGGCGCAGGTCAAACGAGGGTACGTGTTCCGGGATTTGTGCAGCACTTGGTCCGCGGTAGAAGCGCAGCGGCTCGAGATTGGTTGTACAACGGGTGTCCGGTGTGACGTCGGGTGCGTTTAGAAACTGTTCCATAATCCCAACCGCGCATTCACCATCGATGGCACCATGTGCTGCGTTGGAAACCTCAATGTGATAGCTGCGGGACAGCGACGCCTGCGCAAGTTGACCCCATGCAGGTGGTGTCACTGGGTCGAGTGTCCCGGATGCCACCAGCGTGGGAACGTCGCTGACCACCGCCGTATTGGCAGTGGGATCAGCAGGGGTCACTGGCCAATTCGCGCAAACGGAGATGAACGAAACATCAAATAGAAGCCGACGCCAGTCTTCCAGCCCCGCGAATGCCGCGTCGAATTTCCCCCTGTCTGTGAATGGCGCTTCATCCGCGCAGAGCACAGAAAAATACATCGGCAAGCTGATGCTATCCAAGTTGTTTGACACATCTATGAATTCAGCGACAGAATTCAATTGTCCCGCAGCCGCCGCCGCGATGATCAGAGGTGCGACCGAATGCCCAAAAGGCCGGTAAAGCGAGTGTTGCAAAGCCGCAACCAGTTCCCGTCCACCAATCTTATGCAAAGCACCTTGTTGAATTTCGACTGGGTTGGCGTCAAGCGCATCGATAGCGGCGAAAAATCTGTCGCGCAAATCAGGCATGCAATCCGCGCTTGCCGCACACCGCGTGAACAAACCTTCGAACGCAGCAGCCCACAGAGGCCCTGCCGTCGCAAGCAGATCCACTTGAGGCGGAAGAACAGAATCGATGACGGCGGATCGGACACCTCCAGAATGCCGCCGCATGACTTCAAGCGCCAAACGGGTTCCGTAGGATCCACCAAGTAGGTTCCACTGCCGGTAGCGGAGCGCCCGCCGCACCCAATCGATGTCATCCGCGTTTTCTACTGTTCGGTATGCGGACAAACTATGGTTCAACTCAGCGCTCAATTTCGCGTGGCATTGCACCAACTCGGCCCGATCCGATGCGGTGAGCTCATGTGCGTCTTGACCGGGAAGCAACGCGGCTCGATTGGGCGGTGCTGTTTCCGTAAAGGTGCAGCCAAGGCGGGGCAAACTATGACCCGTACCACGCTGATCGATGAACACCACGTCTCGCCCCCCGAACAGCGATGTTTGTTCCTGCGCCAATCTAGCCGCGCTGTCGACGGCTCCGCCGCCAGGGCCCCCAGCAAGCACCACGACGGCGTCAGGGAACGTGTTGCGGTTAGGTCCCTCAACGACGGCCACGGCCAGGTGCAAGATGGGTCCGTCCAATCCTTCCCCGCCTTCGTGAAATGCCGGTACCACGACGACACCACATTTCACGTGGTCACCTGCCATTCCAAAAGGACAAGTGGGGGTACGTACGAATTTGGGCTCGTCGCTGCCATTGCCGCCGCAACCTTGCCCCGACACTGTCAGGACCACGAATATGAGACCAATCCCTCCGCTACCCGTTGATCTACGCGCGGTCGTCATGGACTCGGCATCGTAGCAGGTTGGTCCAAGGATGATCTAGCCCTCCTTCGCCCTCGCGCTCCCGACGGTCGTGTGCGCAAAGCCTTCGACGGTGTCTCCCACTTGCCCCGCAGGCAGCAGGAAAAGATCATCGAAATCGTAGAGGCCTTGGTCGCTCAACACAATTAAAAGGCCAGCTTAGATCCGCGAGTGAATCAAAGGTGCCGACGAATCTCCGGGTTCGCAGCCAACTGGAGATTCTGCGTGCATAACTCATTCACAACCCGCCGCGAAAACGCCGCCGCCAGCGCCCCGAACTGGGCATGGGAAAGCCGAATTGAACCTGCCGCATAGCTGGCGGTGATCTCTACATCAACGCCCAACCGTTCGAAGCTTAGGACAGCATCCGATTCTGTGAACTCGAACTTCGCGTTGGTATCTTCTTCTAGCGCTTCTGAAACCGCCTTTAAGCTTAAGGCGAAATCTAAGACTGGTACCCAACCCCATGGGGCGCTGAAATCAATCTGCTCCATGGATTCACGCAGGTAAACATTGCCGAGAAATAGTTCGTATCTCAGTTCTTCCGGCGCTGCATGAGCCAGATCAACGGCAGCGAGTTTTCTAGATGATGTTGGTTCCAAGCTGTAATCGAAAAGCAGCATGCGAGTTTGCCTAGAATGGAAATGCAGTAATGACTTCGCCCGAGGGCGAGGTCACAACACGAAGGTTACTAGCAGCGTTGCCGCCCATATCGACACCAATTTGCCGACCAAAATTGTGCTCGAAGATCGTCCCCGCTCTACCGAGACTGTTCGCGCGCGACGTTCCTTGCCATACTGCTTGGTCGATCATTGTCCGAAGTTCGCCCGCACCGGTGCCTTCCAGAAACTTTCCCGCCTTCGATGCACCACTGGTTGCCCGGTTGGCCAGTGTCGCGCGACGATATGCTCAAGTCCCTTTTGAGTAAGACGAACCTGGCGGGCAAGCTGCGCGACCCCTCTTGTGGCATAGGGGTTGTCGG
>JAWXBF010000354.1:0-13901 GCA_034439895.1 Deltaproteobacteria bacterium
GAGTCTCGGATTTGGCTACCTGATCGCGCCTGCAATGGCGTTCGTTTCGGGTTGGGTGCTGCTCGATCCTGAGTCGGACCTCTTTCGGGGTTGGATTCTTGTGGGATGCACCTCGACCACCATCAGCTCGGCCATCGTCTACGCACGGTCCGCAGGGGCGAATGCCACGCTGGCACTCTTTCTCTCGAATATCAGCTCGGTTGCCAGCCCCCTGATGACGCCCGTTTTGATCGGGGTGTTGCTGTCAAAGCAGATCGACGTGCCCGTTGCCCCGATGATGAAGACCCTCTTTTTGAGCGTCTTGGCGCCTGTTCTCCTTGCCCAGGTGGTTCTGGTGGTGGCAGCTCGAATGGTCGCGCCGCTGAGGGTCTACGTCGGTGTCTTCAGTCAGGTTGGGATCCTGCTCATCGTGTTCATGTCGATGGCGCGGACGTTTCACCTGGCCCCACCGGTTTTCTACCGCGAATTGCCGGGTGTCGTGACCGTGTTGGTGGTGTTGAGCGTCGCGCTCTATGCCGCGATGTCGACGGGTTCCTATTCCGCAGCCCGTCGGGCGGGGTTGGGCGCCGCAGATGCGGTTGCGGTTGCCTATGCTTCCGGTCAGAAGACGATGGCTGTGACGGTGGTGCTGGCCGACCGGTTTTTCTCTCCCGTGGCCGCCGTTCCGATTCTGGTTTACCACCTGACGCAGTTGGTTTGCGGCGAGCTGGATTCGGGGTTCTACCGGCGCCGAATTGACAAGGGAGAGGGTCAACCCGGCGCAGGGCCCGATGACGGGAGATCCGGAACAGTTTCGCGAACTTGAGTTTTGCTGCAGTCGGCCGATACCTTCTGCTTGGTGACTGAACTCGAATCGCCGCCCGATGATCGCTCAGAGATCACCCGTCGCGTCTCTGCGCGTCTGGCTGCGGGCAAGGTTCAAGTCCCCATGCTGCCACGGGTTGCGACCGAGGTCATGGCGTTGGCACGCTCGGCCAATGCCAGTGCGGCGCAACTTGCGGCGCTGGTGCACAAGGATCCCTCGCTCGCGGCTCGCCTGTTGAGGGTGGCCAATTCGGTCGCCTACGCGCCGTCGGCTCCCATCGTTTCGTTGCAACAGGCGATTACGCGGATGGGGATCGGGACGCTGACGGATTTGACCATGGCAGCCTCGGTCAAGGGGCTGGTGTTCCTGGTTCCCACATTCGAGGATCACCTGCATGCATTGTGGCGCGGATCGCTTGCGACGGCAGCCTTCGCAAAGGAGATCGCACGTTCGCGACGGGCCAACGTTGAAACGGCCTTTTTATGCGGGCTTCTCTTCGGCATTGGTCGCCCCATGGTGTTGCAAATGGCGGTGGAAGACGTAAAGGCGAAGTCTCTTGACATCAAGTCCGTTGCGGTTCGCGCGCACATAATGGAAGCGGAAAACGTACTGCAAATCGAAGCGGGCGTGTTTGTCGCCGAGCGCTGGAAACTCCCGCCGGCCGTGATGGCTTCGATTCGCTTCCACGAATCGCCTGCCGACGCGGGTGAGCAGCAGACCGATGCGGCAACGGTGGGGGTGGCCAGCATTCTCGCGGCCAATGCGCTCGCCACCGAGCCCCTTGAAACGCCTGCCGCGCCCTCGGAACAGGCGCTGTCGATCCTCAATCTCTATCCAGATGAAATCGAGGGGATTGTTGCCCGGAAAGCTTCGATTTTGGAGATGGTCAACTCGATGACTGCCTAGCCCGGAATTTGCGATGTTGAGCGAAAACGAATTCGACGTGGTGGTGATAGGGAGTGGCCCGGCGGGACTTTCGGCGGCGACCGAGGCGGCGCGCGTTGGTTTGCGCGTCGCCGTGGTGGAACGGGAGGCCACGGTGGGGGGCGCGTGTCTACACCGTGGTACGATTCCCAGCAAGACGTTGCGTGAAGCCGCCGTTCGGGCGGTTTTTCGCAGGCGTTTTGGCGGGGACATCAAGTCGGCAAAACCCATCGAGAACGAAACCGTCGAATTGCAGCCTCTCCTGGCCCATGTGGGCGCTGTTCTCGAAGCGCACACCCAGCGCATTCGCGAGGAATTGTCCGAACACCACATCGCCTCGATTCGAGGACGCGCAAGTTTCGTCGATGGCAATACGCTGTCCATCGACGCGGTTTCCGGCAAAAAACAGGAACTCAAAGCGGGTTGTATTGTGATCGCGACGGGTTCGTTTCCGCGGCATCCCTCCGGGATCGAGGTGGACCACGAAAATGTGCTCGACAGCGATTCCTTGCTGGCCATGACCTATCTACCAAGTTCACTTGCCGTGCTGGGCGGAGGCATCATCGCCAGTGAATACGCCTCGATTTTTGCTTTGCTCGGTACGCAGGTGACGCTGGTTGATCCGTCGCCGGCTCCCATGCGGTTTTTGGATACCGAGATCGCCCGCCGGTTCTGTGATGCGTTTACCTCGATTGGCGGACGAATCATCCAGGGCAAGAAGTTTACCCAGGCCCGATGGGATGGCTTGAGTGTGACGCGAATAACGCTTGATGACGGTAACGTCGTTGAAGCGAACAAGGTTCTGGTTGCTGCGGGCCGCATCGCCGGCGTCCGTGGGCTCGGCATCGAAAAAATTGGGCTCGCCGTCAACGAACGAGGCCTGGTGACCGTGGACGATCGATACCGGACGGTTGTCCCCCATATTCTCGCGATAGGTGATGTCGTGGGCCCACCGGCGCTGGCTTCGTCCGCAGCGCTGCAGGGGCGCATTGCCATCCGACGCCATCTCGGTTTGCCGGTCGATGCCGCGAGCACCCTGGTTCCCGTCGGCATCTATACGGTTCCGGAGATATCGTCGGTAGGGCTAACCGCAGAACAGGCGACCAAGGACGGTTTGAAGGTTTCGGTCGGTGAATCCCGCATGGAAACGTCATCTCGCGGACTTATCGCAGAGCACGGTCCGGGCCTCTTGCGTTTGGTCGCGGAGAAGGGCTCTCGAAGGCTGCTCGGGGTCCACATCATTGGAGAGACCGCCACCGAGCTTGTCCATATCGGCCAGATGGCCCTCATCGCGCGTGCGACGGTGGATGTCTTTATCGATAATGTGTTTAACTACCCGACGCTTGCAGAAGCGTACCGCCTGGCCGCTCTCGATGTCATCGCGCAGTGGGAGCGGGAAACCGAACGACCCTGAGATCCAACGGAAGCCACATGTCGCAAATCCTGAAACCCGAATCCTGCGTCCTCACCATCTTCGGCGCCTCCGGTGACTTGACCCGACGCAAACTCGTGCCAGCGCTTTTCGATTTGTATGGCCACGGCCAAACCCCGGAGGGACTCGTCATCCTCGGCGTATCACGATCGCCGATGACCGACCAGGAATTCCGCGACCTGCTTGCCGAAGGTGCCCGCCAACACACGCCCAATTTCGACGAGGCGCGCTGGAAGAAATTCTCGGCCAACATCCATTACTTCACCGGCGACGGCGCGATACGCGACACGTTTGTGCCGCTGTCAGCCCGAATCAAATCGGTTGCGCTTGAACACGGGATCACGCGTACCGACGGGATGCCCAACGTCTTGTTCTACCTGTCGGTGGCCCCTACCTTGATAGCCGATATCGTCGAGGGCATCGGTTCGACCGACATCGTTCGCCGCGATCCAACCTGGGCCCGTCCTGAGGGCGCCACCTGGCACCGTATCATCATCGAGAAGCCCTTCGGCGTGGATCTCGAATCGGCTCGGGCATTGAATCTGACGTTGGCCCGTGTGTTCGAGGAAGGCTCGATCTATCGCATCGATCATTACCTCGGCAAGGAACTGGTTCAGAACATGATGGTGTTGCGTTTTGCCAACTCCATTTTCGAGCCGCTCTGGAATCGGAACCACGTGGATCACATCCAGGTCACCGCAGCCGAGGCCATCGGCGTGGGGAGCCGGGCCGGAACCTTCTACGACACCGCCGGTGCAGTTCGAGACATGATCCAGAGCCACCTCATGCAGATCCTCGCGATCGTTGCGATGGAACCCCCGACGAGTTTCGATGCGTGGACCATCATGCGCGAGAAGATCAACCTCCTCGGCGCCGCCGTACCGATTTCGGAGGACGATGCAGCCAAGAAGGCCGTTTTCGGTCGCTATGGTGCGGGTGCCGCGAAAGACGAGGTGGCGTACATCAATGAAAACGGCGTGGATGCCGCCCGTCGTACCGAAACTTTTGCTGCCGTTGAATTGCAGTTCGATACCTGGCGCTGGGCCGGGGTTCCCTTCTTTTTGCGAACCGGAAAAAAAATGGCGCGCAAGCAGACCGAGGTCATCGTGCAGTTTCGCTCGCCGCCCACGAATCTGTTTCGGCACATCGCGCCCGAAATGGGTTCTCTTCCACCGAGTCGCCTGGTCATCAACATCGCCCCCGACGAAGGGATCAGCCTTCGCGTGCACGGCAAGGTGCCAGGGGCCACGTTGCAGATTGACTCCGCGAAGCTTGATCTCGATTACAAGAAGACCTTCGGTGGCGAAGTCGTCGAGGCCTACGGCCCTCTCTTGCTGGACGCCATGCGCGGCGATCGCACCCTCTACAAGCACCGAGATGAAGTCGAGATCGGATGGCGAATTTGTCAGCCGCTTCTGGACAGCCGCGAGTTGCGACGGGGTATTGAAACCTACGCTCCGGGAAGCTGGGGGCCACCGGGTGCCGACATCTTGCTGGCGCGTGCGGGTCGACGCTGGCACAACCCGGAAAATAACGAAGTTCGTTAGCCTTTTTCGGTGGCTGCGCGGCGTTTACCTCGTGCGTTGATCAATCGAAGCACAAGTGCTGTCCACCCCGTTTGGTGGGATGCGCCCATGCCACGTCCAGTGTCGCCGTGGAAGTACTCGTGAAAAAGCACCAGATCGCGCCAGTGGGGATCGGTCGCGAAACGATCTTCGGTTCCATGGCAGGGTCGATGCCCCGTCGCGTCCGCATCGAATAGACTTGCCAGTCGGTCGCCCAGTTTGGTGGCGACATCACCAAGATTCATTCGGATTCCGGATCCAGTCGGGAACTCTACCTGAAAGTCGTCGCCGTAGAAGTGGTGGTACCGTTGCAACGCCTCGATGATGAGGTAGTTCACGGGAAACCAAACGGGACCGCGCCAGTTGGAATTGCCGCCAAAGAGCCAGCTTTGTGATTCTCCGGGCTCGTAGGCGACACCGTAGTCGATGCCTTCGATCGTGAGACCGAAGGGTTTGTCTGCGTGAACCCGCGAAAGTGATCGAATGCCATGCGGCGAAAGAAACTCGTTTTCATCGAGCATGTAACGCAGGAGTTTTTCCAGACGATCTCGACTCGGCATGGCCAGCAAGGCCTTGCCCCCGCGTTCCTCGGCAAAAGTGACACGGCTGGCAAGGTCCTTCCGGTTCTCAAGAAACCAGCGCATGCGATTTTTGAATTTGGGAAGCCGCTCGATGACATCTTCATCAAGGACCTCGACCGCGATGAGCGGAAGCAATCCGACCATCGAGCGCGCCCGCAGGGGAATGCTTTTGCCCCCAAGCGAGATCTCGTCGTAATAAAACCCGTCGTTCTCGTCCCAAAGACCGGTCCCACCGATCGTATTGATGGCGTCGGCGATATGAACGAAGTGTTCAAAGAATTTCGATGCGAGATCGTCGTAAACAGGATCGAAGCGCGCCAGTTCAAGCGCCATGGACAACATGGTTGCCGCGTAGAAGGCCATCCACGCTGTTGCGTCGGCTTGCTCGAGGTTTCCCCCCATGGGGAGCGGCTTCGAGCGATCGAAAACGCCGATGTTGTCGAGACCAAGAAAGCCACCGCCGAAGAGATTGCGTCCCGCATGGTCCTTGCGGTTGACCCACCAGGTGAAATTGATGAGCAGCTTGTGAAAGATCTGCGCCAGAAAAAAGCGGTCGCGTGTGCCGTCGGGTTTGCGGGCTATTTTGTAAACACGCCAGGCCGCCCAGGCATGCACGGGTGGATTCACGTCGGAGAAATTGAATTCGTAGGCGGGCAGTTGCCCATTCGGATGCATGTACCATTCGCGCAACAAAAGTCGAAGCTGTTCCCGTGCGAACGACGGGTCAATCTGGGAAAATGGAATCATGTGAAAGGCGAGATCCCAGGCCGCGTACCACGGATATTCCCACTTGTCGGGAACCGATATCACGTCGCGGTTGTAAAGATGTTTCCAGTCTCCATTGCGAATGAGATCGCGGCCCTTGGGCGGCGCGGGCTGACCGGGATCGCCTTCCAACCAGGCCCGCACATCGTAGTGGTAGAATTGCTTGGTCCACAAGAGGCCCGCATAACCCTGGCGCAACGTGCGAACTTCTTCAGGAGATAGCCCCTCGTGATGGTCGGCGTAGAACGCATCCGCCTCGATGCGACGAAGGTCGACAACCGTACGACAATGTTTCCGGAGTGAGTCCTCGTCTGAAATTGTCGCAGGTTCGGGCGACATTCGGATCCACACCTTGGCCTCGGCTCCCGCCGGGAGGTTGAGCTTGTAATGGACCGCCGCCTTTGTTCCACGATGATAGGGGTTGATTCGATCGCGCTGTCCGTGGACGAGGTGATCATGAAAGGCGTCCTTGACCCAGGCGGTTCGATTGTAAGTGCCCCAGAGCTTCAGGTTGTTGGTTTCGTTTTCCGTGAAGAGAAGCTCTGGACTGCCGATGTTGTGATCTCCGATGAACGCATCGGTCGCGGATATGGCGTACGACCCCAGGGTGTCGTGCTCGGCGCGGATGATGTTCATTGACGGATCGCGCCAGAGTTGCGGCCGTTTTGAATATCCCTCGCCCGCGCGCCCCCAGGCCCACGTGTTGCGGTAACACAGCGTCGGCAAAATGTGTATCGGCGCGGCATCCGTACCACGGTTTGCAATCGTGATTGCCATAACGATGTCGTCGGGCGCGGCCTTTGCGTATTCAACAAAGACGTCGAAATAGCGACTTTGGTCGAAGATGCCGGTGTCGAGCAATCCGAACTCGGGCTCATGTCGGTTTCGCGCTCGGTTCGCCTCCACGATTTGCTGGTACGGAAAGGTGCCTTGCGGGTATTTGTAGAGCGCCCGCATATAGGAATGCGTGGGCGTCGAGTCGAGGTAGAAGTAGGCCTCTTTGACGGACTCGCCGTGGTTGCCCTCGCCGTTGGTAAGTCCGAAAAGCCGCTCCTTCAAGATAGGGTCGTGTTCGTTCCACAGGGCCATCGATAGTCCCAACCGACCCTGTCGATCGCAGATACCGAGCAGCCCATCTTCACCCCATCGGTACGCGCGGCTGCGAGACTGCTCGTGGGTAAAGTAGCCCCATGCTTCACCGTCCGGCGAATAGTCTTCGCGTACGGTGCCCCACTGGCGTTCCGGGAGATACGGTCCCCAGCGTTTCCAGTTTCTCGTTCGCGCGCTTTCCTCGCGCAGGCGCTCCGTTTCCGGATTCTGTCGCGGTGGCGGAGGAACCTCAGACGGGGCTACGCGTCTCACCCGACGAGGGTACGTCAGACGCCTCGATGAGTACAGCGTGCGGTCGGGGAGACTCGAACTCCCACAGTGTTACCACCACTAGAACCTGAATCTAGCGCGTCTACCAATTCCGCCACGACCGCATATTCAATTTTCAAACCAGACGAGGGTCGAAAGTTAGGGGAGAGGGGCGGGCCCGTCAAGTGTTCCGCTTGATGCCCCTTCGAGAGGGGGATGGGTGCGGCGTTTTCCGCGCCAGGAAAGCGAAAGATTCGCCGACTCGTGCGATATTGCTTCGCAATGAAGGGGATCTGGCTCCGTCGGCTGCTCTGGCCGTTGACCATCGCGGTGTTGGGTTACGTCTTCTATTCGACGCCGGTTCGCGAAGTTTGGGCCTCGATTCAATCGGCCGCGGGTTGGACCTTGCCGGTTGTCGGGTTGTCTGTTCTCCTCGTTTTCTTCGCCGATGCATTCGCGATGGGACGGACATTTTCGTGGTTCGCCACCCCCATATCCTATCGCGAGGCGGTCATCGTTCGCGGCGCATCGTACCCAATCGCCCTCGTCAACTACGCGCTTGGCCAGGGGGCGTTCGCCTTTTTTCTGCATCGCAGCCGGGGCCTTCCCTTTCGGCGCAGTGCCGCAACAATTCTGCTCGTCATGGGCATCAACTTGTTGTTGTTGCTGTTCATGGCCGCCATCGGGATGGCGCTCACCGATTCGAGTACGATCCCCGCTACATTGGTGTCACAGGTTCGGATCGTCCGCATCTTGATCATTGCAGGTTTTGTTGGTCTGGCGTTTTACGGAACCATCATCGCGACCAAGCCGCGTTTGCTCGCGCGATGGCCAGTCTTCGATGTGTTGTTATCGGCTGGCGTGGGCGGCCATCTCAAGGCTCTGCTCGTGCGCGTTCCCCACATCGTTTCGCTTGTCGTATTTTCGTATCTCTATTTACTCGCCTTCGGCGTGAACGTTCCAATTAAACAGGCGTTGCTGTTTTTACCGGTGGCCTTTCTGGTTGCGGCAGTCCCGCTTCCCGGACAGGGCGTTGGCGTTTCGCAACTCATCATGCGTGAGATGTTTTCGCCGTACGCATCTGGCGATCTTTCGGCGCAGCAGGCAGCGGTTGTTGGAGCGAGCTTCGCGGGTCAATTCATCGCAATGCTGGTGCAAATCTTGGTTGGCTTGATCTGCCTGCGCAGTCAGCTCGGCAGTCAGCTGCGTACCCAATCCTCTCCCTCCAACTCCACGGAGCAAAGTGATCATGGTTAGGACTCCACAACTACGCCAACGAGTCGATTACAAAAAGCCCGGCAAGATCAACGCGGTGAGCATCACCCTGACGCTCATGCTTGGGCTTGTCGTTTACGTGGGCTACTGCCTGGCTCCGAGCTTCTATTTGCGCTCCGAGGCCTCGACGTTGCTGCGCAACGAAATTGTGACCTGGTACAAAGCAAACCTGTCTCCCACGGCCCA
Organism: Deltaproteobacteria bacterium; assembly: GCA_034439895.1. Taxonomy (GTDB): domain Bacteria; phylum Myxococcota_A; class Polyangia; order Fen-1088; family Fen-1088; genus JAWXBF01. Next base: position 8,893 of record JAWXBF010000354.1, read on the forward strand.
GCGGTCGATCCACAAACGGAAGATGCTGGATGCCCTCGTGCTGACGCTGCGCAAAAAAGGGGTGACGGATCCCGAGCTGGAGCTGGAGGCTTACGGTGACAAGAAGACGGTTTGGCTCGAGGCACGCTTCAAAACGCGCGTGGACTGGATTTGGGTCAACAAATACTCGGACTGGAAACACGCCCCCCGCATCGAGACCTCGGCTGAACGCGTGGACTGGTAGCTTCGGGTCGCCGCCCCGAACGTGATATGCTCGCGGCACAATTACCCCTCCTGGGTCTCTGACGGTCGGCAATGTCCAAAATCATCGTTATCGGCAACAACGAACAACGCGAATACGTCCTCGGTCCGATGATGACCATTGGGCGGCATCCGGATAACAGCATCCAGGTGTTGGACCGGATCGTTTCCAAGGAACATGCGCACATCATCCGCCAGCCGGATGGGACGTTCCTCTTCAAGGACCTCGGAAGTCTCAATGGTTCGTTCATGAACGACCAGCGACTTGGCAACCATCTGTTGAAGGACGGCGACGAGGTTGTCATGGGTGCGACGCGCTTGCGTTTTGTTGCGGCCGCACCGCCGACGCCGAAGCAACAAGTCATGATTACGGGCGGGACCGAAACGCTTATCCGTCAGCGGATGCAAGCCGACGATGCTGCTCGCGAGTTCTTGCCGGAAAAAGACATTCCGGACGTCGAGGCATTGCGGCGCGACTACGAGAAACTCAGACTTGGCTATGAACTGAGTCGATCGATCGGCCTCGAAACCGATCTCAATGTGCTGCTCAACAAGATCATCACCAAGGCCTTCGATGTATTGCCGGCCGATCGTGGTGTGATTCTGTTGATGGAGGACGGCGAGCCGAAGCCGCGCATCGCTCGCACACGAGACGGCCGCTCGGAACAGATTTCGCTATCCACGTCAATCTTGAGCGAGGTTCTGGGCAACAAAGCTGCAGTCCTTTCGTCGGATGCTTCAATCGACAGCCGCTTTTCGGGGGCGCATTCCATCATCCTTCAGGGCATTCGCTCGACGATGACGGTGCCGCTTTTGCACCACGGGGAATTACTGGGCCTCATGCACCTCGATTCGCTCATCACGGCGAGCGCGTTCGGAGAAAAGGATCTCCAAGTGTTCTCCGGGATTGCAGCACAAGCAGCGCTTGCGATTCACAACGCTTACCTTGCGAAACGGATCGAGCAAGAGGCCGGTACCCGCGCGCAATTCCAGCGTTTGCTGTCGCCGAATCTCGTTGAACAAATCGTTCAGGGGAAGCTGCACCTGGAAAAGGGCGGAAAGCTCTCCGAGATCACGATGCTTTTTTCCGACATCCGTGGGTTCACCGCGATGAGCGAACGCAGCACACCGCAGGCGGTCGTGTTGATGCTCAACGAATACTTCGAGATCATGGTGGAGAGCATCTTCCGACACCAGGGCACCCTCGATAAGTTCGTCGGCGATGAAATTATCGCCCTGTTCGGTGCGCCGGTTCCTGTTCCTGATCCAGAACTCAAAGCGATCGAATGTGGCCTTGAGATGCTTCGGATTTTGAAGGAGTGGAATCAAAACCGTGTGGCCGAGGGCCACGTCGAGATCAACATCGGCATCGGTGTGAACACGGGAACTGTGGTGACTGGCGCCATCGGCTCGTCGAAAGCACTTCAGTACACCGCCATCGGTGATGCGGTGAACACGACGGCTCGACTTTGCAGCGCGGCGAAGGCCGATCAGCTCTTGGTTTCCGAGGAAACCTATCAGCGCGTCGCCCACCGCGTGGCGGCCGTCAAGTTGCCACCCGTGCGTGTAAAGGGCAAAGAGAAGGAGCTGAACGTTTACAACGTCATCGGCCTTCGCTCGAATGAGTTTCGGCCTGAGTCAACCGGCGTCGGTCCGCGCGATCCGCAGTGATATCATCCCGGCCGTCCTATACCGAGCAGAACTGTTCGTAGTCGATGAGCTCGATCTTCGAACGATCCACGCCCTCGCCGCAGGTGGGGCACGAAGGATCCCACCGCAGTTTCATCTCGCGGAACTTGGTCGAGAGCGCGTCGAACATCAACAGCCGCCCGGCCATCGTCTTGCCGACGCCAAGGATGATTTTGATGGCCTCGGTTGCTTGCAACACGCCGACTACTCCGGGCAGCACACCCAGTACGCCCGCTTCCTGGCAGGAAGGCGCCATGTCCGGAGGCGGAGGCGCCGGATAAAGGCAACGGTAGCACGGTCCACCACCCGGAATGAAGGTTGTCAGCTGTCCCTCGAATCGGTAGATGCTGGCGTGCACAACCGGAATGTTCAACTTCAATGCGGCGTCGTTGACGAGGTACCGCGTCGGGAAGTTATCCACCCCGTCGACGATGACATCGTAGTCCTTGAGGATCTCCATCACGTTTTCGGTGGTCAGACGCGCCTTGTAAGGCCGCACCGTCACGTCCGGATTCAGACCCCGCAAGGTTTTCTCGGCCGACTCCACCTTCGGCATGCCAACGCGATCCGTGGCGTGCAGAATCTGGCGCTGCAGATTGGAAGCATCCACCACGTCGTCATCAATGATGCCTATCGTGCCAATGCCCGCTGCTGCGAGATAGTAGGCCGAGGGTGAGCCCAGTCCGCCCGCACCCAGGCACAACACGCGCGACTTCAATAGCTTGACCTGACCGACCTCACCGACCTCGGGAAGCATCGTGTGTCGTGCGTAACGCAGGTTTTGTTCCTGGGTCATCACGAAGGGGTGCTCGTATTTGTTCCCCGCGCGTTTCCACGCCGTGAAGCCACCCTTCATTGAAGAGACATTGTCGTAACCCAGCGACTTCAGCGACTCCGCGGACAACGCCGAGCGAGTTCCACCCGCGCAATAAAGAATGATTTCTGCATTGCGCTCCGGGATCTGGTCCTCGATGCGAAGCTCCAGGAATCCGCGGGGAACCCAGGATGCGCCCGGGATCTGTCCCTCGAGCCATTCGTCTTTTTCGCGGATATCAATGAGGAACGGACCGTTTGGGCCCGTACCGAGTTTTTTCTCGGCAACGAGGGTTTTCACCGCGTCGACCTCGACCTCGCGGATTCGGCTTTTGACGTCTTTCAGATAGCTGGAAAAGTTGGCCATGACTTGCGACTCTGATTAGCGCGAACCAGGTTGGGGTGCAAATAGACGCGTCGCGCAGTCGCTTCATTTGCTCCGCATCCGAATGACAAGGGAATCCGATACGGTATAGTACTGAATGCCAGCAACCCTCGCCGGGTTACGGGCATCGTAGAAAAAACGGCCCAATCAACGGATTGTTCGCAAGGAGAATGCAGATGACCGCAGTCGCTCATACCCACTCGGAAGCCCAGACCAACCTGCCAACCACCGTTCTCGACGAGGGTGCACCGACCGTAGGGTTGACTGACGCCGCCGCCGCCAAGGTCAAGGAGATCCGGATTGAGGAAGGCATCGAGGAGTCCTACTTCCTCCGTCTCAAGGTGATGGGTGGCGGATGCTCAGGCTTTTCCTACGACCTGTATTTCGACCAGGCCCAGGCGATCGACCATCACTTTGAATCCAACAGCGTGAAGCTGATTTGTGACCAGATGAGCCTGATGTACCTCATGGGCACCAACATCGACTACGTCGAGGGTTTGCACGGCGCAGGCTTCAAGTTCAATAACCCGAACGTGAAGTCCACCTGCGGTTGCGGCAGCTCGTTCTCGGTCTAAGGGTCTCACGGCGTGGGCAACGCCGCGCCGCCCAACATCCGAAGGACAAAGAGGATTGGGGCGACCGTTGCCGACGAGAGCAAGGTTGTCCAGAAGACACAGGCGGTGATCTCCTCCGGGTCACCGCCTATCTCCATGGTGAGCAGCATGATATTCACCGCGGTGGGCGCTGAGCTGGCCAGGATTAGACCCGCTGCCGGCCAGGGCCAAAGACCCATCCAGTACGAGATGACGCCCGTCGCAAGCGGCAATATCAAAAGCTTGACGAACACGACAGGGCCCGTGACACGCCAGACCGGCCAAGGGGTCTTGTTGGCAATCTGGGCCCCGAGGGTGATGAGTGCGACCGGCACCATGGCGGCCGAAATCAGGCGAGCCGACGTCCAGAGCCAGGCGAGCGCGATGGGGGGGCCGTCCTGCACCCAGCCTGTGCTGCGAATCAAGAACCCCATCGCGATGGCATAGGGCATCGGCAGCGCAAGGTATCGGCGTACAGCGCCTTTCAAACCGTCGCTATGTCCAACCGACAGCAACACGTAGCCCGCGAAAAAGATGAGGGTGTTCATGTACACGACCACCAGGGCTTGCACCTCGCCGCCCTTGTTGCCAAACGCGAGCAGTGCGACCGGAATTCCAAAGTTGCCTGCGTTGAAGAACAGCGCACCCGCGGTATTTGCAGACACGCGTTGATAACTCAGCCCGAGGGTGCGCAGTAAAAGAAACGCAGCACTCCCCACCAGCAGCATGGGTACCACAAGGGCGACGCCCGTCAGGCCAACCGTTTCCCAGCCAAATTTGCTTTCGGCGACGCGCACAAACAGGAATCCCGGCACGAACGCATACAGGTTCAGCTTGACGAGGGTGTCGAGATTGAGCGCCTTGCGACGGTGCACGATGGCGCCCAGTGCCATCAAGGCAATCCCCGGCACGACGACGTCGAGGAAGATGGTGAGGAGCGCGGGCATCGGCGCCGCAGTCTACTCAACCCGGCGGCAAAGGGGTGGCCAACCCGGTCGGGTCAGCGTCTAGTTGACGACGATGCCATATTGGGTCGAGCTGTTGTCATCGCAGGCGTTCTTGCCCGAGTTACACAGGACCGGCGGCGGTGGACCCGGCGTCGCAGGATCGGTAGGACCCATGGGCAAGGTGCCGAGTGTGACCTCCAGTACGACGTTCGTTCGTCCGTCCGCTGCCATGCCCTGCACCCGGACGACCACGGATTGGTTTCCGTCGATGACAAATTGATTCTGACGAAGTTCCGCCGAGTCGTTGCGGATCCAGACAGTGTAGGTACCCATCGTCGTCGA
>JAWXBF010000355.1:0-3264 GCA_034439895.1 Deltaproteobacteria bacterium
ACAAGGTCGAGGGCGACGACATCGTTTCCGGCAAGCCCGTCGAACCCGTTGTGCTCGCATGCAAGTCGAATGCGTTGCGCTGAAGACTGCTCGCTTCGACCCGTGAGATCATCAACGTGACGCCGAGGAAGCAGTGGACGCACGCGCGTCACCCCTATTTGTCGGGCTAGGCGCTCGCACTCGATCTTCGCTGCCTCGACGCGCACGCCTTGCTTGGTGAGAACAGTCTCACAATCTGGCCGAGACGCGCGATCCATCACTTCGAGTTGGGCGTGGCCATCGGCTCGCTCACCGTGGGCGAGGACTTCGATGGCGTACTTCCGTGGGGATTCGTCGAGAATCGGCCGTTCCTTCGCTGTTTGCATGGGCTGTCCGGTGCGCTCCTGCGGATGGATCACCGCGAGGCCGCGGCAGCAGTTCGCGCACCAGCCTTGCAGCGATCGAAGCAGGAATGTCGTGAGATGCCATCGGGACCACCACCCGTGCCACACGGACGCGGATCGCCAGTGCCACGATTGAATAAAGTCTCCCGCTCAACTGTCGAAGTTAAACCGCAACACCCATGTCTTCCGCCAATCCAGCCCAATCCCCCGACGTCCCCGACCTTGTGCCTGCGCGCATGCTCAACGAGTTTGCGTACTGCCCACGCCTTTCGTGGCTCGAATGGGTGCAGGGCGATTTTACCGACAGCGCGGACACTGTTGAAGGACGCCACATCCACCGCAGGGTCGACAAGGAGACCGGCGCTTTGCCCGCACCGGATGAGCCAGGCGATCCCGACCGCCCGGTTGCAGCACGCTCGGTGTACCTATCGGCGCCCAAGATCGGCCTTGTCGCGAAGTTGGACCTCGTCGAGGGGAACGGCATTCGCGTCACGCCCATCGACTACAAACGCGGCGAAGCGCCCGATCTGCCCGAGGGCGCTTGGGAACCCGAACGTGTGCAATTGTGCGCGCAGGGGTTGGTTCTTGAGGAGAATGGCTACGAATGCAGCGAAGGGGTGCTCTATTTCGCGGGATCGCGTCGCCGTGTCACGATTGTATTCACGCCTGAACTGCGTGCGCGAACCCTGGAGCTGCTTGCGTCCATGCGCGAGACTTTCGCGCGATCGCTCATCCCGCAGCCGCTACAGGACAGCCCTAAATGCCCGCGTTGTTCGCTGGTCGGTATCTGCCTGCCCGACGAGGTCAATCTTTTGCGCATCCGTCGCCCGGCCAAGCGGGCCGACGGAACCTCATCGTCGTCTCCAACCGATGCTGACGAGCCGCGGCGTTTACTGCCCGCGCGCGATGACGCTTTGCCTTTGTACGTGCAGGCCCATGGTGCTCGCATCGGCAAGAGCGGTGAAGAGTTCGTCGTGACCCCTCTCGAAGGTCCGAAACAAACAGCCAGGCTGAACCAAACATCGCAGATCGCGATTTTCGGTAACGTTCAAATTTCAACACAGGCTATTCAAGCTGCCCTTGGGCAGGGCATCCCGATTGTCTACCATTCGTACGGCGGGTGGTTCTACGGCATGACAACTGGCCTCATGCACAAAAACGTCGAATTGCGGCGATTGCAATACCGCACTGCCGAGGATGCTCAGGCGTCACTCGGGCTTGCCCGTTCCTTTGTTGCGGCGAAGATACGCAACAGCCGTACGATGTTGCGTCGAAACGCGGACGAGGTTCCGCAGCACACGCTCAACACGTTGCGCACGTATGCCGACAATGCAATGGTTTGCGAGTCGGCCGAATCGCTATTGGGCATCGAAGGTAGTGCCGCGCGGCTTTACTTCGAAAGCTTTCCCCGTCTTATCAAAACCAATGGGGATGGTGATCAAGACGCCCCCATGCGTTTCGACTTTGAAGGTCGCAATCGTCGTCCGCCTCGTGATCCTGTAAACGCCTTGCTGTCCCTGGCGTACGCCATGCTGGCAAAAGATCTTACGATCGCTTTGTCGTCTGTCGGATTCGATCCCTACCTGGGTTTCTACCACCGACCGCGTTATGGCAGGCCTGCGCTGGCGCTAGACTTGATGGAGGAATTCCGTCCGATCATTGCGGATTCTATCGTCATAAACGCGATCAACACCCACGTGGTACGTCCGGCAGACTTTGTCGGCCGTGGGGGGGCGGTGTTCCTGGCCGATCCCGGGCGCGTTCGCTTCCTGCGGGCTTATGAACGCCGAATGGATGAACTGGTAACCCATCCGGTGTTCGGCTACCGGATCAGCTATCGTCGTGTCCTTGAGGTTCAGGCCAGACTACTGGGTCGTTTCTTGGCTGGTGAAATCCCGGAGTATCCCGGCTTTCTCACGCGCTGAATCGGAGGTTGCCATGCGAAACGTCTTTTTGGTTTGCTACGATGTGTGCGACGATAAACGGCTGCGGAAAGTCTACAAAACGATGCGGGGATATGGTGACCATCTTCAATTTTCCGTTTTCCGTTGCGAACTATCCGCACGCGAGCGCGCACAAATGATCGCCGATCTTTCTCCCATCATCGACCACGGCGTGGATCAGGTATTGGTGGTCGATATCGGCCCAGCCGAGGGGCGCGCTAGCCTTGTTTTTGAATCCATCGGTCGGGCGTATATGGCGCCCGAACGTCTTGCGTTGGTCGTCTGACCATCGCCGCAATGGTCTTTGACAACACCATAGCCAATATGAAAATGGCGGTCGCGAGCGGTTCGGTGGTGACATACCCCCCCGACCCGCTCGCGGGCACAATTGCCATTGTAAATGCTGAAGATCACGAGCCAATCGCGGGCATGCTGCGAGCGGCTCCGGGAAAAGTGCGTACTTTCTTCCGCCTGTGGGCCGGCCGCTCGAAACACCGCCTCGACAACGTTGAAATCATTGATATTCTGGCGAGGTCCCTTTCCCGTGTTGCGAGACACGGGCTCCATTGAAGTGTCTGTCTACGACGGAGACTATGCCGGCCTTGTAACCCTCTTTCCCGTGTTGCGAGACACGGGCTCCATTGAAGTCACCCAAACGCCCGACGCGGGGATCCACACCGCATTCGGCTTTCCCGTGTTGCGAGACACGGGCTCCATTGAAGTAACGAGTACTGGCCCGTTGCGGCCATCGTCGTAATCTTTCCCGTGTTGCGAGACACGGGCTCCATTGAAGTCTGCAGACACGCTACGGGTTTACTGCGGACGGTATTGTCTTTCCCGTGTTGCGAGACACGGGCTCCATTGAAGTGATGTGCCCTTGCTACCGATGACAGGGCAGATAGCCTTTCCCGTGTTGCGAGACACGGGCTCCATTGAAG
>JAWXBF010000356.1:0-17623 GCA_034439895.1 Deltaproteobacteria bacterium
AGGGATGACGTTTTTGGGATCGATCTTCGCGCCGGCGCTTCGTGGCGCCCAGGAAGAGCTTGAATTCGCGCGAATCTGGAATCCTTCGATGTCGCCGGCTTTGCACTCGGCTCCTTCGACGCCTCCTTTGCAAACGGGCGTTCCGACCTCGACCAGGTTGCCGATCATCAATGATCCAGCGTTGTCGAAAACGATGCCGTAGTTGGCCGCCTTCTGTGAATTGGCAGTCTTTTGAGCAAACGACTCGAGGGCGACCTTTTCGTTCTTGGTCCGACGGACGTGGTCCTCGGCCTCGCGATAGAGTGCGGTCGCATCGTAGTAGTAGTTCATCAGGCGATCGAGCAGGTTGTTCTCAAGACGGAAGTAGTCCGCCCGGAAAATGCGCGTCGTTGTGGGACGCTTGCTGAGATCGACCTGTTCGAGTGCCTCGACCAACTTGTAGTCGAAGGCAAAGGTGTCACCTTTGGCGGACGAACGTTGCGCGCTCGTCTTGAGCTCGTCACCGATGAGCGAGATGGTCTTCGACATTTCGTCGAGCTCTGCCTTGATGATTTTCGCCGCCATGTTGGCGTTGTTGAATGCCTTTCGGCCGATGGCGGCGCCGCCAAATCCACCCCCCACGCCGAGTCCCACCACGAGGAGGATTGCACCCACCACCAAGCCGCCTTTGCCGCCTTTTTGCCGTACGTTTTCAATCGGATTGCCGTCATCGGGACCCAAATCAAACGTGGTTCCTGCCGGAGGGCGGAACGACGAGTATGGATCGTGTCGGGGTGCTTGCCGTGTCGCGGGTTGCGGTTGCATGCCCGGGGCTTGCATGCCCGGCGCGGTGGGCAGAGACCCGCTCTGTCGTGCTGCGGTCGTGGGTAACGAGCCGGTCGATTGCGTTGAAGCAGCGCCGGGATAGGGATTTGGGGCCGCACCACCCGGGATTCCACCGGGGGCAGCGGGGGCGGCGCCAGGTTTCTTAATACCCAGGCGGGCCTTGAGATTTGAGATGTCGGCCGGTTTCTTCGGCTGGTCCAAGAGCGTTCTCCAAACAGCGGGGTGGGTGCCGTCCTTTTTGCGACGGCGGACCGATATTCACCCCGGGTCGCACGATCCTGTCAAGAGAACTCAGTTGCCTTTTGAATTTGAGGCGGCCGACGCTTCGATGAAACGCTCGATCGCCGTGCGGGCGGTTTGCGGGACATGGGTAAAGCGCAAGGCCACTTCACCGTCGGAGTCGCGTACCAGCTCGCCCGATGCGTTCAGGACCTGATCGCTGCCGGGCAACTGGAACTGAAGACCCATGAAGCGAGCGCCGGCGTTGGGGCCGCCCAGGGGACGAAGGCGCATACCGGTCGGGCTTACGTCCAGCGCAAGGCAAAGGTAAGGGTGACCGTCCATGTAGCGGTTGACCAACGCATCGACCGAGGCGCGGTTGCCAGCCCGGCGGTTGTCCGAAGCCAGGGCCGATTCGGCGCGGGCAGGGGCGGCAACGGCTTCGACGGCCTTACTGTGGTTTTGCGAATGATTTGCAGTTGAGCGGGTTTTGCGGCGCATGGGCGAGACTCCTGAGTTGTGGATCGTTCTGACTGTCTGTCCTACATGTAGGTCAAAGTGGGGGGATAGTCAACTTTTCTGTACAATCCGCGAAATCATTCCTATCGATCTCTCTCTTTTGGGCGTGTTCCTCAGACCTTGGCACGGAAGTTCTTGATATCGCTTGACTCCTGGCCGAAGCGGGCCCGATAATGCGGTCCGGTAAAAAGACGCGCTGCTCAGGTCGTCTTTCAACCGCAATTCACCAAGGGAGTCGCCACCAGCGCGGCGCCCGCACCGACCGGAGGACCGAGAGGCATGAAGCGTTTCTTGATTGGGGGTTTGGCCGCCGTCGCAATTCTTTTGGCGACCCTGTTTATCTCTACGACCATCACGTCGAGCCTCAAGGCCACGGGGGTTGCAGAGGTCGAACAGGCGGCGTTGCGCGCTGCCCGTCAATACGAGCAGCTGAGCCGCCTTGAAGGGATCGACTTCGCACGTTTGGCCAGTCACTACGCAAGCCGCAGTGCGATCGCAACGATCTCCGACGAGCTTGATGAGACCGCACGCCGCAAGGCGGCGTTTACGCAGAGTGAGTTCATCAACGGCCAACAGGAAAATGAAGGTCGTCGTTTGGACATCGTCGCGATCCTGGATGCCCAGGGTAAGATCATCGCACGCAATCTGAACGCAGAGGCGATGAAGGGCGATGACCTGGCTGCCAAGTATCCATCCGTCAAAGTCGCCTTGAAAGGCGAGGCTATCAAGGACGTTTGGAATTTCGCCGGTCGTACCACGCAGGTCGCCGTTGCACCGATTCGCAAAGGCGAGACGGTCGTCGGAGCCTTGCTGATGGGTTACGTGATTGGCTTCAAGGGCATGCGCGAGATGCGCGATCTCCTTGGCGCCGAAGTGGGCCTGTTCCATGAGAACAAGGTGCAGACCTCCAGCTTCACGAATGATAGCCAGCAGGAAAATGGCAACAAGACCAGCGCCTTGTCGCAGGCCGTATTCGGAGAAGGTAGCCTCGCCGCTGCCGCCACCTCAAGTGGTAAGGCCACCGAGATTCGCCATTTGACTTTGGACGGCGAAGAATACGCTGCCGTTGCGCTTCCGATTCCGGGCAACAGCTCCGAGAAGGGTGCAGGCGTTGTGGTGTTGGCCTCGCTCGCCACCGCGGGCGGCCTCGCTTCGGGCGTTGGGGCAAAGATCTGGATGCTCGGCGTGATTGCAATCCTGATCGTGTTGGTGGTTTCGGTGCTCGTCGCCAAGCGCTTCATCACGCCTATCGACAAGATGGAACTCGGCGTGGCCGACATCATCAACGGCAACATCGACTACATGTTCGAGCCCGTGGGCTACGACCTCGATGGATTGTCGAACGGTCTCAACGTCATGCTTGCTCGATTGCTTGGGCGCGAAGAGCCCAACGAAGAGGAAGCCGACGAAGAAGATACGAACAAGTGGAAGGCCGAAAAGATGGTCATCGACACGGGCGACGGAACGCCTGCCGGTGCCAATCCTGCAGCACTGGCTCAGGAGAGCGAAGCCGCTTACTACCCACGTTTGTTCAACGAGTACCTCAATGCGATGCGTGCTTCGGGCGCCCGCGCAGACGGCGTGGCCGTGCAGATGTTCACTGCAAAGCTGCGCCTCGTAGAAGGTGGACTGCGTCGTAAGTGGAACTGTCGCATGGTGCGCTTCCAGTTGGTAAACCAGGGTGGTCAGCCGGTGTTCCAGGCTGTGAAAATCGCGTAATGCGGTTCCGGATCCGATGAAGATCCGGTCGGGACTCGACGCCGTGTGTGCCGATCAAGCGGATCGGCTGCGCGGCCGTCGTCTGGGCCTCCTGTGTCACGCTGCAAGTGTCAACGGCGATTTGGTGCACGCAGTGGACGCTCTCATGGCTGCCGGGGTGAAGCCCGTGCGTCTTTTCGGACCCGAGCATGGCGTTCGAGGCGAGGCACAGGACATGATCGGGGTTGGCGAGCAGGTCGACAGGCTTACCGGAATTCCCGTGGTCAGTTTGTATGGCGATTCTTTTGCGTCGCTCACGCCACCTCCTGGATCGCTTGACGATCTGGAAGTGTTGGTTGTCGACCTGCAGGATATCGGCAGCCGCTACTATACCTACGTCTGGACGATGACGCTCGCAATGCAAGCTGCAGCGAAGGCCGGCATCGAGATCGTGGTGCTTGATCGTCCGAACCCGCTTGGCGGTTCACTGTGGGAGGGTGGCGCAATCGACCCTGGTTTCGAATCGTTCGTGGGCCTTGGGTCATTGCCTGTGCGCCACGGTTTGACGATTGGCGAGATTGCCAAGATGGCGTGTGTGGGCATACCGGGCCGCTTTCTGTGCAAACCTCTCGACGTCGCGCTCACGGTGGTGCCGATGGAGGGTTGGCGGCGCGACATGCTATTCGATGAAACAGGCCTGCCCTGGGTGATGCCATCGCCCAACATGCCGACGCTGGATACCGGCATCGTCTATCCCGGCATGTGTCTGATTGAGGGCACCAACATCTCCGAAGGGCGGGGAACGACGCGCCCGTTTGAAATCGTCGGGGCGCCCTGGGTCAACGGTCAAGCACTGGCGGATGCATTGACGCGCGAAAAACTTCCGGGCGTGCGTTTCCGGCCGATGGGCTTCGAGCCGACGTTTCAGAAGCACGGGCGCAAGTCCTGTGGTGGCGTCCAGTTGCACGTCGACAATCGCCCGGCTTTCCTTTCGTACCACACAGGCGTTGCGGTGGTGCGAGCCTTGTATCAACAGGGCGGTGGATTTGGCTGGCGGACGGAACAATACGAATTCGTATCGGATCGCCCTGCCATTGATCTGTTGACGGGAAACGAGCGCATTCGCAAGGGCATCGAATCGGGCGCCACGATGGCAGAACTTGCCGCCACCTGGTCCGGGTCGCAGGCCGAGTTCGCGCAGACGCGTGCACCCCACCTGCTTTATCGGTAGACCCATGCATGTCGCACTCTTCGGCGGCAGTTTTAACCCTCCTCACATGGGGCATGCGTTGGCGGCACAATGGGTGCTACAAACGCAGGCCGTCGATGCACTGTGGTTGATGCCCTGCTTTCAACATCCGTTTGATAAAGCCCTGGTTCCTTACGAACTGCGACTTGAAATGTGCGAGGCGTTTTGCGGAGATCTCGGGCCGCGTATCCGGATCGAAACCATCGAAAGGGAACTCGGCGGTACAAGTCGTACGTTTGATACCATCTCGGCGCTTCGGCTCAAGTATCCCGAACACCGATTTAGCCTGGTCATCGGATCCGATCTTTTGCGGGAAACCGACACGTGGCATCGTGCTGCGGAATTGAAAAGCACCGTGCCGTTTATCATCGTGCAGCGGCGTGGCGCCGACGAAGCTGGCGGTGGGCCGGGATCCCTTGCCATCCCAGACATAAGCTCGACCGAGGTGCGCGCGCGCATTGGGGCCGGTCTTTCGGTGGATTCGCTCGTGCCTCGCCGCGTGCTGAAAATCATTGCAAGCGCGAGCCTCTATCGCGATGGGGTCCGGTGAACAACCTCAAGGTGTTCGTGGTCGGACCGGGGGGGATGGGCTCGGCTCTTGTGCGACGAATGGTGCACTGCGGTGTTTCGGTTGTCGGACTTCATGGTCGGCGGCTTGCGGCGACGCAGGCGGCTGTGGGCAACCTGGATGTGCCCGCCACGGCAGAGGCGTTTCCCGCCGCCTTGCTATTGGCGGATGTGGTCGTGATTGCGACGCGGGACTCGGATGTCGCGGCAACCGCTGCCGATCTCGTTTTCGCGGGTGTGGGGCAGGCACAAACCGTTCTACACCTTTCGGGCGCCTGGCCAGCCCGGACCGCGCTTGGGGGCATAGCCAACTCGGTCAAGGCCGTCGGAACGATGCATCCGTTTTTTTCGGCGCCGTCACGCGGCCAGGTCGCGTTGCCCGATGGTTTGTCATTCGGCGTACAGGGCGATCCCGCTGCCGTCGCGGTTGCGCAAGCGCTTGTAATCGCGATGGGTGGCCATGTGTTGCTGTTGCACGCTGAAGCGATGTCGCTGTATCACGCGGCTGCGTGCTATTGCGCCAACTCCGCCGTTGGACTCGCGGATGGTGCTCGCAAGATGCTGCAAGCGGCGGGGATCTCGAATGCCGAGGGCACCCGCGCCCTGGCGACTTTGTTGCACAGCGTGGCCGAAAACCTCGAACGGGTGGGCTTGCCCGAGGCACTGACGGGGCCCGTAGAACGAGGGGACGTGGCAACCGTGCGTCGACATCTTGCGGCAGTGGCCGCGGTGGATCCGAATCTGGCGGCTTCGTACCGGCATCACGGGCAGGTTATTCTGGGGGTCGCACGCGAGAAAAATGCCCAGTCGCGCGTGTTGGCGCCCGATGCGCTACAACAACTTTCCGAGCTGTTTCATGTCCACACCGACCCAGAAACCTGAAGTCCCCACCATCAGCGCCTTCCGTCCGGTGCCTCGTACCGGCGTCATCTACGTGACCACGGAGGCCGAGAAGGCAGGTTATCGCCGTTCGGGAGAAGGCTGGTGCAATCTGGGTCAAGGTCAGCCTGACACGGGTCCGTTGCCCGGTGCGCCGGAACGTCTGCGCGAAATCGCGGTGGATCCGGCAGATCAGGAATACGCACCCGTTGCAGGGTTGTGGGAGTTGCGTGAGGCGATTGCTTCGCACTACAACCGCCTGTACCGCAAAGGACGGCGTTCGCAATACAGCGCGGAGAACGTCAGCGTTTCCGGTGGAGGGCGTGCTGCCTTGACCCGCGCCGCTGCCAGCTTGGGTTCGGTGAACCTCGGCCACTTCTTGCCGGACTACACGGCCTACGAAGAGTTGTTGCATGTGTTTCATGCCTTCACGGCGATCCCAATCTTGCTCGAGGGCGAGCGCGGATATGCCTTTTCGATCGAGGATCTGCGCAAGGAGATCACCGGTAGGGGCCTCGGGGCTTTGCTGGTGTCAAACCCGTGCAACCCAACGGGAAAGCACATCCAGGGTCAGGCGCTCGAGGGTTGGGTCGCAACGGCGCGTGAGCTGGATTGTTGTCTATTGCTAGACGAGTTCTATTCGCACTACGTTTGGACGGCAACGCCGGGGACGTTGCCGATGGAAAGCGCGGCCCGATACGTCGAGGATGTGGACAAGGATCCCGTGGTTGTTTTTGACGGGCTGACGAAAAACTGGCGTTACCCTGGCTGGCGCGTGACCTGGACGGTGGGACCGAAGTCTGTCATCGATACCGTTGCGAGTGCGGGCTCGTTTCTGGACGGCGGCGGCAATCGCCCGGCGCAGCGTGCTGCGATTCCCTTGTTGGAAGACGCCCATGTGATGGCCGAGACGCGCTCGATTCACGATGCGTTTCGGGACAAGCGCGAAATGATGTTGTCGCGTCTGGGTCGGATGGGCGTGCGCTTCGACAGACCTCCCGAGGGAACGTTCTACTGCTGGGGCAATGTTGCGGCGCTGCCTGCACCGCTATCCGAAGGCATGGGCTTTTTCCGTGCTGCGCTTGCCGAAAAGGTGATCACGGTTCCCGGTGAGTTCTTTGACGTAAATCCGGGCAAGCGACGCGCGGGTATGCACTCGCGTTTTCGAAACTACGTTCGCTTTTCGTTTGGTCCGCCCATGGCCGAGTTGCAAACCGCACTCGACCGTATGGAGTCAATGGTGGGGCGGGGGAGCAGCCCGGCCTAGGTTCGCTGCAGAAGGATCGGCAGCCGCTTGACCGGGAACCTGAGATGTGCGCATATAACTGGTTATGTCCATGTGTTTCCGCGTCCCCTCTCACCTCTGGCTTCTTTCGGCACTGTGGGTCGTTCCAGCTTGTAAACGCGAACCGACGCCCGCGGTGCCGTCCGTAACGGCTCCTTCCGAACCCTTCAAGGGGCCAGAGCTCGTGCCGAAACCCCGCGCGATGCGACCCTCGGCCGCTTCGTTCATGCTGACCGAGTCCGCAACCGTGTCCGCGACCGGTGTGGGTGCGGAGCCGGTGGCAGGCTTGCTGGTGGAAGCGCTTGCCGCTCGCACCGGTCACGCGCCAAAGATGGCCGCGGCATCCGACGCCGGAATCGTGTTGCGGATTTCGGGTGCCGGAAAGCCCGAATCGTATTCCTTGGCAGTAGACAAGGGGGCGGTGACGATCACGAGCCCTTCGTCGGCGGGGTTGTTCTGGGGCGTGCAGACCTTGTTGCAGTTGTTGCCGCCGTCGAAGACAAACTTGCCGATTGAGGTCCCGGCGGTTGCGATCGAGGATGAACCGCGTTTTGCCTGGCGCGGCATGCACCTGGACGTCTCGCGCCATTTCTTTCCGGCGTCGTTCATCAAGCGTTACCTCGATCTGTTGGCGATGCACAAGATGAACCGGTTTCACTGGCATCTTGCCGACGATCAGGGATGGAGAATCGAGATCAAAAAGTACCCTCGCCTGACCTCGATCGGGGCCTGGCGTGAGGACCATCGAGATGAGGAATGGGGGCGGCAGGCGGCGTTTCGCAAGAAGGTTCCCACGGGCGGCGAACCCTACGGCGGATTTTATTCGCAGGACGAAATACGAGACATCGTTGCCTACGCCTCGGTCAGGCAGATCACGATCATTCCCGAGATCGACATGCCCGGTCACTCACAAGCAGTCCTTGCCGGGTATCCCGAACTTTCCTGCGTCAACAACAAAAAGTATAGCGTCCCATATGGTTCCGTTTATCCCTTCTCGGACCCCCTGTGTCCTTGCGAGGAAGGGACGTACATCTTTGTCCAGGATGTCCTGACCGAGTTGTTGACACTGTTCCCATCGCCGATGATTCACATTGGCGCCGACGAGGTGAATCGTTCGTCGTGGGAAGCGAGCTCGGTGTGTCAGGCCTTGATGAAAAAAGAAGGGATGACCGCCTCGGATGAACTGCAATCGTACTTCGTCAAGCGGGTCGCAGCCTTCCTCAGCGAAAATGGTCGTCGTACGGTTGGTTGGCAGGAAATGACCGAGGGTGGGGCGCCCGCCGGTTCGATCATCATGCCCTGGAAGGGCGGGGATGGTTTGATGCCCGCTATCAAGGCTGGTCACGAAACAGTCGTAGCGAACTCGGATGTGTACTACTTCACACCGGTTCGTTCTGGATTGCAGAAGGACTGGGCGGATCTTCGCAAAACCTACGAATACGATCCGGTACCTTTGGGACTGAACGCCGCGGAAGCGGCACTGGTGCAAGGCGCGCAGGGACATCTGTGGAGTGAGGAAAGCCAGGTTCCGGCGGATGTCGAATATGCCGTTGCGACTGCCATGGCGGCGGTGGCGGATACGTTGTGGGTGCAGAAAGAGGCTCGCAGCTGGGAGGATTTCTTTCGACGCTTGCCAGCACATTTCAAACGCTTCGATGCCATGGAAGTGAACTATTTCGTGCCACGGCCGACCATCACCGCCAATCCCTTCTTTTCCGACTCGACCGAGGTCACGATCGCTTTGCCCCCTCTGGCCGAAGTCATCCGTTACACAATGGACGGGACCGAGCCGGATCCGCAATCCGAGCAGTACATACGCCCATTGAAAGTTGAGCAGGGGGGCACCGTGAAGGCGACGGCGTATTACCCCGGCGGACACGCAAGCCGGGCATCGCAGATGACACTGAAGGCCTTGCAGATTCACGAAGGAACCGCCGAGCCGGGCGCGCCTGGCATTGCGTACGAGTATCTCGAAGGCGCCGTCGAGACAGCCCGCGGCGTCGCGACAACCAAGTTGTTGCGTCGCAAGGGTCAGGGCGTGTTGCCGACGATTGTGCTACCGAAGGATCATCGGGATATCGAGTTTGTCGTTCGCTACACAGGGAAGGTGTATGCCGAGGAGGAAGGTGTGTACGTGTTGTGCAGCGAATCCAATGATGGTTCGTTGATCGAGATCGAAAACGATCTCATCGTGGACAACGACGGGGTTCACGGGGTACGCGACGTTTGTGGTGAGGTGGCGTTGAAGAAGGGGCACCATCCGATTCGTGTGACCTATTTTCAGCTTGGCGGCGGAACATCCCTGCGCGTGGATTTCCACTACAAGGGTCACGCCCGCGTCCCCCTTTCGGAGAAGCTGCTCAGTCACTGACGGTTGTGGCTGCCATGCCCGGGCGGTTAGCCAAAAAGAAGGGCAACGCCTCGGCCATCAAATCGAGGTTTGGATCGAGGCGCTTGCCGACGCCTTCGGTCATGGCAACAGCGATGAGAACAGTGGTGAATTCGGATGGCACCCGGATCCGGTGGCGGCGCAGGAGTGAAAGCAGACGAAAGAGCACTTTCGCCAGTTGAACGTCGCCGAGCCGACGACCCCAGTATCGTCCAACGAACGCGATGGTGTCCGCGCGGAAGTGCTCGAAAGTATCCTTACCGGGTGACCCACCCGTCGAAATTTCGATCATGAGGCGTGCCATCGTGTCGCCGTCGCGCTGGGCCCAGGCCGCAAAGTAGCGTGCGAAAAGCTGGCGATGGGTGAGACTGATCTCTCCCACGAGTCCCAGATCAAACACGGCCAGCTTTCCGTCGGGCGTGACACGCAGATTTCCAGGGTGCAGGTCCGCGTGTACGAAGCCATCGATGAAGATCATCTTCAGCAACGTTCGCAGGCCTGTGCGGGCGATGCGCCCGGGATCCGCATGAAGGTCGCGAACGTCGAAAACCTTCGTGCCTTCGATGTAGGACATCGTCAACACGCGTTCGCTGCAATGCGAATCCACGAGTTCAGGAAACACGGTGTCGCTTTGTTCGGAGAAGTTTGCGCGAAACCGGCGATTGTTGGCGGCTTCTCTACGTAGGTCGAGTTGCGCACGCACGGCTTTGGCAAACTGATCCACGGTGCCAACGGGATCGAGATGCTTCATGCCCGGAAGCCAACTGGCAATCCGCGCACCCAGTCGCAATACCGAAAGGTCAAACTCGCAAAGTTTGACCACGTTCGGTCGACGAACCTTGATGGCGACGACGCGGCCACCCTGCAATCGCGCTCGATGCACCTGCGCTATCGAAGCAGAGGCGACGGGATGTGGGGCGATCTCGATGAACAGTTCGGCAAGAGGTCTACCCAGATCTTCTTCAATCGTGGCACACGCGTCCTGAAAAGGAAACGGTCCGACGTTGTCTTGCAGACCTTCGAGCGCGTGTACAACCGCGGCCGGCAACAAGTCCGGGCGTGTGCTCATGATCTGACCAATCTTGATGAACGTGGCGCCGAGGTCGCGAAACAGAGAGACCACACAATTTCCCAGCCATTTTTGGCGGGCGGCAGTCCCCGATGCACGCAGCCGCAATCCCAGCCATCCCAACCCAAAGCGCAATACGAATAACCCGAACAGTAGGGATACGTACACCGCACGCAGAGGGATGGCCACCCGCGGGCTGGAGGCGATTGTGTTCGGCAGCGGCATCCCACGATGATAGAGCAGGGCGATAATTCTGGCGCGGGGTCGAAGGGCCGCGCCACAGCTTTGACGCGGGCGCGGGGCGCGCGTCAAAGCTGTGGCGAGTCAAATCCTGTGAATTCAAGGAGTTGGATTTGCCGAGGCCCGGCACGCGAATTGCTCCACTGGGAGTCCGATGTCGACACCCCAGCTGGATCCCGGTGAATTCGAGGCCCTTATGGCGGCCATCGATGAGGGACGCCGTTCGGCTGCAACCCCGCAACCCGCAGCCTCCGCGCAGGTCGTGCCCTACGACCTGACCAGCCGCGACTGGATCGTCCACCGCCGCATGCCGGTGCTTGAGGCACTCGATGAACGGCTGGCGTTGCGCTTTGCGGCCTCGCTCGGCGCGCGGTTATCGTTGCCGGTACGGGCTGCCGCTTCTCCCGCGACCGTGTTGCGATTTGGTGAGCTACAGCGCGTGTTCTCGACTCCTCCCGCATTGGGTAAGGTTCACCTTGGTGGTGAACGCCTGGCCTTGCTGGCGCTCGATCCTGAAACCGCCCGAATGCTTGTGACCGCGGCGCTCGGTCAACGCAAGTTCATGCGGTCGACGGAATCGGCGGACGATCTTCGGTTGACGACGATTGATTGCGCCGTGCTGGCCAAGATCTTGCAAACCTTCACCGATGCGATGGCCGAGGCCTGGCAAGCGGTCGCGGGCTTCGAGCCCCGTATCGAGAGGTTCGAGACTGATCCACGTTTGTGCCGCATCGCCGACGACAGCGAACCCGGGCTGTTGTTCGAGTACCAGTTGTTGGGTTCACTTCGCGGCAAGCTGCGCCTGATGATGCCGGTTTCGATCATCGAGCCGTTCAAGACACGGTTGACCCACGCGCAGCAGGAAAAAGGCACCTGGGATCGGCGATTCGCAAGCGTGATGGCAGAGGCTGTGCGACGATTGCCCACTGACGTGTGCGCCGAGTTGGGCCGCACGCGCATTGAAATGTCACAGCTGATGGCTCTCAAGGTCGGCGATATCTTGCCGCTTTCACAGCCGAAAGACGGTCCGATTGCGGTCTACGTGGGTGGCAAGAAAAAGTTTCTTGCGTGGCCGCGCACCCAGAAGGGCAACGCCGCCGTCGAAATTCAGGAAGAAATTCATGTCGAATCGTGAAACGGGTACGAAATATTTGGGTCTCGATTCCATTGTGGACGTGTCTCTCGACGTTTCAGTGGAACTGGGTCGCACGCGTCTTTCGATTGAACAGATACTGGAACTGGGGCAAGGCGGTATCGTCGAATTGACCAAGACGGCTGGTGAGCCGCTCGACATTCTCATCAACGACAAGCTGGTGGCCCACGGTGAAGCTGTGGTTGTGGGCGACAAATTCGGGGTGCGGATCACCAGCATCGTGTCGCGCCCCGATGCGACGTCGTCGCATACGGAAGCAGGCGAGAAGAAATGACCGCGGTCGTTATAATGGTCGGCTGGTGCACCCTGGCGTTGACCGGTGCCGGCGAGGCCACCTTTGTCGAATCGGTTGATACGCGTCTGACCGACGCCCGTCTCGTCGTGGATGTGAAGTCCGACGGCGCAATCGACCCTGGCTTTGTCACGACGAAGCGTTCATCTTCCTGGTTCACGATCTACGTTGAGGGCGTGCGCGTGCGTCCTGACAACCGAGCCTGGTCGAGCCCGACTCCTGAATCGATACCGGTGGAGGCCCACCGCCATTCGCGTCGTATTGAGCTGAAAATGCGCTTGCCAGCAGGCTCTACCTGTGGCGACACGCCCCGCATTCGCTCGGTGGATAGCGTGTTGCGAATTGAACTTCCCTGTGGTGCAGCCGCGAGCGTGAACGTTTCCGCGGAACCTGTTGCTGCCTTGCCCCGCGTACGCGAGGCGGCCGACCATCCGTCCGCACTTGAGCCTGTCGTCACACCTACGCCCACTCCCGCCGCGGAACCCGTATTGGTTTCCACTGCCACGCCGGAACCCACACGCTTTCTCGGGAAAAAAGTAGCAACCGAAACACGCGCCGCGGAGCCTCCGTTGCGGACGCCAGCGGTCATCACAGTCCCAACACAGAAAGGCGGCCCGGGCTGGGTTTACGTCTTGCTGTCTGCTGTTCTTCTCCTCGGCGGCGTTGGCCTCTTGTTTCGCGAACCGATTGCGCTGCGGCTTCGCGAATGGACCGCCGATGGCGGGGTCAAGACCATATTTCATCCACTTGCCGCCCGGATGGGGAGTGGCCACATCAAGATTCTCGAGAAGAAGACCATCAGTCCCAACCGCGTGCTCGTGCTGGCAGAGATCGACGGCGAGCGCATCCTGTTGGCGGACACTGAAGCGGGCCTTGAGTTGCTAGGCCCCAACCCCGATCCGGAACCGTTGCAGATCAAAACGCCGCCTGTCGTGTTAAACGCAACACACGATGGCCAGGAGATTCCAGCCGTGAAGCCCACGCCACCTGAACGTCTCGCGCTAGAAAACCAGGTGCTCGATATCTTGTTCGGCGGCTCGAGCACGGCGGCGGGAGGCAAGCGGTGAACGCCGATGTGACGCCAGGTCCCGAGCTTTTCGAGCGCGCGGTTCGCGATCGGTTGCGCGTCGTCGCAGTGACAAGCGGCAAGGGTGGCGTGGGCAAAAGCAACGTCGCAGCGAACCTCGCGGTGGCGGCGGCTCGCCTTGGCAAGCGGGTGTTGTTGATTGACGCCGATCTTGGTCTGGCGAACATCGAGATCTTGTTCGGCTTGAAGCCGCGTTATCACGTTGGCCATCTCCTCTCGGGCGAGGCTCCCATCGAACGGGTTCTTGTCGATGGGCCATTTGGCATCAAGCTCTTGTCGGCGGGTTCGGGCATCTCTTCTCTCACGTCGCTTGGCGATGAAGAAAAGCGACGCCTGATCGATATGCTCGAACCGATCGAAGATGACTACGATTTGGTGTTGCTCGATACCGGCGCTGGCATTGGTCCCAATGTTCGCTTTTTTGCCGGTGCCGCCGAGGAAGTGATCCTGGTGGTTTCCCCGGAACCCACGTCGTTGTTGGACGCCTACGTGGCCTTGAAGGTGCTGTCGGTTGAATCCGGTGTGTTGCGATTCTCGGTGGTGATCAACCCGGTGGTCGACGCGCGCGCCGCCCGCGAAGTGTTTCCCCGTCTATCTTCGGTCGCCACCCGTTTTCTGAAGACGCGCCTCGGCCTGCTGGGCTATGTCCCCCGGGACGACAATGTCCCTCGTGCCATCCTGCACGGTCGGCCCGTGTTGGACCTGTTTCCGTCTGCCCCTGCGAGCCGCGCCTTCCTCGAACTTGGCGCCCGCTTTCTATCCGAGCCGCCCGAGGGGCTCCCGGGTGGCGGCCTGAAATTGATGTGGCGCCGACTTTTGCGGGAAGCGCAGTCGCCGACGTATTGACGTCTCGTGCGCCAGACCTTGTGGCGCTAGGATGCGTCCCAACACACGATGCGTCTATTTGCGATCTTCCTTGGGTTTGGTCTTTTCGCCGGCCTTGTGACCGAAGGGGCCTACATCATCAAGCAACAACGTCAGCTTGCCGGTTTGACCGAGAAGCTGAACGCCGTACAGGAAAGTGCTGCGGAAGCGGACCGCGAGCGGGAAGGGACCTGGCGCGTGGATCCGAGTCGGCCCAGCGTTCGCGAAGATGAGCGCCTGAACAACCCCAACTTGCCGCCCGATTTTTTGCCAGCGCTTGAAGCACTGGGTGATGCGGTAAACGAGGCCGGTGGCCTGGGGGCCATTGTTGCGAGCCAGGATGGTGAATTGCCCTTGCCTCCGGTGCTTGCAAGCGCAGAAGCGCGTGAACAGTTGCGCAATTTCATCAACGCTCAGATGGGTGCCCAGCAAAAAGTCCGCGAAGATGAACGGCAGAAACGCTCGGTGGAACGGGTCAGCGAGGTACGAGCGGAGTTGACCACCAAGCTGGCACTGGCGCCCGCAGACGCCGAGAAGTTCAATGGAATGATTTCATCGACCCAGGAAAGGCGGCGCGAGCTCTTCGATGCCATTCGGGAAGGCAAGATCGATCGCGATCAGTTGCGCGACCAGATGCGCGAGCTGTACCAAAAAAGTGGCGATGACATGCGCAAGTTGTTGGGCGAACAAAAGTTCGGTCAGTTTGAGGAAATGCGCACACAAATGGGTTGGGGCCGGGGTGGTTGGGGCAACAACAGCGGCCTGGGCCGACCTGGGGGTGCGGTACCGGGTGCGGCCGTTCCGGGTGCGGCAACGCCGACGCCTCAAGGCAACTGATCGGCTTCGTCTGAGTTAAACTGAGTTTGCAATGGCTGAGTCCGCGTCTGATTTTCAAGCGCTCGAAAACCTTCTGGGGTATGTGTTCAAAGAACCCGCATTGTGCCGGTCTGCGTTGACGCACAAGTCGTGGGTGAACGAACAGCGTTCCGATGCCGCGATCGTCAACAACGAACGGCTCGAGTTTTTGGGTGACGCGGTGCTGGGCCTGGCGGTCAGCGACATGTTGATGCAGCAGTTCCCGGAACACCCTGAGGGACAGCTCTCGAAAATGCGCGCGGCGCTGGTGAACGAAACGGGTCTTTCGAAAGTCGCGGAGGGGATGAACCTGGGGCAGTGGATATTCCTCGGCCGGGGGGAACTGCTGGAAGGAGGCCGGGTGCGCACGTCGATTCTGGCCAATACGGTCGAGGCGATTGTGGGTGCGGTCCACTCAGATGCGGGGTTTGAGGCGGCGACCCGGGTCATCCGAAAACTGATGGGGCCCTTCCTGCACGGGGCGTCGTTCTCGGCCGATAACGATTTCAAGTCGCGCCTGCAGGAGCTGGCGCAGGCGAAGTTCAAGTCGGCGCCGACCTACGCGCTGGTGTCGGAAGCGGGCCCGGAACACGAAAAAATCTTCGAAATATCGGTGTTTATCGTGGATCGCGAGTACGCGCGGGCTTCGGGGCGAACCAAAAAGGCGGCGCAGCAGCTGGCTGCGGCCCGGGCTCTCGATTACTTTGGTGCGGAAGAGTAGGGGATCGCTGTTTTTCCCTTTTGACTCGGGCGGCGTCGGCTGGTACAAAACACGCCCTCCGAGCCCTTAGCTCAGCTGGTAGAGCAGGAGACTTTTAATCTCTTGGTCGTAGGTTCGACTCCTACAGGGCTCACCAGTTGCCGAAATCTTCTTCTTAAAATTACCAACCTCTAACTTACCCACTACACTATTCAATCGTCCTGACCCCATCGTCTAGTCCGGCCCAGGACAATGCCCTTTCAAGGCGTCAACGCGGGTTCGAATCCCGCTGGGGTCACAATATAACTACCCGCCCTATGGCGCCTTACACGTTGCGCCAGGGCTGCCGTAACCGAACACCACGCGGAACAGGCTGTTTCCCGTTGGTCCCTGCGCTGCGGTCCAGGTCATACCATTCGTACTGCGGTAGAACTTGTCGCCGGAGTGGTCCACGCCGACGTAGGTGCCGCTGTCACCTTTTGCGATCGCGTGAATGCCGACTGTGTTGGGAGAAAACGCAACACGCGTCCAGGTTTCGCCGTCGGTGCTGCTAAACCCATGATTGCCGTTGCCGATCCAAAAGGCACCGCCCGTGAAAAACATCTTGCCCGAGATGGTCTCGCCAAGAGAGCCGGTCTTTCGGTCCGCGCCATCGTTGCGCAAGCGACAGGTCGTTCCCTTTCCTCCGACCAGAACCAATGTGTTATTGCCGTACGCAATGCCGCCTTCCTGGCCGATGCCGCCGAAGCCCAGGTTGGGGCATCCGGTGCTGCGCCATGTTTGCGCGCCGTCCCAGCTCATGTCGGTGGCATCGCTGCCACCTGCAAACACGCCCTTGTCGAGACCACCGCCACCGCCGCCCTCGCGGAAGTCCGCCCTCGGTTGAGTCTTGGCACGAACCCAGGGCTTCTCGCCCGTGATTGAATACTGGGTTACGTCCTGGCGCAACATCGCGAAACGGCCGCCGCCGTATCCGATGCCGCCGTAGAAGCCGCTGCCGAAGGAAGCGTCGCGCGTCCAGTCGACGCCGTTGGTGCTGACCTTTAGCGACACATCCGCACCCCAGGCCAGAATCACGATGAACTTGCCGTCGCCGTAGGCCAGGCCCTTGTGTGCGTAGGGCGAATGGTCTTCGTTCGCATCCGCGTATTGATGGTTGGCAACCCAGGTCATGCCATCGTCGCAAGAGGTGATGGTTCGCCCGCCTTGTCCTGCTGCGATGAACATGGGTACCGTGCCCTTCGGTGGGGGCGGCGGAATCGTGTTACCAGTTCCGCCGGTTGACGCTTGACCACCTGCGCTGGCTGCACCGCCGGTCGCGGTCACGCCGCCAGTTTGTGCGTTGCCGCCAACCCCGGTTCCACCCGAGCTGGCCGTGCCACCAGTGGGACCATTCGTATCACTACCACCCGCTGCCGGTTGGTCGGAGCCCGCCGCGTTGGAGCCCCCCTCGCCGGATCCACCGGAACCGTTGGAGGAAACCCTACCGGTGCTCGATCCCGCACAGCCAACGGAGGCCAGCACGCCGAACCATGCAACCCACTGCAAAACTTCCGGGTACCGCATACCCACAAGGGTAGGCGTGTTGCGAGCCGTGGCGAGTAAAGAGTGTTTGCGCAATTGTGGTGTTTTGCCACACGTTAACAAACGCGAAGTAAAGGATGGGCCGGCCTTCGCTCCGCCTCACATCCCCGATGCGAGGGTTGTGACCTCGGTGCTCGACAAGACGCGAT
>JAWXBF010000357.1:0-19743 GCA_034439895.1 Deltaproteobacteria bacterium
AGAACTCACCGAAATCGCCCACCGCATGCGGGAAATCACCCGAAAAGCCCAGGTTCGCCTCTTCATCAACGATCGAATCGATGTGGCTCTTTGTGTCGAAGCCGACGGTGTCCAGTTGGGGGTGACGACAGTTGCTCTCGAAACGGCTCGCAAATTTTACCCGCAACTGGAATTGGGTTTTTCGACGCACTGCCTCAGTGAGCTGAGGCGTTTCGCCACAGGCGTGGCAGCTTGTCCCGACTTTGCCTTCTTCGGTCCAGTCTTCGAAACCCCTGCAAAGGCAGGGATTATTGGCACCAAGGGCGTACACACACTTACAGAGGCGGCAAAATGCCACCCGAAAATCATCGCCATTGGAGGAGTCGTTGCGTCAAATATTAATGACCTATTAGTGGTTGGCTGTGGAGGGGTTGCGTGCATCCGCGAAATCCTTGGTGCCCCCGCTCCAGGCAAGGTAACCACGCGATTACTAGACGAAATCTGGAAATTCGATGAAGCCGCAGTCAGACGCATTCCATTAACCTGAAATTGCCTTGACTCTTATTCGGGACGGCGTACCTTCCAGTTCAATCGTACGGTGGCGTTCGACGCCGCAGTGCGAGAGACAAGCAGGAGAAATAATCCAGTGGTGACAACGGGCAAGGTGAAGTGGTTCAGCAACTCAAAAGGTTACGGGTTCATCGAATTCGGTGAAGGCCCCGACATCTTTGTGCATCATTCAGCCATCGTGGCTGACGGTTACCGCACATTGAAGGGTGGCCAAGTTGTCGAGTTTGATTTGCTCGACGGTCCCAAGGGTCCCCAGGCGCAGCAAGTGCGTCATCCGCTCGAGAGCTAATCGCTTTCGGGGCGACGGCCGGGCTTCGACGCTGTGCGCTGTGTTGCGGCGATCGAAGCCTGAATTAGATCTTTTTCCTGTCTGTGGCGTTCAAGACCTCATCGGAGGTCCCAATGAACACAATCAACTCGAATAAAGCTCTTCTTCTAACCGGCGTACTCGCTGCCGCCGCCATTGCCTGTACCGCACCCGGATCGGCGCGCGCAACGGCACCCCTGACCGCTGACCGGGGCAGCTATGCGGTGGAAGTTCTATTGGACGGAAACCAGGCTGCGACGTTTGAGCACCGTGGCGAAACCGTCATCATGGGTCAACACGGACAGCGCTACACCCTGCGGGTGCACAACCGTACCGGGCGCCGGATTGAGGCCGTGGTTTCGGTCGACGGACTCGATGTGGTTGATGGCAAGTCCGCTGACTTCAGCAAGCGCGGCTACCTGGTTGGCGCATGGAGCTCGGTCGATATCGACGGATGGCGCCTGTCGCAGTACGAGGCGGCCACCTTTCGTTTCGGTTCGGTCTCGTCTTCGTACGCCGCCAGCAAAGGCAAGGCTCGCAACGTGGGGGTGATTGGCGTGGCGGTTTTTCCGGAAAGGATCTACCCCCCGCGGCCGCTTTATCGCCCGACCCCGGTTCCTTACGGATACCGGCGCGACGAATCAGCACCTTCTCGTTCTTATGAAGGAGAGCACGACGACAAGGGCCTCGGCTCGGTCCATGGCGGTGCCAGCCAGGGCGCACCGGCGGCGGCTCCTGCCGATGTCTATGCCGAGTCGTCGAAGCCGGAAGCATCAGAAGGACGTTCCGGCGGCGGAAGCTTGCGGAAGCGAGCCGAGGCGCAGAATCGGCCCGGTCTTGGGACCGAGTTTGGTGAGGCGGTCGGCTCTCAGGTCCACGAGGTCGAGTTTGTGCGCGCCAACGGTTCGTATCCCTCCTTGACCCTGGGCATGCGGTACAACGACCGCTCCGGTCTCATTGCGATGGGAGTTGATGTCGACGGTCCTTACTATTCGGATGTCGACTTGCGCGAAACCGCCGAGCCGTTTCCGGCTTCGACCCGACATTATGCCCGTCCGCCCCGTCATTGGAACGGTCGCTAGGCCAACGCGCTTGGCGTTCTGCTCACAATGAGCGACGATGCCAGGCGCAAATGCACGAAGTGCAAGACGAGGAACTCATGGCGAGATACCAGAAGGGCGACGAGTCTGCGTTCGCGACTCTGGTATCCCGCCATGAGCTGCGTTTGTGGAACTTCCTGCGACGCTACGTGGGCGATCCTGATACCGCAGAGGATCTCTTGCAGGAGGTTTTTATGCGTGTGATACGAAGCGCGTCCGAGTGGCGCAACGATGCGAAGGTTTCCACGTGGATGTTTTCGATTGCCCGCAACCTCTGCACCGATCACGCACGCCGCCAGGTGCATCGCAAAGCCGCTTCCCTTGATGCAACGCCCGAGCGCATTGGCGATGATGACTCGGGCCCGAGGTTGCTCGACAAAATTGCGGGCCACGAGCCCGACGGTGAATCACGTTTGCGCGACAAGGAAACGATACTTCGGTTGGACCAGGCGCTCGCCCAGTTGCCGCAGGAGCAACGAGAGGTCTTTCTGATGCGAGAAGTGATGGAAATGCCGTTTGCAGAGATCGCCCTTGCCGTGGGGGCGAGCGAACCCACCGTCAAAAGTCGCATGCGCTATGCACTTGAACGGCTGCGCGTGTTGCTCGCCGACCTGAATGATCTCGCCGATGCCGATGTTGCTGTTGCGACAGGAGGTCGATGATGAATACGGATGCCTCGCCTCCGGATCGTTTTGAGTCTCTCCGAGAACAACTCGTCGACTACCTCTATAACCAGGCCGACGTGGCGACGACCAGGGCGATCGAGTCCGCAATGGCAGAATCGGAGGGCTTCTCGCTTGAGGTTGATGCGCTCGCGCGAACGTTGCGGATCTCCCGCCGCGCGCTGGCCGTCGCGTCTTCGCCAGCGCCCTCCCGGGTGCGGTCCTCGGTATTGGCGGCGGCTGCCGAGCAGGCCGCTCGGATGCGAGAATCCGGCCTTGAACCCGCGCGCCTTGTGGTACGAAATGAGACCGATGATCACGGAGGCTCGCAAGGCGCTCTTGCGACGCTCTGGCGCTGGTTCTCGCGTCCCTATACATTTTCCCTGGTGGGAGTGGCAGCCGTCTTCGCCATTTTCGTCATGACCCGTGGTCAGAACGCCCCACAACTCGCCGACGATGCGATGCGGAGCGTGGCGGAGTCCACCTCGGAACCCGCGGCCCGAGCCACGGCCGCAGCGCCGACCGAGGGTCAACCGGGCACGGAGGATCGCGATCAGGAACTCGCCGAAGACAAAGCGGGGCCCCCGGCTGTTCGTTTCCAAAACGAGCCGCTCGGCAAGCTTGCCCGCAAATCGTCTCCGAAACGTATCACGAAAGATTTCGGACGCAAAGGGGACGCACTGGATGACACCTTTGGTGGAATTGCGGGAGGCAGTGTTGAAGCCGAAGCCCCCGCTCAAGCGCATGCCCCGGCCAAGAGCGCGCCCGCTGCTGCCCCGCCGCCCACGCAAGCCTCTTCTGCGCCTGTTGGCGTGGCCGCCGAAGCTCGGTCGCGTGCGGCGAAGCCTTCGGTGATTGCTCAGACGAATTCAGAGGTCGCCTCGGTGGCAGATGAATCCGTGGTGCAAGAACGGGACGAGAAAAAAGAATCGGGATCCGCGCCGTCGCGAGCGGAGCTTCTCGCCCGCGCGAAAAAGCTGGAAGCTGCCAAATCGTATGACGAAGCGGCCGCTGTTTGGGCAGAGCTTGTGCGGCGATTCCCCAAAGATCCGCAGACCGCGGCATGGCGTCGCGCCGAAACGGCCGCGCGCAAGGTCCGCAATTAGCGTTCGTTAACGGTTGACGCGTTGGGTTGCGCGTCCTTGGCCATGCACAGCCCCCCGGTTTGATTGATTGCTTGTTTTCTGCCGGGATCTTGTTCATTGTTGCCGGCTGAGTTCCCGTGGGACGAGTCGAGGCGTACCAAGGGTCCCCAAATCGTCCGGGTTTGAGCCATTCGGCTTCGATCCATCGTCACACAGCATACAAGGAGCATCGATAATGAATTTATCTTCGAAAGCGTGGGTCATTCTTCTGGCAACAACCCTGGGCGGCGGCGCAATCGCCTGTAGCTCCGGCGGCGGCGGTGATGGTTCGGGTGAGGGTGGCTCGGGCGATACGAAGACCGGGGGCAAGGGCGGCGGCACGGGTAAGACCGGTGGCACGTCGGGCAAGACCGGTGGCACGTCGGGCAAGACCGGTGGCACATCGGGCAAGACCGGCGGCACCAGTGGGTCGACGACGGGTGGAACCGGTGGCGGAACCGGTGGCACTGGCGGCGGAACCGGTGGAACGGCAGCAGGCGGAACCGGCGGCACGTCGAAGACTGGCGGAGCGGGTGGCACCACGCCTCCGGCCTCTGCGGGCGTTGCCATCTTCTCGGGCAAAACGATGACCTTCGAGAAGTTGGTACCCGGCGACGCCACGCCCGGTTACACCTACGTTACTGCCGATGGTACCGCTGGGACGGTTAATATCGTTCCCGTCACCGACCCGGCTCTTCCCGCCGACGTGAAATACGCTCTCGAATCGGTGAACCCTGCTATCCCGACGTTCTCGAACGTCATTTACGGTTTCAATTTCCGCGTAAACGAATCGGCCATGCAGTGGAACTGGTTCGACGTCAGCGCCTACGCTGGCTTCCGTTATTGGGCGAAGGCAAAGTTCCCCGCAGTTCCGAACCTGAAGGGCGCCCAGTTTAACAACATTCTCTACGCTGCAGGCCAGTGGCCATCGGCTCCCACCGATCCCCTCAGCATGAAGGGCACCTGTGCAGATCCGACCGGCGTCGCTTGCGAGCCCAACGTCTCGATTACGAAAACAATCGTGACGGCCGGATGGACGAAGTACACCATTCCATTTGCCGACATGATGGCAGCCACGGCGATCAATGGTATCGATCTCAAGAAGGTCGGTCGTGTTGACATGCTTCATTCTTCGAGCGGTGCTGCGGTGACCTTCTCGATCACTGGAATCGAGCTGGTGACAGCTGCCCAGTTGCTCGAATAGTCATACGAGTCGACCCAGATCGCCTTCAAACAGGAGTTCCGATATGCGCGTTTCCGGAAGTTTTACGAAATTGGCATTGGTTGGGATCCTGTTTGGGGCGTGTTCGGGCGGATCGAGTGGTGGAGGGAAGGGCGGGACAAGAGGGAACACGGCCGGGGAGGGTGGTTCTGGTACAGCCGGTGAGGGGGCTGGTGGAAACGACTCGGGCGGTACAGCGGGCGGCGAAGTCCCGATGGGCGGCGAGGTCGGCACAACGGGCGGCACCACGGGTGGCAGCGGTGGCAGCAAGTCGACGGGCGGCGGCGGCGGAACGACAGCAACCGGTGGTAGCAAAACGGGAGGCGCGGGCGGCACCGTTGCCGTCACCGGTGGCACCAGCGGAACGATTCCAGGATTGGGCCTGCCGTGCGCGATGGACCCGAACTGCGACAATTTTGAGTCCTATGGGCCCGGGTCGAAACCGGGTGGACAGTTTGCGAACATTCGCGGCAGCCTCTCCGTCGAGACGGGCCAGGCCTATTCGGGAACGAAGGCCGTCAAGGTCATCATCTCCGGCGAATCGCGGATGGATCACCGGGGCAATGGCTTCTTGCCCGGCGACAAGATCTACATGCGTGCCATGGTGTATTTTGAGACGCAACCGAAGGCGGCTGGTTTGCACTGGAACTTTCTGCACGCCGAAGGTGGCAGCGAGGGTCCCCTATCCGGGATCTTCTTTGCAACCGGTGGTTGGGGCGACGCGAAAAACATGATCCTCTATGGTGCAGGGGGGGGCGGGACCTATGCGGATTGCTCCGTGAGCGGAGAAGGAACGATCGTCGCGAATCGCTGGCGATGCGTTGAAATGCAAATGGATGCGGTTACCAACTCGATCGATGTGTTGTATGACGGCAAGCCCGACATGTTGATGGAGGTTCGAGACGCTGCGGCCTCCTACGGCACAGGCAAATGCCTGGCGGGAAACGATCCTGCGAAAGGTAAGCTTTATATTCCCAAGATCACGAAGGTCGCATTCGGACCCAAGACCTGGCACGCCAACCCCGGCACGGTCATGTGGATGGACGATATCGCGGTCTCCAACAAGCCGATTGGCTGTCCGGCCAAGTAGAGCGTCCGGTTAGTTCGCGACGCTGTCGACGGTCAGCTTGTGGTGCTCGGGATCCCAGGTTGCGCTGACGGTTCCAGATGCGTTGCAGCCGACCGCAAGCGCGGCGCGAGTGGACGCCATTGGTAGCACATCTTCGATCGGCAACCCGGTGAACTTCACGGTGTTGGCAACCGCGTCGTTCATCTTCAAGGCCGAGCCCGCCAGATGCCATTTGCCTGGCTGTGAAACGCGACCCGTTTCATCAAGCTCGATCATCTCGGTGCCAAGTGTGTAGCGGCCGGGGGCGCAGCCCGCAGGCGCGACCGCGTCGGTCACAAGCAAAGAACGCAGGGGCGTCTTGGCCCGTACCATCACCTTGACGCTGGCGGCAGGCAGATGATGCCCGTCCACGATAAAAGTCGCGCACAGCCCATCGGCGGCAAGCTGTTCCATGATGAGGTTGTCGTGCTTCGGTAGGAGACGTGCCGACCCGTTGCCAAGGTGCGTGGACAGTGTGGCCCCCGCGGCCACCGCCTCTCGAATCTGCTGCGCGGTCGCATCGGAGTGGCCAATCGCAACCGCGATCTGGTGTTCGGCGAGATACTGAATCAGTGCAATGGCACCCGGTACTTCGGGGGCGAGGGTCACGAGTTTGATGCGACCCCCGGCCGCTTCCTCGCGGCGGCGGAAATCGTCGATGGAGGCTGCCCTGACGGCATCGCGGGGATGGGCGCCGCGGGGCCCGTCGTTGGGATTGATGTAGGGTCCCTCCAGGTGAAATCCCTGGTTTTCGGGGCTGCGATCGCCGACGAAGGGTTTCACGCAGGCGGAAAAATGCTCGAATGACGAGGTGATGAAGGTGGGCAGGTATCGTGTCACACCTGTGCTACGCATTGCCGCGACGGCCCGGGCTATTTGCTCGCTGGAACAATCGGGCGTGTTGAAATCGACGCCGCCGAAGCCGTTGACCTGAAGATCGAAAAATCCGGGGAAAATGAGCATCATGTTTGCAACCTGAGCCTACTGCCATCCGACCCAAAAGAAACAAGGCACTTGATGTCACGAGGCATTCGGGTAACCTCGATCGAAGTGTCGACGCCCGAAAAAGTAACCCGCCTTGTGGACGTTGCGGCCCGAGCGGGGGTTTCCCGGGCAACCGCGGCCCAGGTGCTGAACCAAAGCGGTGGGGCCTCGGTGCGGGTGGGCGCGGACACACGCGCCCGGGTGTTGGCGATTGCGAAGGAGATGAACTACCGGCCAAACCGTATTGCGCAACAGCTCAAGGGTATTCGGTCGAAGACCCTTGGCGTGATCCTCGACACGGTCAACATTCCCGTCATGTATCAACGCCTGGCCGCACTTGAGCGCCGGGCCAGTGCGCGCGGCTTTCGGTTGATGATCGGACAGGTGCATCAAGACCCCGAGGTGATGGCGGCGTACCTGCACGACTTTGGTTCGCGGGGGATCGAAGGCCTGGTCTGTCTCTTCGATCTGATTCGGGGTTACGAAAAGACCCTGCAGCCATTGTTCGCCGATGTCTCGAACGTGGTGTTTCACGGCAAGGCGATGGTGCAGGGGGGAATGTGCGTGCGCGTGGATGGTCGGCAGGGATCCTACATGCTGGCCCGGCGTTTGATCGAGCGTGGATGCCAGCGCATCGGTTGGGAGTTCTGGAGTCCGGACGATGAAATGGGCGATGTGCGTCGCTCGGGCTACGAACAGGCCCTGCGCGAGGCCGGGTTGGCGTTGAGCGAGCGGTTGTTATTTTATCCCGAACCGAGAACGCAAAAACCAACGCCATTGGGAATCGAGCAAGCTCTGCGACACCTGGTCGATCGCGAAAAGTGTGACGCGATCATGTGTTCGAACGATCTGTGGGCGGTGGGCCTTGTGCAGGCATTGAAGGCGCGCGGTCTTTCGGTTCCCGGCGACGTTGCGGTCACGGGGTACGACAACCTGGACGTTTCCGCCATTGTCGATCCGGCAGTGACCACCATCGATCAGAACCACGAGGCCTATGCCGAGGCCGTTCTCGAGTTGATCGTGAACCCCGGCACGCGTGGCTCCGGTGTGGTGACGGTGGTGCCCGAACTCGTTGTCCGTCAGACGGCCTGAGCGATCTCAGGGGACCGCAACCTTGTCTTCGTCGAGCAAGCGCGTGATCTTCGTTTCGCACTGGGCACGGATCGAGCCGCGCATCTCGGCGCTGCTGTCGTTTTCCGATTCATCAAGGACCGGTTGGTAGGCCGTGCAATTGAGCGAGGCTTTGTCCTGTGCGCAGAAGTAATTGACGAGGCGTTCACAGGGGTTGCGCTGCTGCGTCACCATTTCAAGCACCAGGAACGACATTCCCGCGAGGCCCGCACCGGTCAACACGGCATAGATGATGCGACGCCGACGCTGGTACTTGTAGGGATCGATGTTGTCGGCCTCGTCCTTGAGGATAGACAGATCTTTGTCGAGGTCTTCCAGTTCGCCCACGGCAGCATTGTAGCCCGCAATCGTGATATGCATCGGCTTCGCATGCCCACCGGAGCGAAAAAGCGCGCACCCGTTACCAAGGCGACCCGAAAGCCCGCGCGGACGCGATTTCCACCCGATCCGGCCCGGGTCAAGGCTGTACTCCGTGGGTTGAAAAAGCTTCATCCCAACGCGGAATGCGAGCTGCATCGAGAGAATCCGTTTCAGCTGCTGGTCGCCACGATCCTGTCGGCCCAGTGCACCGACGAGCGGGTCAACAAGGTGACCCCGATTCTATTTGGGCGCTTTCCAACACCTCAGACGCTGGCCGAAGCCCCCATCGAGGTGCTGGAAGACATCGTGAAACCGACCGGCTTTTACCGTCAGAAAGCCAAGAACATTCAGGCCACGGCGCGCCTTATCTGCGAGCGGCACGGGGGCGAAGTTCCGGGCGATCTCGACGCGATAGCGGCGCTGCCGGGGGCTGCTCGAAAAACCGCGAACGTGGTGCTGGGCACGGCCTTCGACATCGCAGCGGGGGTGGTGGTGGATACTCACGTGCAACGGTTGGCCATGCGGCTTGGCCTGACCCGCAACACGACGCCTGAAAAGATCGAGAAAGATCTGATGCAAGTTATCCCGAAGGCGAACTGGATCCGGCTTTCGCACCAGCTCATCTGGCACGGCCGACGAATTTGTTTTGCACGGAAACCGGCGTGTGATGGGTGTGCCCTCGTACCTGCCTGTCCGTCCGCGTTCACCGAAAGTTGAGTGCACTCAGAATGGGCGCGATGGCCGCGTCGAAGGCACCCATGTCGCATCTGCATTGTCGCGCAAATCCAGTCTGCAAGGCACAATGCCTCGACGTGCAGACGCTTGTCTTTACCGCGGCGGTGTTCCTCAGCGCCTTTTTGCTTTTTCTCATTCAACCGATGGCGGCGCGTGCGCTTTTGCCGGCCGTTGGGGGGGCACCGGCGGTCTGGAACACCTGCATGTTGTTCTTCCAGGCTGTTTTGCTGGCCGGCTACGGTTACGCCCACATCGTGTCACGGATGCGGGGCTTGCGTTTTCAACTATGGGTCCACGCTTTTGTGGCAACGCTCGCATTGCTCGGCATCTGGCTATTGCCCTTTGCCGCGACGACGGGCTCACCCACCCCGGGGTCGAGTCCCATCCCCTGGGTGTTGTTAGCCCTGGCCCAGGCCGTGGGTCCCAGTTTTTTCGTTCTGTCGGTCACGTCGCCGCTTTTGCAGCGCTGGCTAACGTACACCGGACATCCAAGGGCGCACGATCCGTATTTCCTTTACGCGGCCGGCAACGTGGGCAGTTTGCTGTCGTTGTTCGGCTACCCCCTTGTTTTTGAGGTGTTGGCACCGCTTTCGCTTCAGCGGTCGCTCTGGCGCTTTGGCTACGCGCTGTTTTTTGTTTTGTTGATCTATGTTGTCATACGGATGGCGCGACTGGGTGAGAGCCGACGATCGGATGCGCACCCGGTCTCGAAGGCAACAACGTCGGCGCCGTCGATGGCACAGCGGCTAATGTGGATGGGCCTCGCCTTTGTGCCGTCAAGCCTCACCCTCGGGGTAACAACCTTTCTCACAAGCGATCTGGGCGCGATTCCATTCTTGTGGACGGTGCCGCTGGGTCTTTACCTAGTCACCTTTGTGGTCGCGTTCTCGGCACGTCTTTCGTTTCCCTCGCGCAAGTTGGTTCCCGCCGTCGCTGGTCTTGCGCTTTTTGCCGCGGTCACATCTGGACACCCTCCGGAGGTCGTGCCGGTTTGGCTGGCACTCGGGTTACATTTGGGTGCGTTTTTTGTCGTCGCGCTGGTTTTTCACGGTCGACTTTCCGAACGGCGGCCACCGGCGGAGCACCTCACGGCCTTTTACCTTTGGATATCGGTGGGTGGCGTGCTCGGTGGGTTGTTCAACGCCGTGATAGCGCCCGTGCTGTTTCCCTGGTCCATCGAGTATCCGCTGGTGCTGGGTATTGCGTGTTTGACGCGTCTTCCGGCGGGACCCCATACCGCCTTGTTCTGGCGGAGTCAGCTTTTCCGGGCGGCCACCTTCGCCGCGATTGGCATCGCCATCCTCTGGATTTCAAGGACCATCATCGCGGATCGCGCACTAGGGTCGTCCTACGGTTGGTTCAATGTTCCGCTGTTGCTGCTGGCGGTGGTGGCGTTGCGCTGGCCCTCGGGCCTTGCCGTGATGGTGGTCTTGCTTCCCCTCGGCAACTTGACCCTCGAATCCGCCAACCGAACCAGCTACCTGTCGCGCAGTTTTTTCGGCGTCCATCACGTGTTGCGCTCGGCCGAATTGTCGGTTTACAAAAATGGTACGACGGTTCACGGCATCCAAAGTTTGGCGGCTGACAGGGAGATCCGTTGCACACCGCGAACGTACTATCATCCGGATAGTCCCATTGCAGTGGCGCTTGCGGTCCTGCGTTCCCGTGGTCCGTTGACGCGCGTGGGGCTCGTGGGTCTGGGTGTGGGATCGCTGGCGTCCTACACTCGTACAGGTGAGCACTGGACGTTCTTCGAGATCGATCCTGAGGTGCAACGCATCGCCGCCGATCCCGCGAAGTTCACCTTTCTATCCGAATGCGTGGCAAACAATGCGCGGGTCGATGTTGAGATCGCGGATGGGCGCCTGGCCCTGGCCGCGCAGGCAAACGGAACCTTCGATGTGATTGTGGTCGACGCTTTTTCGTCGGATGCGATCCCGTTGCATCTGCTGACCCGACAGGCGGTTGAGATCTATCGAACGCGATTGCGTCCGGGCGGGACGGTACTTTTTCACGTCTCTAGTCGCTACTACGAATTGAGCGGTCTGCTGTCGCACCTGGCGTCCGACGCCGGAATGTTTCCGCTCATCGGGCACGAGTTCCCGACTGACGAAGAAGAGGAAAAACTCGGGCGTCTGGCGTCGACGTGGATAGCACTTGCCCGTGATACGGATACGGCGATTCTGCTGGCAAAGGCTTTTCATCCGCTGCCGCTTGCGCCCGATGCACCCCTGTGGTCGGACGACGACGCGAGCCTATTGTCGATTTTGCGCCCCGGCGCGCTCTGGCGTCGCTGACGCTTACATGATAACAGCGACGCGATTGATACCCTGTCCCCAGCCGAGACCCAGGGAAAGGCTAAAAATCGGGGCCCACTTGTCACCCGTGCCATCGGAGCGGTCGATGGTGTACATCGGCAAGGAGGCATCCATTTGGGTGAACAGGCGGATGCTGCTTGCGCGCAAGAATTCAAATCCGACAGCGCCCTCTGCTTGCAAACCCGAACCGGTATAGTCAGACACACCATCGTTGAGACCCGTCAGACCCCAGCTGATGCCGCCCCCAAAATACCAGCTGGTATTGGCGAAGGGATCGGCATACCAAAGGCCCATTAACTTGACCCACGAGCCGGTGGCTCCGCTGATTCGGTCCTCGGAATCGGTACCGAATACAAAATTCAAGAACGACACATCAATTCCAATTGCGTCGAGTTCATATCGGTAGCCGAAACCGATGGCGACGCCGGTGGGGGTGTCGGGACCCATGATACCGCCGTATCCAAGTCGCATGTATTTCACAGAGTCGGCATTCACCCGCATCGGCGCTGCCTGTTGTTGTGTCACGTTTTGGCGAGTGACGGTCTGATTGTAGGTCGTTTGCGGTTGTCCCGACAGCAGGCTGCGCACAAGCTGATCGTAGATTGCGGGCAGCTCTTCTATCCGGCTCGCCTGGCCTTGTCGATTGCCCTGGGGGGCCGCCATAAAGACGTTGACCGCCGTTCCGAGCGGGATGTGGTACACGCGGTAATACACGGTGCATCCTTCTCGAGCGACCGGGATGCCGAGGTTCGAGATGGTCTGTTCCAGCATCGCCTTGGCCGAAGGTTGATCGTTGGGATTCAGGCGATCCTGACTCAAATCGAGCTCGACACAGGTGTTCGCGTGGGCCGCAGCCGTGCTGAGGCCAAGGAGCGCGGCGGTGAGGAATCCAAGGGATACGCGTGTTTTCATGGTTGGTCTCCGGGCGGGGAACTCGGTTGAATATTCAACTGAGACGGGCCCTCAGTCCGCAATATTCGCCTGTCTGGATTTTTTGCGCGAGAAATTCCGGGGTACCATGAACGAAATCGGGTGCCCATGCGTCAGCACAGAGTGTTCCTCCAGTACAGTCTGAGTCTTGGTTTGATGTTGTTGTTTCTGGTCGGCGAGGCGCGCGCCCAGCGCATTCGCGACAAGGTCAAGGATCACGTCGGCAACGAACTCGAGGGCGAGGACAAGGAAAAACGGCAGAAACCCGCGAAAACACCGCCCCCGGCCACCACGCCCCGGCAGCCCACACCACGGCCGGCGCCGACGGGACCTCCCGATCCCAATGCCAAAACCGTGACGTTTTCATTGACCGGCGACGACCTGGCGCAAGCAACCCGTCCGCCCGACAAAGATGGGTTGCCCCGACGCTTGTTCGCGGGCTACCTGGCCCTCGATCTCAAGCTGGATGGTGCCTATCGCGGCTGGTTACCCCAGCAATACGACCTCGTGGATGTCGATGTGGGGGGCTACTACACCTGGAGCGTTGCGCTGCGAGGGAAGTTCTTCAAGTACGTCAATCTTCACAGGGGGTACTACGAATCGAACGCGCTTGCGGCGCCGCGCAACCACGAGGCTTCGGTTGCGGTCAAGACTGGCAGTTACGTCCCGAAGGCAGCCTGGTTCCTGGGGGTCATCGGTTTTCCGTTTCTCGATGTGTGGGAACCTGTCATACGATACGAGGCGCGGTCTTTTGACACGACGGCCACGCCACAGGCACCCGTGTGCATCGTCAATCGAGACACGAATACCTCCATGGATCTGGGATCGTGTGCGCGGACGATGCAGCAATTAAAGGTGGTCTCCTCTTTCGAGACGCTGATCGTGGGCGTGCGCTACCACCGCGAAAAAGACTCGGGCGCGGTGATTCGGTCGTCGAATGAAAAAACGCCGCCGATTATTTTTGGCCTGGGATTGCTGTCCTACAACAAGCCCTATCAGGTGACCGTTGGTGGCTCGACCTTGCCAGATGTGTTGTTTGATGCGCGCTTTCAGGGCGCGGGGCTTGCGCTGGCCTCGAACATCGGTGGCGGGATCAATCGGCTTTTCCTAGAGGGTGATGTTCAGGTGGGTGCCGGTCGCGTCAAGCTTGCCAACGATCTCACGCTCAACGAACTTGCGCCGGAGGACTGGTTGATTGGATACGTACAGGGCAACCTCACGGCAGGCTTCCGATGGGCGCTCATCAAAGGTCCGCCAACCATCTTCCTGACGCCGATTCTCACGGCGGGCGGCGCAAGCTTTCACTTCATCAACACCAAGGCCGATGCGAAGGATTCGGCTGATGCGCCCAGCTTGAACTGGGATTTCATGTGGTCGGGCCGCATGGCGCTGGAAGTCGCACTCTGAACGTCACTGGCACGGGCTGCCGGGGCAGGCGAGCGGATTCGCGTCGCCACTGGGGCTGGTCCATTCGCAGCAACAGGCCGTGGCGTCGTTGAAGCAGAGCGTGTCGAGCTGGTCGTACAAAACGTTGGTTTGCGGTTCAAGCCAGGCTGCGGGGTAGTAGTCGGTGACGTAGAAGAAATACGGCGCATTGTAGGGATAACATCCGCCCGCCTCGAAATAGCCGGAAAGAACGTAGGTGACATCGCCCTTTCGAAGCGGTGGGATGTTCAGTGTTTCTTCTCGGTTGCGGACAAACCGCCCGAAGGCTTCATGGACGAGAAACGGAATCGTGTTGCCTTTGTCGTCGGTCAACCGATAGCCCTCGACGGTACGGGCACGCACCGTGACGAAGTCTCCCGCATAGGCATTGGGCTGCGTGACGAGTTCAGCGATGGTGGCGATGCGCCCTTTGCGTCGATCCAAATCGGCCAGGTTGTTGACGTTCCACTTGAACGGCGTCTCGCGCGTTTGCCGCAACGGCGCGAATTCCACCCAGCCAAGCTCGTCGACGCGTTCGAGTCGTGGCGCACCATTCCCACTCGCAAGCAAGGCGCGCGGTCGCTCTCCTGGGAAAGGTAGAAATCCAACCGTGTAGATCTCGGCGTTGAAGTTGACCTGGGTCATGGCCGCTGCGCGATCGAGTGCAACCGCGGTCACCGACGTCCCCGAGGTGAAGATCGCAACGACCCTGCCCGCTGCGTTCCAGACCGAGCGAACCGGAGCACCCAGCGAAGGTGCCGGGCGTGCAGTCGATCCAGGTGTGAGCTCTAGTTCGCGCCACTGATTGGCGCTGTCGCGTATCCAGAGCCCTGCGCCTGTCGCAAAGAGCATCTGGCCCCGCTCTTTGGAATACGAAATATCGTTCACCGGAACGCCTTGCATGGCCTCGGGACCGGTGGGCACCAGTCTCTTTCCATCAAAACGCGCAGGTCCTTTGCTGGTCGCGGCGAACAAAACACCCGAACCATCGATTGCAATGGCTGTCGTTGTCGTGTCGGGTGGGGCGTCGATGCTGGTTCCCATCAAGACGCCATCCACCATTTTCCACAGACTCCCGTTGGGGCCGTGCAACAGCCAAACGCTGCGGTCGGGCGAAAAGGCGACAACGTTTTTACTCTTGCGGTAGGTGTCCTTCACAAATCCGGCACTGCCAAAGATCTTCCACCGCATTCCATCAAAGGCGTAAAGGTAGCCGTAGCGGGTGGTAGCCCAAAGGGCCCCCTGCGGATCGGTGTGCAGCGCGCCGATACCGTCATCGGGCAGCTGGTCCTGTCGCGCTCGATAGCGTTTGTAGATATTGCCATCGCGAAGCGTGAAGAGCCCGCTGCACTGTGTACCCACCCACAGTTCGGTATCGCTGACCGATGCCAGGGCTGTTATCGAATCGCCAATCAGCGTGTCGGTCAGAATGCTTTGGTCGTCGGCGGTAATCAGCGTTGCAACCGGCCCGGCTGCGAGCGGTGGCGAGGGGCACTCTTCGCGTTTCTTCACACACACCCATTCGGGAAAACAGCAGGAATAACCCGCGGCTTCGCTGCATGGACACGGCCTCCCCTCAAGTGAGAGTTCGCACGTGGCAACCAAACACACCAGGGCCAAAAGGACGAATAAGCTGGGTCGAAAGGGCGTTATTCGCCCATTGTGCCACGGTTATCGGAGGTCGGCCAGAGTGTGATACCAAGTCCAGTCAGAGCGGCAGCGACCCCGATTCCACCTGAAATCAAGGCCGTGTTTTGCCAGCGCCGGATTGCAGGATTGCGCTCGTCGGCCAGATTGGCGTTGTTGTTGCTGCCACCACCCGGTTCCGAAGAAAGCTGCCATAGCGCAATACCCGAACCCACGCTGAGGGCGGTTGCGATGGCCGCCGTGGTAAAGGCTGCGCGGGACCAGAAGAGGCGGCTCTCGCGGCGTTGCGCATCGCGGTCTCGGTCGACCTGCTCAAGCACGGTGAAATAGTCGTCCGTGTGCACCTTGATTTCTTGCAGCGCGCGTGGATCGAACGGCAGCTCGAAGAGTTTTCGGAAAGCATTGTCGGCACCACCCCGGGCAAGTGTGGTTCTCTCGCGAGGCACCAGCGTCGCAATTTGTGTTGCGTTTTGGCCTTCGGGCAAGTCGATCTCGACGCTCCGATGTTTGACATCCTCGAAGGCAAGCGAAAGCGGTCCGGCCGGGCGAACCATGTGCAGCGCCTGGCCATTCGCATTGTGGAAATCGAGAATGCGCACCCCGTTACTGTCTTCGAGGACGCGGTGCGCGGCGACAACCGTGCCGTCAACTTCAATGCGACCGGCGGCCAGCGACGAACGAATGTCCAGGATGGCGCCACTTTCGACCGGTCTCAAAGCACGGACCGTGGGCCGATATTTTTCATTGGGGATGGCGGCTGTCGCACGTTCGACGAAACGCTGAATTTCGTCATAGCTGATGCGACCGTCGAGATCGAAATCCGCACCCCCGTAGAGACCCGAGCGAACCAGATGACTGAAGACCCCCGACTGAAAGCCTTCGTACTCAAACGTTTTGGCTTCGGGCGATGTCGCGAACAGCAAGCCAACCCGCGGATCGCGGATCCCGATCGCGACTTCATTCATAAAGCTCTCGATCTTGCGCCGCGAACCACCCGGCCCGCGTGCACTGGTCAGAAACTCGGAGTGGCAAGCATCGACGATGAAATGAAACTGCGTGGCGGGCACTCGATCGACCACGAGGTCTTGCAGTTGTTGCGCCGACAGCCGCGCATCCTCAAGGGTCAAGAACCCCTTGCCAGAATGGGTGTCACGAATTCCGTGGCCCGCATAGAGAAGGTAAACACTTGCGTTTTTTCCTGCGGCCCGCGCTTCGGCCACCTTTGAGGCGATGCGTTCGATCGCCGCGCTAAAACCGGTGAGTGTCGCGGGGGTTGCGCGTTCGCCCGGATGCAAACGCTTCGTGTTGTCGTCCAGCGTTGTCAGTAACTCGGTATGCGCGCCGAGGGTGACAAAAAGATCGTTGTAACGAACGGCATCGTCGTCCGCATATCGCAGCGGGCTCAAATCCGGCTCCGTGCTGCGATTGACGCCGACGACAAGCGCGAATAGCAATTCCGACTTGGTGGTCGTGTCGTCGGGCGTGCGTGCGGACGCGGGACTGGGCCCAAGCAGCGCCGCCACAAGGCCCGCCAACCGAGCAATCGGTGCAATGCGCAGTCGGTACGAAC
Source organism: Deltaproteobacteria bacterium (assembly GCA_034439895.1). Taxonomy (GTDB): domain Bacteria; phylum Myxococcota_A; class Polyangia; order Fen-1088; family Fen-1088; genus JAWXBF01. The sequence continues at coordinate 17,173 of JAWXBF010000357.1, forward strand.
GAAATTCCGTCATGGCTTGACCTCAAGCGCGTGCGACCAGATGGGATCGTCGCTTGCCAGACCCATTTTAGCGCGATCCGGACCTTCGGGCCCGAGCGCAGCCTCGACGGTCTGCACATCGAGCACCTTATTGGTGAATACACCGTAAAGACGCAGGGTTCCGGGGGCCAGCACATGCGAAATGGCGTCGGGAAGCTGGTGGACCGCGCCTGACGGCTCGATGCGAACGGCCCGCGGATTCTGCTCGGCATCGGTCCATTCGGGGAAATACCAGTGGACGCGGTTCCTCGAATCCACGCCGAAGACAAGCAAGTGGGTTCGATTGGCGGGGTTGCGATAGCCAAAAACGAGCTCGCTCTTCGTGGAAAACGACGCTGCGTTTTCGAGCGCGCGAGGTTTATCACCGTCCATCTCGAACACCGCCAGTGCGGCGGTGCCCGTGGCACTGGAACCGCGCGCGGTGAATCCATCGCCGGGCTCGCTTGGTGACACCATTGCCACCGGATCGGCTTTTCGCGCGTTCGGTAGAAAGACCAACAATGCCACCGCCGCCAGTGCCAGGGACATGCCCGTCGCCAACTTGCGGATTGGCAAAGCATTCCAAAACGGCCTTAGCCCAAGGGCCGAGCCGAGTCGCTCCATGGGTTGCGCCGCGGCCGGGTCGAGGTACGACAGCTGTAGATGGGTTTCGTAATACGTTTTGCAGGACGCGCACTCGGGGAGGTGGTCTCGCATCCGGCGCTCGGCATCGGCAGCGATGCGCAGCGAAAAGTGCTGATCAATCAGCGTTCGAATCTTGGTGTGCTCGGCGTTCCGTTCGGCCAGAGCATCGGTCGACGTGTTCATTCGAAATCTCCGTTTTTCAGCGCCTTTTGCAGCAGGCGGCGAATCTGAATCTCTTGATAGGCCAGGGTTGTGCGGCTCTGGCCGAGAGCCGTCGCGGCCTCCCGTTGCGACAACCCCTGTACGAATCGTTGCTCGAACACCGGCAGCCACTTGGCCGGTAATCTCGTCCTAATTTTTTCCAAAAGCATTTGGGCATCGACCGTGGTTTCGATACCGGGTGCGTCGCCCGCTTCATCCGGGATGTCGCCGTCGTTGGGCAATGCCTGTTCGCGGTCGTAGTATCGGCGGCGAAAGTCGATGGCACGGTTGCGTGCCACGGCGCGCAGCCAGGACACAAGCGATCCGCCCTGAAACGTGAGGCGAAAGGCGGCGTCCGTCATCAACCGGAAGAAGACGTCCTGGACCACCGTTTCCCTGTCCGCGCCGGTAAGTAACCCTGCCACTGCCTGTTCGACGCTGTCGAAGGTGTCTTCGTAACACGCTTGCAGGATGCGCCGGTCGCCGCGATGAAAGTCGGCCAGATTTTGTTCAGAGGGGTCGGCCATAACCAGCGAGGCGGCGGGGTGGAGGGCGGAAATGGGCGTTGACATGGCGAACCTAACCGACGGGCGGTCTGGATAGGTAACGATTCCGCATGGGCTTTTGGACGAAGCCGCTTTCCTGAGCGCCGCGTTGAAAGCGAATTCATTTTTTTTGGTCCAGGTGGACCCGGCCGTTCGTTCAGGTGGGTAGGACGGGAGAACAAACGAACATGACGCTAAAAAAGATCACATATACGGCCGTTTTGATGGGCTTCGCACTCGGACAGGGCCTGGTAGCCTGCGGGGGCGGGCAAGATGATCCTAATACCTCCAACGGAACCGGTGGCAAGGCGACCGGCGGAACCGGTGGCAAGACGACCGGAGGAACCGGTGGCAAGACAACCGGCGGAACCGGCGGCAAGGTAACCGGCGGAACCGGTGGCACCAAGACGGGTGGTACAGGTGGAACGGGCACAACAACCGGCGGGACAGCCGGCACGGGTGTCGGCGGAGCCGGTGGGACGGCTGTCGTGGTGGTCCCAGGCAAGCCAATCGGCTACTGGAAGTTCGACGAAGGCACGGGGACGGCAGTGGCGGATGCCTCGGGCAACAGCAACGCTGGCACCATCGTTCAGGGCTCGACCTCGGACGCAGCGGCACACCCGGCTCCGGTTTGGGAAGACGGTAAGTTCGGCAAGGCGATCACGATCGACGGTTTGGATGACTGGGTTCGCGTTCCGGACTCCGACTCGATCGACAACACCGGCATCATGAACAATGTGTCGATCTCGGCCTGGATCAAGCTGAGCAGGTACAACGATCTCAAGCCCTACAACGTTGTCGCTCAGCGACACCTGTCTGCGACCCGCGTCGAACAGTTCTTCATGGGTCTCAACAACGGGGCGCCGGCTGTTGGCATCAACTTCTTCTACGGCGTTGGCGTTACCAACGTTCCGCTGAACGAGTGGGTACACATGGCGATGACCTACGACGGCATCTTGCAGTGCGGTTACATCAACGGCGTCATGTCCATCTGTCAGGACGTGGGTTGGCCCGTTGCCACCGACGAAACCCCCTTCACCATGGGTGGCGGAATCAACGAAGCCGACGTTATCGAGCAGATGGCCGGTCTCCTTGACGAGGTTCAGCTCTACGACGTGGCCTTGACCGCCGCTGAAGTAGACGCCCTCGCCAAGAAGCAGTA
>JAWXBF010000358.1:0-7551 GCA_034439895.1 Deltaproteobacteria bacterium
CGCGCTGCCGAAGTTGGCCAACGCGTCCACGCCGTTGGGGACCCCGCTCGTCCAGTTCGAGTTCTGGTTCCAGTCGCCCGAGCCGTTGATCGCCCAGCCTGGCGCCGCGGAAGTGAAGGTGATGATCAAATCGTCTAGATCGGTCTGTGGCATAACGTTGCCATTGACGGCAGGATTTCCGGCACGGCTCAACATGAAGCCGAAAAACAGTGGCGACCCCCCTGCGGAAAAATTGGGGTGCACATTTGGGTTCGGCGCCCAGCCGTCGCCTGCGGCAGTTTCAAGCAAAAAGTCCTGAGCGGTGATGCCGACGGCTTGAATAGTTTGGGAAGTGAGCGCTCCGCCGTTCTCGAGCGAGAAGCGATCGGCCAACGTAAACACCTGGTCGTCCTGAACCAGCATAAGGCTTGCGAGCGATGTAGGGGATGAACCGCTGGTCTTTCCGAGCCAGAACGAATAATCGAGTGCTGCCAAAGTCCCTTCGACGGATGGATAGTACATGGCCTGATCAAAGGCGTACCCGGCAACATGGTTGTAGTTTGCCGTGGGACTGGTCGCCTGCCCCGAAACAAACACGCCCCCACCGCCGGCGGTAAGACCGTTATTGGTGCGATTGTTCACCGTGTAATTAATGCCCGCGCCGGACTGATCGGAATAGACCCGCCGGAGCATGCTTGACTGTGGCTCACGGCGAGACTGTATAGGCTGTCCTGCGCCCGGAACCGTCGCCCCGAAAACACCAAGCTGCATATCAGTAATTCGCGCGTTTACGGAGGTGCCCGTGTTGCTCACGCTGATCGTATTTGTACCCTGCATCAGCGCGCGCAGGTCGTCAACGGGCACGTGCAGATAGCCGGTCGGGGCGTCGGAACTGGCGGACAGCGTCGCGGGAAAGTACCGTGTAGTCAACGAACCGGTATGCAGGGTGCGCCCGTTGATCTGAATCGTCATCGGGTATGTGGCGTTGGCATTGCTAAACCCGATTCGCAGCATGACCTCGCTGGGACGTTCGCGGATGAGCGTGCGAATGTTGTCGCCAACCAGCATCGAATAGTTTTTCGTCGATCCGATCGGCACACTGTCGGGAATCTGTTTGCGGTTCGAAAACGTGTCTTCCGGGTCAGTAAAATATGACGGAGTAACGGCGAATACCCGGTTCTTGCCAATTGTGGGGTTCGTCAAGTTCAATTCACTTGCGGCATTCACCCACTCGGACGTCAGGGGCAGTCCAAAATTGTAGAGTTGAAAATTTGTAGCGCCGAGGTACCGGTAGTTACTGGCAGCGGCACGCAGTTGCTCGATATCGGCCTGCCGGCCGTTATCAGGCCCGGTGTACGATGTGGAATTCGGCCGCGAGACGAATTTGTGGCCAAGATTGGTTCGAGGATAGAGACTCGGCACGACCTTTGTGCCGCTCCCGGCCGCGGTTGCGGTATTGACAAACGGCGTGATGGGCATGTCGTGTGCCAACGTCTGCAATTGTGAGGGAAGCACCACATCCACCAGACGGTTACTAATCCATGTTCCTACTTGCAGCCCGGCCCAATCGCTGTTGTGCATGGCCGGTGGAATTCGCGCAAACAAGTACATTTGCCGGCCGGTCTGCAGCTCCTTCTGATCAAGCTTCTGCCGCACCTGCGTAACCATGTCCGTTATCAACTGGGCGTTTGCGGCGGCTTGACCGGGCTTAAAGAAGATCTGCACGCGGTTGAAGTCGAGTTCGAAGCCGTCCATGATGTCGGCGTACCGGTCGATGGCCTCATCGATGATGGCCATTCGGTACGATCGAACCTCAGGCCGCGCAAAATCGAGCAGGTTGCTGTAGTCGTAGCCGGCGACGGGCGAAGCACCGATTGTCTTGTCGGTATTGTTGAGCCAGAACGAACCGGTAAGCGGGTAATTGTAAGGGTCGCCGACGAAGTGATCGTCGTTCATACGATAGGAAGGGATGAAGAACTTCCCCATCGTCTTAACACGATTGCCCACGACGCGCGTGGGATCGTAATTCTGCTGTGCGTAGGTCCGCCCGTAATTCACCCTTGTGATCCAATCGGGTTGGTTGTCGTAGGGCGTCGTGCGCCAGCCGAATGTGTTGGCGACTCGCGTGGGGTAATTGAGGATGTCGGACCCGGAACCGATGCTCCACATCACCGTTTTGAGTGATGGAATGCTCAATTGTGTGAGCATGTTGTTTAGGGTGAGCGTGTTTTGTGACGTGTTCGCCTGCTGATAGACCACGTCGCCGTCATTGTTATACATCACCCCGAAGTCGGGCAACGGCTGACCGAGTGCGGGGGCGGCGGCGGCCGCAGCCGCTGCAAGAATGCCTAATTTGAGCTTTGCCGACACGTTTCACCTGCTACTTATATAACAGTTCGAGGTACTTGCGATCGTAAACAATCCCTACCTGCACAGCCGTCAGGCGCACATCGCTGCCGGCAAGGTTTCGCGCGGTGATGACCACTTCATTCCAACCCTGTCGAATGATTGTGTGGTCGTCCATACGAAGCTGCGCCCAATGGTCGCCGGCATCCGGCGGGCGGGCCCCGGACGCTTCGATCATCGATTGCCGGCCGAACGATCCGACAGGCAGCCGACCGTTTAACTTCATTTCAATCGACGCATCGGCGGGGATTTTGGAGAGGCCGAGGCGAACGGCGACGTACGGCGGTGTGTCACGCGTTAGATTGGCCTGCAGATCCTCACCCACATAAATGCGCACGATCGTAGGCACGCCTTCGGCCAGCAATACCGGCAATTGTTTGCGATATTCGTAACTGTCTTCGTGATCCAGGTAGTACGCGGGCGTGACGGCGAACCGTTTATCGGCAATGGTCAACGCCGCGGGATCGGCAAGGTCGCGGAGGATCCGGTAGAACCGATCGGAGAACGGCCGGGCCGCCATATCTTCATGGTGAAAATTAAACAACTGAAACCCAGCGGCGCCCATATGCCAGTAGTTGGAGGCCGCGCCTCGAACCAGATCGGGCTCGACCTCGCGCCGTGCCGGCACGGCATACGTCGCCGGCGACGGAACCATGACGAATGGCCATTGATAAGACGTTCGGGGGTAAAGAGAGGGGTAGACCTTTACTCCGACCGGTTCAGCCAATTTTACAAACTCATCGATGGGCATATCGTGTGCAAGGGTCATCAATTGCGATGGACACACGACGTCAACCATCCGATCACGAATCCACTTTTCCACTTCCAACCCCGCCCAGCGGCAATTCTTCAGGGTCGGGGGCACGCGGACGACCAAGTACATCTCCCGGCTGTTCTTCTTCGACGCCTCGTCAAGCATCCGCCGCACCTCGCCAACCATTTCGGTCACCAGGTGGGCATTTGCTTCGGCCTTGCCGCGAGCAAAGAGCATCTGCACGCGGTTGAAATCCAGCTCGATTCCGTCGCTGATGTCGCCGTAGCGGTCGATGACTTCACGGATGATCGCCAGGCGAAAGTCGCGAACCTCCTTGTGTGAAAAGTCCAGCAACTGGCCGTATGCCTTTTGGCTTTCGATGGGCGAATTCTCCTCGCCCATCCTCAACCGCTCATGGTTATTGAGCCAGAACTCGCCTGTCAGCGGGTACTCGAAGGGATCGAACACGAAATGGTCATCGTTCATTCGATAGGATGGGAAGAAGCGCAGCCCCGCCGCGCGAGCGTGTTCACCGGCGACGCGGAAGACGTCGACGCCGGCGGTGATTGCTGTGCGTTCCTTGACGATCCGCGGATACCACATCTCCTCTTCGTGCGCGGGCTTCTCGAATTGTTTCGTCCATCTAGTCTCACGCCAGCCGTAAATATTGGCAACCTTTGTTGGGTAGTGGAGTATGTCTGATCCGGCGCCGACGCTGAGCATCAGCGTCTTAACGGGTGTACCCCTTAGTGCGTCAATACTCGCACGCGTAGAGCGAACTGACGCCTGCGGCTCCCAATTAAGAAAAAGTAGATCGCCGTCGTCGTTCAACATGACATTGAAGTCGGGCACCGGCCGTTGTGCCGCTGCGACCGAGCATGACAGGACGAGAACCAGGAACAGGGTCACTCGCATGAGGAATCTCCGATTACGCGCGAAGGTCGAACTTGAACCAGCGAATGATCGAGACATTGTCTTCATAGCACCAGAAAGCGACGAAAACCTGGCCGTTGCCGAGCCGGGTCACTGACGGAGCGCCGAACTTCAATGTCTGAAACCGACGGGCCAGAGTGCCAGTCGTGTCAGTGACAATGCTTTCGTGCCCCCAAAGCGGCTGCTCGGCGAGATTGACCCACCGATCGGCGTCAATCCTCGCCAGGTTCAGCCACAGCCCCTGCCGGTCGAGCCGCCTGTATGCTGACAACACGCTGCCGTCGGGCAAGACGGTCGATGTAAGCGTCTGCCCTTGCAGGCCCGTAGATGCCGGGGCTGACCAGGTCTCGCCTTCGTCAAAACTCAGGGAAAACTGGTTCGCAAGGTCTGCCCCCGTCGACTCGTCATGGGCCCATGCGACTGCCAGCAACGATCGGTCGGGGCGGCGGTGAATTTTTGATTCCCAGTAACGCACGCAGTCCTTCGGATCGCGCATGACGGTCACGCACCGCGGCCAGGTTGCGCCCGCATCTTTCGAGATGAATGCGCACATCTGGTTGCCGTTGTGCAACGCGCCATCCCACCCGCGCCATGTGGAGGTTGGCAACAACCAGCGACGAGTCGCCAGCAGCGTGATCGGCGAACACATTTCAAAGGCCGGGCCGTCGAGAGGAGGTGCAATATTCGTCGGCGTGGTCCAGGTTCGACCCTGATCGGACGACCGTGCGATACAAAACTTCATTGGTGCGAACCCGAAGTTCACCGGTTCCGCCAGACCCATGTCGGGGTGAGCTGAACGATCGTGACGTACCAGCAGCAGCAGCAATTCTCCATCGTTCAGCACCGTCAGCCGGCCAGACTCCGAAGTGAGGGCATTCACAGGCAGGGGCGCCGGCGACCCGAGCGGCTGCCAAGTCTCGCCAAGATCATTGGATTCCGACAAATGAACTCGAAGATTAACCGACTCGAACGCTTCACCCAACGTGTACGCAACGATTAACCGGTCGTCGGGCATCTGAACGACTGAGGGAAAATACGCATGGACGCTCCTTACGTGCGTCGACGGGTTGCGAAACAGAACGCCCGTTCTCAGCCCGGTTGTCATGGTTCCGCCGGCACCGATGTCTACTAAGTTATTGATCAAGGTCATTTCTGCGGTTCCTCGTTTGAATCGTGCACGATCTCTACATCGACTGCGCCGATCCAATGCGCCGCCGGCTCTGTCCACGGCTGCGGCGGCGTGCAGTCGAAAAACACAACGAATTTCCGCTCGCCCCCGGTGACGATGGAGGTGTATCCGGTAGACAAAAACGGGCCGACGTTAAGCTCGCCGCTCCACGTCCGGCCGCCGTCAAAACTGAAGCAGACGAAGTTGCCCCATCGCAACGCTCCGGAGCCGCCGCCGTAGCTGAGGGCAATCACTTTGCCGTCGGTGGCCATGCGCGGGAAGCATCCTCGCGCCGGTGTCATCACTTCGGGTTTGCTCCATGTTGCCCCGCCGTCGCTGGATCGCATCAGTATCAGCGGACAACTGCGGCGACCGGGCACGTAGTAACGATCAGCAGGGAGATGCGCGATGCCGGTGTGCATGCCCTCGCCGGAAATGGTGTACGAGAGATCATGATAGGTTTCGATGGGGGGTGAGAACTGCTCGACCGGAACATTGGATTCGTCGTCCATCACCCGCGCAACGCACAACAGCTGACTGTCTTCGATTGCCAGAAGGTTCGCCTCGACAACCCCGTGCAGTCGCCAGCCGTTCGCCTGCAACCTCTCACGGATCGGCGCCAGCGCATGGTGGTCGGCGAGCATCGACTCATATCGCCAGGTGGCGCCCCCATCGGTTGAGCGGACAAGAAAGGAACGCCAGGTCGACTTGCCTTCAACAAGCTGCTCGCCCTGCATGACGGTCAACAATTCGCCGGTTTGCAATTGGACAAGATTGCCGTGGAACCAATTCGTTTGCCTCGGATCAAAAATGGACTCAGGCAAGCCCAATCGCCCCTTGGTGACAGGTCTATGGGTCTTGCCCTGATCGGTAGACTGCCAGCGGTCGAAGCTGTACGACTCCGATTCGCCTTCAATTGGCTTGATGCGATAGTCGATCGCCTGCACCGTTCCGTCAGCAAGCTCCAACGTATTCAGGTGCACCAGCGGGTTGGCCTCGCGAGCCCACGAGTGGCCTCGGTCTCGCGATCGAACCATGACAGCGCCGACTTTCGCGGAGCCGGCCGAAAGCAGAATCTGCCCATCTCGGAACGGCGTCGCCAAGGGTGTGCGATATCCGCGTAAGACGACTCGAATCGGCCCGACTTTCACTCGCCGGCCGCTCACCGTTTCCACCCGTGATGGAAATGGTGAAACGACCGGCTCATTCTCACCGCCGGGATCTTGCGCATCGACTAACGTCGGGCACAATGCCAAGGCACACAGCGCAGCGAGCAGTGGTTTGACTGGCATGTAACCCATTCCCGCGTCTTAGGGGCGCTTGCGCCGCAGAAGTGCTGCGCCAGCGATCGCCCCCGCGGCGAAGCTCGGCTCAGGCACCTGAATAAAGGTGACCGACCACGTGGTGGTCATCTGATACGCCACCGTCGACGCCGGGTCGACAATCGATGAGTCGAAGTGCGACAAGTACCCGAACTGCATCGTGCCGCCGGATGACGAGAAGTCAGGATTTGAAGCAAAGTTGGCGGTGCCGTCTGCGGGCGAGGTGTAGTCGTATGCCTTGCCGACGAACTCGCCGAAGTTGCTCGCAAGAAGCCCTACCTGCGCGTTGGTTTCGAGGGGCGTTGAACCGCCGGGCAACTGCGTGAAGAAGTTGCTGCGATAGTACTTACCGCCCTGAATGATCAAAAACGCCGACCGCACGCCATCAAGGCTGCCTTTGCGGGTCGTGTAGCTGAAGTCGATTGTGGCGACTTCGCCATCGACCGGCGGCGAGTAGGTCCCGCCGGTGTAGAGATTCCCCACACCCCACGCGATGCTCGCCGCATTGCTGTGCGGGAAACCGGTGACTCGAAATGGGTTGGCAGGATACGACTGAAAGCTGTTCCCGGTGTTGAGCACGTAAAGCCCCGCCGCCGGAGCGAGCGGGTCGACGACGGTGCTCCACTGGCCGCTGTTCGAGACGCTCGAATCTGAGAAGATGACCGCCGCCTCGGCGTGGGCCGCGACGAGAAGTCCCAAAAGGACCGTACCGATTTGCGTTCTCCCGAAAGACATGACACACCTCCTAAAAGTTGCCCCCTCGTCCCATCGCGGCAGACGTGAGCGCCACGACGGTTGTTTTTTATTTTCACCCGGCCGATTAGATGTGAATTGCCGGATAATGCGCGATTCTCCTGACGTCATCTATTTTCGGCGCTGGCGCAGGGCGGTCATCCCCGCCACGCAGGCGGCGAGTGCGGCGGCCGGTTCGGGCACGGCCCGTGCCGGGTCGGCCGGCAGCGTCCGGCCGAAGTTCGCCGCCAGCGCCG
>JAWXBF010000359.1:0-4068 GCA_034439895.1 Deltaproteobacteria bacterium
ACTTTCCGCCCGGCAACATGGTCTTGTGGCGCGGCATGTCCAGGCTCACCGACATCCACCTCGGATACTGCCTGGCGAAAGATGTGGGTAATTGAAAGGATGGCGTAGCGCTTACTACAAATCTGGCGTTACCCGAATTGCTCCACGTAAACTTTCCTAAGCGTAGCGGCAATCTCGGTGTCCAGCCGTTCCCGAATCTCGTCATAGGCTTCGTTCGTCCCAACCTTGCCCTTGAACTCAGCCAGTATTTCCTCGTAATTGGTGAACTCGTGCCGGACTGTAGAGATGACACCGTTGTAGCCAGCATCCTTTGCGTCGGCCCCATACCGTTCAAGGGCATGGCCGTTAGCGAGCGATTCCAACTGCGCGTACATCTTCGGTAGCGGCTTCCATTTGAGCGGTATCTCTTTCGCGGCCCTAATAAGCGTGTTGCGTTTGCTGGCTGCCGCCTTTTTCGCCGCGTCGCTTCGCTTACCCCATTTCAATTTTTGCGCCTCGATTTCTACCTGATGTTTAGCGACGAACTTTTCGACGCGCTTGATGCTGTACAATGACGATGGTGGCCCCGACCTGTAATGGGGATTGGGTCTTTGCTCGTCAGGTTCGCCCAACTTCCGTATCAGCGATGGCGTCAGCCCGTATTCCGAGGACAGCGTTGAACGATAAACGTACTTCCGTTCATTTTTCAAGATCGCATTTTATCTCTCCGGCAGAAGTCAATCCACTTCGAACGGCGGTCGGCCTGGTCACGTTTGCCCATCCGAGCCACTTGTCCAGACCCCATTCCTGTCCCAATTCTGAACATTAGGATTTCGGGCCAAGTTGAGGGTTCTTGGCCGGGAACTTCCCGACTTCCGTTGTCGTTGTTAAACTCGATTCGTCCACACGGAGCACTCCATGTGTTTACCGGTCTTCATTATGGTAGCGACGAATGTTTGGGCGCGGTCGATACCGGAGTGTACCGGAATGTGAAACTGGTACCGTCGATTACTGATCCGAAATGTGCATTGGTAGTCGGCATGCAATCGGGAAGCACTGCGACTAACACCAACTGGGCGCCGGCCGACTCGATGAGCTGGCGTGTGGGTGGCGACTTGTGGGTGGAGAGGTTGTCCAGGATCACGACATTGCCGGGCCGCAAATGCGGCAACAGCACCTCACCCAAGCTTCACCACGGATCCGCGGTCCGCGAATTCACCCGGCACGTATGTGGGGGCAGCTGGCGCGGTCCCTCCGTAAATTACCTGAACCAATACCCGAGCGACCTCTCGACCCACTTGTTCGTTGGCCGGTACGTAAGCGCTGATCGAGCTGGGCGAACTGATGTAAAGGTTGTTCTGTCCGCAGCCTACGACGGAAATATCGTTTGGTATCTGCAGGCCGAGTTGGTTGGCGGCCCGAAGAACTTCCCGAGACACGCGCCAGTCTTCGGCAAAGATCGCAGTTGGTCGCGTGCCGGCCAGAAAAACCTCCATCGCCACTTCTCTGATGGAGGCTTCGTCATACGCCTGCACGATCATGGTTCTGCGAAACGAGGCGGCGCGCTCTTCGAACGCGCGCTGGTGGCCACGACTCATTAACGCCACGGCGCGGGCCTCGACCCACGGACCCACCAGCGTCACGATCTGGCGATGTCCCCGGTCCAGCAAGTGCGCCACACAAGTGTACGACACGTCTTCCATGTTGATCCCCACCCACGGCAGCCGGGTCGGGTAGAAAGTGCAGGAATTAACCAGCGGGACGGTAACCGACTCGGCAAAACCGTCGAAACACGAGCCGATGACACAAATGCCTTCGATCCGGCTGTTCTCCAGCAATCGAGCCACGCGCACACGATCTTGCTCGTCGTCGCGTCCGATGCTCAAGATGTGCACGGCGAATCCCACCTTCGCCAACTCGTCCTCGGCACCGCGAACGGTACTCGCTAAGGCGTGATCGTCACTGCTCTGATGGCCGGTTAACGCGGGTATGACCAATACCACAATGCCCCGGACCATCTGCAGTTCGGCCGCCGACTTGGGCGTCCGCGCGACAAAAGTCCCCAGCCGCCTTTTACGCGACACGAAGCCGTCACGCTCCAGCATCAGCAACGCCCGACGCACGGTGATCCGACTCAGCCCGTGCACTCGGACCATTTCTTCCTCCGTCGGGAGCCGGTCGCCGGGCTTGAGCCGATCGACAAGCATGCTGCGGAGCAGCGATTGTGCGAAATCGGCATATTTGAACGACGTTCTGGTCATTGGTTGATTGGTATTGTTTCTACAACAATTGTATTGATTTCGCAATGCAGTCAAGACAATTACTTGACCTTTGCAGCATTTCTCGATTGTTGAGATTTGTATTGACAGAAGAATCATTGGCCTGTAAACTGCTCTCGCAATGACTGAGATCTTCCGTCGTTGGCAGCTCAGGAGGCCAGACCCGTGCGGCGACAGGCGTTTACTCTCGTGGAACTGTTAGTAGTGATCGGGATCATTGCCGTCCTCGTTGGCATCCTGGTGCCCACGCTCGGCAAGGCCAAGGCGGCTGCGTACACGACTCAATGCCTTAGCAACCAGCGGCAATATGGCGTCGCGGTGCGTATGTATGTCAACGACTCGAAGGGATTTCTTCCGCCATTTCAGGTGCCCGGCGCGACGCCCTTCGTCTCCTATCCACCGTACTATTTTCAGTACATCCCGGCGTTGTACTTTAAGGAAAATTACAACCTGGGCATTTGTCCCGCCGACGGGTACCTCGTTCGTCGAAGCACGCCAACCGGCGGCGTGCGTGGTCCTTATGCCCGGATGTACAGTTCGCTCGTGGATGTCTACTTCAGCTATGCGCAGAACGGCGATCTGCCCAAACGGGTCTCCCCGATCTATCCCGGCCTGCTCACGTGGCAGCAGAGCAATCCGGGCGCCATCAACAAGATTCGCACCGCCGCCGAGACCGCGGTGTTCATTGAAACCGCCGCCGACGCCGTGCTGTATTTCAGCAGCCCTGAGATCTCGTTCCGGTTTCAGCACGCAAACAATACGAAAATGTCCGTCGGTTTTGCCGACGGTCACGCCGACCTGCGATCCCAAAAGGAAGTGCTTGCTCCGTCGCCGTACCAGGATTTTCGGAAGTGGCCCACCGGGTTCCGTGCCTTCTGGTTCGGGCGGGGCAATGTCAATGGACCTGCTCATTTCAATTAACGTCGTGAAGTCATCCGCTGCGCACGAGAGATGCGCACGAGAGACAGGAGATATGCCTATGTCGAAGCCTTCATATCGTAAAACTGCCCGTCAGTCGGTCGCCGCAGGCATGTTGGCGGCCGGAGTGACTGTGCTGTGCCCGTCAAACACCAATGCCGTCACTATCACCTACACGGATAACGTGCCCAGCGTGGCTTCGGGTCGATGGTCTGGCGTTGCAGATCCTCTGAATCCCGCCGCCGGGCTGTATGTGCTGAACACCGGCAACAGCTATCAGCGGTACGATGCGTCCAGCTACCTGATCACCGGCTTCCCGCACGGTGAAACTACCGGCGTGGCGTGGGGCCTCGGTCACGTGTACACGGCTGGTGTCATTAACCCGGCGGTCGACGGTGCGGTCACTTCCGTTGATTTCTCGTTGACGACGCGAAAGGGTAGTTTTGACGGTGTGGCAACCGCTTTCTTCCTGATTCAAGATGCCAAGTTCTATCGAACAAACTTCTTTACGCAGACACCGGGTGTTTCGACCCCGGAAGAACTCGTCGTCGGATCCGGGCTGACCGCTGCTACGTTTGGCGAATTCGTCGGCAGGGCGTACGACTACGACTCCCCCGCCGACGGGCGGGCGAATTTTAGCTCCAACCCGAACTTTTCGGCTGCCGGCGGCACCATTCAGTTCGGGTATCTGTCTCACTTTGAGAGTGGCTACTCATCAGGATTCGCTGGCGGAATCGCGTATCAGATGACCAAGAACTGGTCGGTGGCCTGGAACATCGGACCGGTTGCCGTCGGCTGGGCGATCAACGGCTCGGGCGACTGGAACCAGAACTCGAACTGGACGAGCGGGGTCCCCAACGGCGTGGACGCGTTGGCCAACTTCGGCAGCGCG
>JAWXBF010000360.1:0-4602 GCA_034439895.1 Deltaproteobacteria bacterium
CGTCTGACCATCTCAACGGCATCGCGGCCCGCCGTCGTGTCGCCCGGATAGATTTCAAACGACAGCCCCCGCGTGTCCTCGGCGACCGATAGCGTCCCCGCACTGCGGCGACCGATGATTTGCTTTACGTCGTGGTGCATGAGTGCCAGAATTTCCTTGCCGACGGCAATGGCCGAACGGAACGCCCCCGGTGAAATCTTTTCGGTAAAGCCGCCCAAGTCTTCGCTTATCGAGTTGAAGACAGCGGCGTACCCTCGAATCGCCGTCGGCTGACCCGATCGCCCAGGTGCAACGCGGATTTCACTCGTTTTGAATCGTAGTTCGGTCGTTTCTATCATTTCGGTCGTTTCTGCCGGTGTCCGGCGTCTGTGTTTTCCTCGAATTCGAGACAAATCGCTTCAAGCTTTGACGATCGGTCTACACTCCGGGATACGAAGGATTTTACCCCCCCTACCGCCAGCCATTGCCAATTTGCCGCGTTCATTGTCGCAACCCTCTGTTGATGCGTCGGCGGCGACTTCGTGCGTGTAATTGGCTCCCACACAACCCGCGTTGGCAATCGGTGGGTTGTGCGACGGTAGCGGTTCCAGCTGCTCGTTATCGCGACGGTCACACTGACAGCCGGTTGGTGGTGGTGACTGCGTTGATAGCGATACCAGCGGCTTGTCGTCGGGTGCTTGCCGGATATCGACGCAACGGAACGCAAAGCCACGCAAGGCGAGTTTTAACAGCCGACGTAACCGGATGAACGTCGGTGCATCGTGCGGCTTGCCGGCGTCGGTGAGGGTGAGGATGAAGTTTGTGCGGTTCACGCCCGCCCCCTTAGAGATGCCGGATATCTTACTGTCATTACTGGCACTACTGTCATTTATGGCCTTTTGGTGATGGTTTTGTGCCGGTAGTGCCAGTAGTGCCAGTAGATTCCCCGCCTTCTCTGGCCGGGTGGTGGTGGTGGTGCTCATGCGTTCCCTTCGGTCTTGGTGATGGTCAACAACCGATGCCCGCCCGGTCGGCTCCAAGTGATGACGACGCCCACGGCGGCCATTGCCGGCGTGATTCGCTTGATTCGTCCGCCGATTCGTGCGGCATCCGCCGGCCAGCCATGCGGCGGCTTGAGAGGCGTCAACTTGTGGTGAAGTTCGGACGCGGTTCCTTCCCATTCTTGAACGCCCTGCATCATGGTCAGAATCGCATCGGCGAACGGGTCGTTTTCCACCACGTCGGCGGCGACTCGGCCCGATTGTTTGTTGAACAGGTTGAACGCGGATGAAGGGTCGGCCAGCGGGTCGGTTCCGGTTGCCTTGTCCATCGCGGCAAGCAGCAACGCGAAGTCGGCCATGCGTGGGAGTTTGTCAATCCTGATGCTCGGTCGTGCGGCAAGGGTTGCGGCCAACAGGTCAAACAATGCACCGAGTATCAGCGGACGGCGTTCCCTGTACAGACGTTGCAACTCGGCATCAGCACGGCGTTTTGTTTCGGGAATTGGTTCAAGGTCAATCATCACAAGCCGTTCCCCCAAGTCGCCACGCAATGCCCCGGCGTCGATACTGGTTAACGCAATGCACCGCTTGAAACTCATCACCGAAACGTCGCCATCGGTGTACAAGGCACGGCGTACCATCGCGTCGCCGGTGACAGCACGACACAAGGCATCGGAAAGCCAGCCGCTGATATGCGAAACGTTATCGATGCAAACAACCCACGAGCCATGAGCGGCAACGGCCCATTGCTCAAGGTCTTTCGGTGATGCCCTCGTTGGTGCTGCGGACGGGTCAACCAATTCAACCAGCATCTTCGCGGCGGTGGTCTTGCCAGTGCCTTGTAGGCCGGTGAAGAGTGCAATCGGGTGCGGAATGTCTGGAATGAACGTGGCAATCAGCCAGCCCACCAGCAGCGGCCACGATTCGGCATCGACGTTCAACAGGTCACAAAGCAACGCCAGGCTTCCACCGCGTTCGGGAAGCGGCATCGGCCCGGTTAACGGCGTGCGGCGGAATAGAACGGGTGAACGTGGTTCAATTCGCCAGCCACTTGGGTTGATGATGACGACGGAACCATCGGCGGTTCCAAGGTCGATTGTGATGGTGTCGCCGGTAGATGACACCCGCAAGCTAGCGTCATTACTGGCACTACTGTCATCCGCCTCGCCCTGCAGACTGATAATCGCGTCGGCCAGTGCCGATGATGACGGCGTTCGCTTGAATTTGCGTCGATACTCCCTTGCCAGCATCGAACGAAGTGAATCGCGACTCCCTCGGAACATGCGTGCGATATTCGGCCCGCCACGTTGAACGGCGTAGGCGTCACCGGCGCTTGTGCGGCCCAGGTCGTACAGTTCCAGACCCAGCACGACAATCTTATCCGCTTGGGAATTGGAAGTGTCGGCGGCGGTGTCGGCGGCGGTTGCCCTCGGCGGTTCGGCCTCGTCGGCGTACTGCCCGTTCGACGTGTAGGCGTCCGGGTTCGCTGCCCTGTCTGCGTGTATTTTGTCCCTGATACTCATGCGGCCCGCCCTTCCAACCGGCGAGCGGCAAACTGCATTGCATCGGCGGCGTCGAACAGCCTCGCCTTGATTTCGGCGAGTTCGATGGTCAAGGCGAACAGCGTGTCTTGTGCGATGTGGCAATGACGTCTCAGGACGATGCAATCAGGACAAAACTTGGTGAGGCGGTCGAACATCGCGAGCCGGTCGTGATGAACGTTCATCCGAGTAAGTTCGCTGCTGGCGAGACTCACCATCCGCAGCGGGTCGATTGCCTTCGTGATTATCGCGGAGCAAACCAACAGTCGGGAAGTGTCATCCTCAACATCAGACGGCATCAGCCCGGCCCATAGAAATGCGCCTTCAATCATCAACGGCACGACGGCGGCGAGTCCGGGTAGTTGGTGTTCAAGTTCGGCGTGGCGTCGGGACAGCCGGGCGACGGCCAAAGAATAATCGGTTGCGTGTGCGGAACTTGTGGTATAATTATTCATCATGGTTTCGTCGCCGTCGGCCAGCTTGGGAAAGTTGCCGACGGCGTTTTTCGTTTATCGAGTTGAGGTGGCGGCGGTGTTGACGAGGCGCGCTTCGATGAACGCGGTGAGGTCGCTGGCGCGATACCGCACGGTCTTGTGGCCGATGCGAATGAAGGGGAGCGGATACCGGCGCGTGGCGCGCCAGCCTTCAAGCGTTCGCTGTTCAAGCGCCAATACTTTCGCGGCGGCGGCTTCGGTCAACAATGGTTCGGGGACAGCCTCGGAAGTGTTTTTCGTCGGCACACTTGGCGTGATAAATTTGCTCATGCGCGTAGTTTCCCGCGCATCGTCTGGGACATTCGAGCTATGTCCCAAGATTTATTTTGCGGGTGGTTTCAGGTAGCGGCGAACGTTGCGGCCACAGCAGGGCGGAACGATGCGCTGGCCGATTTCATTGTCGAGGTCGTGAGATTTACCCTTGCCATTCCACGTCGGCGATAGCTCGCTGAATAGTGCAACCGCCTGCGCTTGTTTATCGGCGGCGTTTCCAAAGCGTTGGACGCGCGACGTTTCGAGTGCGGCGATATTTTTCTTTTGCTTCACTCCAAGGCGCAGCTCGTCACGCCACGCATACGAGGCGAGTCTAAGCGCATGCACAACCAGATATTTCGCATCGTTCACGGTGCGCAATGACCGGATTTCTTCGAGCGCTCGCAACGCGGCCAAAGCCCGGCCATGCGAATTCGGCGGGAGCCACAAGGTGCAAGTCGTGTGCCTGCCGGTCGTGCCAAGTTCCAAGCGGTGGTTGTACTTTCCGCCTGCATCTTCAAACACTTTTCGGCAATGCGCTTCAATCGGCTTGATATGATGCTCTGGGTCGAAGTATTCCCGTTGCCGCGCGGCAATCGCCTTCAACGCGGCGCGTATCTTTCGCTGTTCCGGCGGAAGTGTTTTTTTGCGTGCCATGGTTCCATCATTCTTTCGTCGTGTTCACTTGCGGCTTGCCGTCGCCGTCATCGCATCGACAGCGGCGCTCATCGCGGCGCGTACCGGGTCAAGGTGAATGTGAGCGTATCTCGCGGTCGTGGCGGTGCTGGCGTGGCCCAGCCCCCGCCCGATGATGGGGAGGGAAACGCCGGATGCTGCTTGCCACGATGCGAGCGAATGCCTCAGGTCATGTATCCTCAGGTCTTTCAGCCCGGCGAGTTTGCAGAGTGCCTTCCACGCAACCTCAGGCCGTTCGACGTGGCCCGACTCGGCATCGACGGCCGGGAATACAAAAGCGTTACCGCCGGCGGTCTGCTTGCGGCGGGTGAGGATGTCGGTGGCTTGCCGTACCAATGGAACGGTGACGGGTTTGCCGGTTTTGAATTTCGCGGCGGGAATTGACCAAGTGCCAGCCGTCAGGTCAATTTCGTTCCACTCCATCCCCTTCACGTTGCCAGACCGCGCGCCGGTGAATAGCAACAACTCGAATAAGTCGCGCATGCTCGGACTGGCCGCCTGCAGCGCCGCGTGGAAGCGTGGAAGTTCGTCCGGCATCAAGTATCGTTCTCGCCGGTTCTCAGGGAAACGCCGGATGCCCGACGCGGGATTTGGATGGTCAAACCCCAGGTCGCGCGCACGGTTGAAAAGACTGCTCAA
>JAWXBF010000361.1:0-32671 GCA_034439895.1 Deltaproteobacteria bacterium
CTGGCACAAGCCGACATGAGCGCGGGGAGAACAAGCGCGCCAAGGACGGCTTGAAACAGAAAAGAACGCCGGGGTGAGTTGGTCATATTCCACCGACTAACACCGGGCAAAAGGCGTGTCAATCGGCCGGAGCGCTTCTTTGAAAGCGCCCTCGGCTGCTGACGGTTTGGCCTAGTCGTAGTACTCGAGGCCGAGGTGGGTGATAAGGTCCTCGCCCCGCAGGTGCCGCAGGGTATTTTTCAGCTTCATCAGCTGGATGAAAATGTCGTGCTCGGGGTACAGGCCCGGAGCGGTCTGGGGTGACTTCCAGTAGAAGGACAACCACTCTTGAATGCCGCTCATTTTGCAACGTTGGGCAAGGTCAATGAACAACGCCAGGTCGAGGACAAGCGGCGCGGCAAGAATGGAGTCGCGGCAGAGGAAGTTGACCTTGATCTGCATCTTGTAGCCCATCCAGCCAAAGATATCGATGTTGTCCCATCCCTCTTTGTTGTCGCCCCGGGGTGGGTAGTAATTGATGCGTACCACGTGGTCGATTTTGCCGTAGAGATCGGGGTGCAGGTCGGGTTGCAGGATGTAGTCGAGCACGCCCAGTTTCGAAACTTCCTTGGACTTGAACGCCTCTGGATCGTCGAGAACCTCGCCGTCGCGGTTGCCGAGGATGTTGGTCGAGTACCAACCTTCGAGGCCAAGCAAACGGGCCTTGAGTCCCGGCGCGAGCAGGGTCTTCATGAAGGTTTGCCCGGTCTTGAAATCCTTGCCGGTAATCGGAACCTTGTTCTCGCGTGCGAGTTCAAGGAGGGCAGGGGTATCGAGCGTCAGGTTCGGTGAACCGTTGGCGTAAGGCACGCGACACTTGAGGGCAGCGTAGGCGTAGATTTGCGACGGTGCGATTGCTGGGTCGCTCTTGCGCAGGCCTTCTTCAAAGGAAGCGACCGTCGCGTGGACAGCCTGGGACTCGCGGTAGACCTCGGTTGATCCACACCACACCATCACGAGGCGGGCGCAGTTGTTGTCTGTGCGAAACTTTTCGATGTCGGCGATGACCTGCTCGGCCAGGTCCATCTTGTTCTTGCCGGTCTTGAAGTGGGTTGCCGAGAGGCGCTTGACGTATTCCTGCTCGAACACGGCAGGCATCGGTTTGATGGTGGCGAGGAACTCCGAAAGTGCCTTTTGGTGTTCACCAGAAAGCACGCCGGCCTCGGCTGCAGCCTCGCGCGCGTCGTCGGGGAAAAGATCCCAGCCGCCGAAGACGAGATCGTCGAGGTTGGCGAGCGGAACAAAGTCCTTGATGAGCGGCGAACGGTTGTCGGTTCGCTTGCCGAGGCGGATGGTGCCCATCTGCGTGAGGGAACCAATCGGCTTGGTCAAGCCTTTGCGAGCGCCTTCAACACCCGCCATAAAAGTGGTGGCGACTGCGCCCATGCCGGGCATCAGGATCCCGAGTTTGCCCGTTGCGGGCGCGATCTCGGTGGGTGGTTTATTCGTGGCCATGTGTGTCATCTCCGTTGGAATCAATCGTGTGTCTAATTTCTAACAGCTAAGTATTGGTTCGGGCAACCAAGCAAAGGTCAGGCCAATCGTCTTGCCGAAGTGATTTCGCGGGATTGCGCTTGTCACCGGGAGGTCTTGTGGTAGAAACCTGACCCTTTTCAAACACCACACGCAGACAGAGGTGTCCCTCGCGTCCGTTCCTTCGGGAACGGTTGGGATTACCGATGAAGTCGGCGGCGGAAAACAACGCGAAAGGAAACAAAATGGAAACCGAGAAGACCGCTCCGGCGGGTGATGGCGCTGCTGCAACCATGAGCATGAGCATGGCGGGCGATACGCCGCTGACCATGCGCGAGATGATGGAGGCCGGTGTTCACTTCGGCCACCAGACGCGCCGCTGGAACCCGAAGATGAAGTCGTACATCTTTGGTGCCCGCAACGGCATTCACATCATCGACTTGCAACACTCAGTGCGTGCTTTCCGCAAGGCGCATAACTTCCTCGTCAGCGTTGTTGCGTCGGGCAAGCCGGTGTTGTTCATTGGAACCAAGAAGCAAGCTCAGGATTTGATCCGTGAGCAGGCCACCCGTTCCGGCCAGTACTTCGTCACCAACCGCTGGCTCGGTGGCACTCTGACCAACTTCAACACAGTCAAAGGTTCGATCGATCGCTTGCGCGCAATCGAGAAGATGGCTTCAGACGGCACGTTTGAGCGCCTCGCAAAGAAAGAGATCATCGGTCTCACGCGCGAGCAAGAAAAGCTTGAGCGTTCGCTTGGTGGTATCAAGGCCATGGGCCAGGTTCCCGGCGCCGTGTTTATCGTGGACGTGGTTCGCGAGCACATTGCCGTCAAGGAGGCTCGCCGCCTGCACATCCCAATCGTAGCACTCGTCGACACCAACTGCGATCCGGACTTGATCGACTACGCCATCCCGGGCAACGACGACGCGATTCGCGCGATTCGCCTGTTCGCTGAGAAGGTCGCCGATGCTTGTGTTCTCGGCCAGAAGTTGGCTCGTGAACGCGCCGTTCGTTCATCGGTCGAAGCGCCCGATGCGGATAGCGGAACCATTCAGGTCTCGTCCGGTGGCGAAGGCCCCAAGGTCGAAGTTGTGTCGCGTCGCCGCGGCGAATTGCCTGTCCCGGAGGCGGCTGCAACGCCGACCGACGAGGCTGGCAAGAACAACGAATAAGTCCATCCACGCACCCCTTTCACACGAGGAACGTCATGGCCAACGTTACTGCTCAAATGATCAAAGACTTGCGCGAGCGCACAGGCGCCGGCATGTCCGATTGCAAGGCTGCACTTGTCGAGTGCGATGCCCACATGGAAAACGCGGTCGAGTACCTTCGCAAAAAAGGCATTGCCTCGGCTGCGAAGAAGGCTGGTCGCATTGCTGCGGAAGGCGCCGTGTTCACCTACCTCCATGGTTCGCGCATTGGCGTCATGGTGGAAGTGAACTGCGAAACCGACTTCGTGGCGCGCAACGAGGACTTCCAGTCCTTTGGTCGCGAAGTGGCGATGCAGATCGCCGCGATGAATCCTCGCTATGTGACGGCGGAAGAAGTTCCCGCCGACGTCATTGCGAAGGAACGCGAAATCCGCAACGAGGCAGCGAAGGAAAGCGGTAAACCGGAAGCCGTTTGGCCGAAGATCGTCGAAGGTCAGATCGCCAAATGGATGAAGGAAATCTGTTTGCTGGATCAGGTCTGGATGAAGGACCCCGAAGGCAAGAAGGAGATCCGTGCCTTGCAAACGGATCTGACAGCCAAGACGGGTGAGAACTGCCGCGTTCGTCGCTTTGCGCGTTTCGAGGTCGGAGAAGGCCTTGAGAAGCGCACCGACGACTTTGTGGAAGAAGTTCGTCGTCAGGCCGGCCAAGCCTGATAAAACAGGCGCATCATGGTGGGTCGATCCAAAAAGGGCAGCGCGAGCAACTCGGGTGGGGATGACGGCGGAGAGGT
This sequence comes from Deltaproteobacteria bacterium, assembly GCA_034439895.1. Taxonomy (GTDB): domain Bacteria; phylum Myxococcota_A; class Polyangia; order Fen-1088; family Fen-1088; genus JAWXBF01. Next base: position 3,460 of record JAWXBF010000361.1, read on the forward strand.
TCGTTCAGCGCCCACCTCCACAACCGATACGCCTGCAGAGGGACCGAGTCAGCTCAGCACGCCCAACCCCATGCCGCTCGGTGCTACCGTTGCGCCGGCGGCAAGTGGTCGGCCTCCCCTGTCGCCGAATGTGCGCTACCGCAGAATCTTGTTGAAGCTGTCGGGCGAAGCCCTGATGGGCCAGCGTCAGTACGGCATCGATCCGGATATCCTGGCTCAGATCGCCGACGAAGTGATCGACGTTCACTCCCTGGGAGTAGAGGTCGCACTTGTGATAGGCGGTGGCAACATCTTCCGCGGCGTCGCGGGCAGTTCGATCGGAATGGATCGGGCCCACGGTGACTACATGGGCATGTTGGCCACCGTGATCAACTCGCTCGCGCTCCAAGATGCTCTTGAACAACGTGGGCTTAAAACCCGCGTGATGTCGGCCATCGAGATGGAACGGGTTGCAGAACCCTACATTCGCCGTCGGGCCATCCGACACCTTGAAAAAGGGCGTTTGGTGATTTTTGCCGCGGGTACCGGAAACCCGTTCTTTACGACCGATTCGGCTGCCTCGCTGCGTGCGATGGAGATCGGAGCCGAGATCGTGATGAAGGCGACGCAGGTGGATGGTGTTTACGACAAGGATCCGAAGAAACATGCAGACGCACGCATGTACCGGCGTTTGACTTATCTTGATGTCCTCAATCAGGATTTGCAGGTGATGGATTCGACGGCCATTTCGCTGTGTCGAGACAATCGTTTGCCCATCTTGGTTTTCAATATGACAAGGCCAGGCAACATCCGTCGAGTCGTGCTCGGCGAACCGCTTGGCACTTTGATCGTGGACGAACGTGAACGCGTCCGCTGATCACCGCTACCCAGACACCCCGGCAAGGAGAACCCGCAATGGTCGAAGACGTTATGAAAGATCTGGAAGCTTCCCTTCAAAAAGGAATCGAGGGATTCAAGAAGGCGTTGACCAAAGTTAGAACAGGCCGCGCCAACGTTTCGATCTTGGATGGCGTTCGAGTCGATTATTACGGGACGCCAACGCCACTCAATCAGGTGGCGGCCATGGCCGTGCCGGATGCCCGCCTCATCACGGTGAAGCCCTGGGAAAAATCACTGATTCCGGAGATTGAAAAGGCGATTCGAGCTTCGCAACTCGGTTTGAATCCACAATCGGACGGGGAAATCGTGCGCATCCCGATGCCTGCGTTGACCGAGGAACGCCGCAAGGATCTCGTCAAGGTCGTACGCAAAGACGCCGAGGACGGACGGGTTTCGTTGCGTCAGGCGCGTCGCGACGCCAATGACATGCTCAAGGCTTTTCTAAAAGACAAGGTCATTTCCGAGGATGACGAAAAGGCCGGCCTGAAACGCGTTCAGGACTCGACTGACAAGTCGATCGCGGTTCTCGATGACATTCTCGGCAAAAAAGAAGCCGAGATCATGGAAGTGTGACGATTACGTTGCACTGACAGGTGCGTCGGGATCGTAGGTTACCTTTGCAACTTCCATTTGGTTGCGAGCGAACATGACCGTGCAACCTTTGCCTCGAAGCAAGGGTTCGCGGCTGAACAGATGGTAGGTTCGCAGGCCCTCGCGGGTCGGCGGTTCGCCAAGGGCTTTCTTTCCCGGAACGCCGGTCACGACAAGAATTTTCTCACCGGGCTGCAAAATGAATCCCGGGTCGATTTGGCCTATCACGGAGCCGCGCTGTCCCTTCGCCGCAATCACCACTCTAAGACCGGCGGTGTTGACGGGATTTGCCGTATGATTGGCCAGCACGAACCATTCCAGGTTGGTTTTTTTTCGATCCGGGGCCGGATGAACTTCTTCAAATACAAGCGCCATGTCGGCAGACTATAGTGGGTTTTTGAATGCCTGAAATCACGATCGACATTCCACATACGCTTTCTCGCGACGAGGTTCGAGGCCGGCTCGAGCGGATGAGAGAAAAACTCGAGAACGAATATGGCGTTGCCTGCACCTGGCAGGGTGAGGCCTTGAAGGTTCAACGCTCGGGCCTCGATGGAACGGTCGCGATCGAGGACGATCGGCTCACGGTCCGCGTGAAGCTTGGGATGTTGATGGGCGCGTTCTCGTCGAAAATTCGCGACGGCATCACTCAGAAACTGACTCGGGTTCTGAACGACGCTTGAGGCCGCTTTCGATGAGTCGTGCGGCGGAGGCGATCTCGGTCGGCGTTGTATCCGACTGACCGTCGAGCACCACGTTGGCGGACAGCGGCGCCTCCGCGAGCCAGTCAAACGGCGCGTCTCCCAGCCCCGCGGCAAGATCACCGTTCAGCCCACATCCGTCGTGGACCAGTGCCAAAGCGGACAAGCCAAGCAGTTGTGTGCGACGGTCATTGCCTGCAGTCAGACCCAACATTTGCAGGCGCCACCATGCGCCGGAATCGAATGCGATTCGCGTCGACGAACCCGTCATGTCGGCGCAAATCAAGGCCGCTTCGCGCGGGGACGGGTACTGCCACAAAGAACCCCCGATGCGCAGTGCGAGCGTGATGCCCTTGGCCTCGGCCTGGCGGACCAGGCGGTCGAGCGAAAAGCGAGCGCCATCACGCCAACGGGCTGCGACGGATTTTCGATCCTCCTGCACTTTCCGAAAGCGGAGTGCGATCGGCTCGAATTCATCGAAAAGCTCACCTCGCTCGTAACTTTTGTGGAGATCGCTTTCTTCGAGCAACAAGGGCAGCCGACCCAGTTCGAGCGCGAGACACGTTCCCCCGAGTGACGCGAGTGCATCCAGGTTTTTCAGGCATATCTTGACTGCCGCGAGGCGTTCCTCGGGATCGTCTGGCGCAGCAAGGTAGGGCTGTCGCTTCCCTTCGACCTTTCGGGCAAGACGTTCCGGTAGCGGCCCGTCGATTCCCACCACCCGCCATCGATGTCCGGCTGCGACACGCGCGAGGTCAGGCAGCGTTTCCAATGAATAGGGCAGACCTACCCATAGACCGTCGAAAGACACGGTGGACGCTTCCAGTGTTCGACAGAATCCGTTGGCGGCCTCGGCGGGTGCCGTTTCGAGCGGAAAAAGTCGCGTTGAAGCCAGCACAGATGCACCAGCATAGCGTCTCAAATTGAAGGTCGCAGTTTGATTTTGTACGCGAAATCAGGGCTTTGAAGGGTGTGCAAACTGTGCGATAAACGGCGCGGAGTCCCACGAACATGCGTTTGCCACTGCGTCGTCGAGTCGAGTCCCCGTCCTTTCTTTTTCGTGCGGCCGCGGTGGCCGTTGCGTTGTGCATGTCGGCGGGGCTAAGTGCTCCGGCGTCGGCACAGCAGCTGAGAACGGGTGCGCTTGACCTGCAGTTGTTCCGACCGGCGATTGACTCGAAGGGCTTCATCACCCTCAATGCGTCGCAGATTCTGGCACCCGGCGATTTCTCCTTTGGTCTTGTGACGACCTGGGCTCGCCGGCCCCTGTTCCTCGAGGGTGGACCGGGCGAAACCTTCGAGGTCGACAACCTCATCACGCCATCCCTGGTTGCAGCGGTGGGTCTCTTTAGCCGTGATCAATTCGGCGTCGAACTCGGCGTGATGGTTCCGATCTCGATCGTGTCGGGCAAGGCAAGCCCAACGGATCTCGGCGCCGACCAGGACAGCGCGAACGACGACGAGGATTTCAAGTTCGATGGTCAGGGCATCGGTGACATCGTTTTGCATCCGAAATTCCGCCTTTCGAACGCGAGCCGCAACAAGATCGGTGTTGCGATTACACCCTCGGTTTTGTTGCCAACGGGTGACAAGACGCGCTTTCTTGGCGAAGGCAAGCTCATCTTGCAGCCGACGATCGCCGTGGACACCGAGGTGGGCGAGCGCGGTCGCTTCAAGTTGGCCGTCAACGCCGGTGCCCGAATCCGGACGAGCGAAAGCGAATTTCAGGATGTCCCCTCGAATTTCACGCATAACACGGTGGCACCGACCGTGGGCGCGGCAGGAAACCGAAATACGAATGCGGGCATTCGTGTCGGAAACGAATTGCTCGGTGGTCTCGCCGCGTCATTCGCTGTTGAGCCCGAGCGCTTCGACATCGTGGCCGAAGTGTACGGCGGTTATTCGTTGAACGGGAAGCTGCTGTCCAACAGTGGCGCCGACGAGAAGGCCCTGGCGCCGTTCTCTGAAGTGCTCGCAGGCATCAAGCTTTACCTCGCCCGAAACTCATTCTTCCAGGCTGGCGCAGGCTGGGGCATTTTGCCGGCCTACGGTGCGGCTGAGCGCGGACGTCTCTACATGGGCTTTGTGTTCGAGCCGTCGATTGGCGACCGCGATCGCGATGGATACAAGGACGACGTGGATGGTTGTCCCGACGATCCCGAAGACTTTGACGACTTTGAAGACCTCGACGGTTGCCCCGATCCCGACAACGATCAGGACGGCATTCTCGACGTGGATGATCAGTGTCCGAACGATCCGGAGACCCGCAACGGGTTTGAGGACGAGGACGGCTGTCCGGACGACACCTCGAACGATCGCGATGGCGACGGCATCCCGGATGACGAGGACAAGTGTCCCGACGATCCGGAGGACAAGGACGGCTTCGAGGACGAAGATGGTTGCCCAGATCCCGACAACGACAAGGACGGCATCCTCGACGTGGATGATCTGTGCCCGAATGATCCGGAAGACAAGGACGGCTTCGAGGACGAAGACGGTTGCCCAGAACTCGACAACGACAAGGATCGCATCCTCGACGTGGACGACAAGTGTCCGAACGAGCCCGAAACCTACAACGGAGTTGAGGACGAAGACGGCTGTCCAGACAAGGGCCGCGTCATCGTGCGCAAAGGCAAGCTGGAGATCCTCGACAAGATCTACTTCGAGACTGACAAGGACGTTATCTTGCCGATTTCGTTCCCGTTGCTCGATGCCATCGGGGCCACATTGAATGGTAACCCGCAGTTGCAGCTCATCGAAATCCAGGGACACGCGGATGAACGCGGTCCGGATGACCACAACCTCGATCTCACGGAACGCCGCACCGCTTCGGTCAAGCGGGCGTTGGTCGAGCGAGGCGTCGATGGTTTGCGCCTGAGTTCACACGGCTACGGCGAGACCATGCCGGTCTGCAAAGGACACAACGAGGGATGCTGGAGCCAGAATCGCCGCGTTGAGTTCGTCATCTTGCGTCGGTCGGACGACGTTGGAGGCCTGGACGGCAACGAAGGACAATAGAGCCACCCCGCTCTCGGCCAAACATGCAGGGAACCATCCCGCGCGACAAGATCGACGAGATTCGGCAACGCGCCGACATCGTGGAGATCGTTCGCCGTCACGTTGAACTTAAACGCGCGGGACCCGGCAGCTGGAAAGGCCTCTGTCCGTTTCACTCGGAAAAATCACACTCGTTTTACGTGAACGAGCAGGGTTTTTTTAAGTGTTTCGGCTGCGACGAAAAGGGCGACGTCTTCAAATTTTTGCAGCGAATTGAGTCGCTCGGATTCATGGAAGTTGTGCGCGAGCTGGCCGAAACCACCGGCGTTGAGCTGCCCGAAAAGCAACAGACGCCAGCCCAGCGTCGGGCCATGGAACGCGAAGCCAGTGAACGCGATCGCATGCGCCGCGCAATGTCGCTGGCGGTCGAATTCTACGTCGAACAGTTGAAGACGCCGGGTGCGGCAGCAGCGCGCGATTACCTGGCAGGACGAAAATTATCCGAGGAAACGCTGACCAGTTTTGCGGTGGGTTATGCGCCGGCAGAGGGTCAGGCCCTGACTGATTTTTTGGAGGCGCAGCGGGTGCCCTTCGAGGATGCGGAACGGCTGGGTCTGGTCAGGCAGAACGAACGCGGCCCTTATGACTTTTTTCGCGATCGCATCATGTTGCCGGTTTTCGATCGGCAAAAACGTCCGGTCGGGTTCTCTGCGCGTTTGCTCGATCCAGAAGCGAAGGCGGCCAAGTACGTGAACACGCAGGACTCGCCGCTATTCCACAAAAAGGCCCTGCTTTATGGTCTTCAGGCCGCTCAGGACGGGATCCGTCGGGCGGGCAGGGCGATCGTCGTTGAGGGCAACTTCGACGTGATGGCGATGCACGACGTTGGTCTGAAGGAGACCGTGGCGCCCATGGGCACCTCGCTCACCGAGGAGCAGATCGCGATGCTGGCGCGCATGGCGAAGCACGTCGTGGTACTTTTCGACGGCGACGATGCGGGCGAGCGAGCCTCGCGGCGGGTGGTGCCCCTGTTTGTGTCCGCGGATATCGACGGTCGGATAGCCCGCCTCCCACGTGGCGTGGATCCGGACGAACTCGTACACGACGAGAGGGCCGGTGGTTTGGCTGCGATTCGGGAGCTGGTGGACATGGCACGGCCCGTGGTGGAGCAATTCATCGACGACTCGGTTGGCGCGGCGGAAGCCACGGTTCCGGGTCGAATTGCCGCGCTCGAGCAGGCGGCTGCGGTGATTGCTTCAGTGCGAAATCCAACCGCCCGCGAACTCTATACCTCGCGCCTTGCAGCTGGGCTTGGCATGGCGCCAGAGCAGGCGGCCAGGGCGGTTCGGGCGGCCCGTTTTAGCGACCAGAAATCCGCAAATGTAGAGCGGACTTCCGAGGTGGTGGCGCCGTCCCCAGCTCCGACCGAGCAACTTGCCGACGAATTGCCACCGCCCCGTTTCGAGTTGGAAGCGCTTGCCCTCTTGGTTGGAAATCCCGAACTGGCGCGCGTCCCCGACGCCCGACGGGCGCTTGACCTTCTCGTGCACCCCGGACTCCGTAAAAGCTACCGAATCGCCCTCGAAACCCTCGCACTCGACCAGGCCTTCGACGTGTCGGGCTGGATCGAGGGGGTGCCACAAAACGCACGGGATCAGCTTTGGCGCTTGCTCATCGACGGACGTTTCTCCAAAATCGCCGGGGCAGACCGCGCAATGCGCAGTCTGGTGGGTAAACTTGAGGTGATGCGGATTGACGGGGAACTCGCTATGGTTGACAGCCACTTGAAGCAATCGTTGCAGAAACGTGACGAGACGGCAGTGGCCACGTTGAGTCGGCGAAAAATGGAACTCATCACCGAGAAACAAAATATCACCGAGACACAGGTCAGAAACTGACGGAAAAAGCGGACGACCGATGCAACACGTTTGATCGGAAATCCACGGGCCACACGGCGAATCCAGAGGCGAATTTCAGGTAGACATGATCGAGGAAGAAAACGAAACGGCAGATCTCGATGAGGACGAAGAGTCGTTCTCGCCCACAAAAAAGAGATCCAAAAAGGGTGGCGCTGGCGACGCTGAAGAAGATCCGGCTCCGAAAAAAGCGGCCGCGGCCGGGGGCGTAGGGTCCAAGGAAAATGAGCGGCGCAAGCGCGAGCTCATCACCATGGGCAAGGCAAAGGGTTTTTTGACCTACGAAGAGGTCAACGACCACATGCCGGAGTCGGTGGTTTCGTCCGAGCAGATCGACGACTGGTTGTCGGCGCTTGGTGGCGAGGGCATCGAGATCGTGGATTCCGAATCCAAGGTCAAGGTCGACGATCGCAAGTCCGAGGCAGATGCGGACGAAGAAGAATCCGAGCCTGAAGAAAAAGAACAGGAAGACGAAGACGGCTTCTCGAAGAGCAACGACCCAGTGCGCATGTATCTGCGCAAGATGGGATCGGTTTCCTTGCTCACCCGTGAAGGCGAAGTGGAAATCGCCAAGCGCATCGAGGATGGCGAGCGTCGTGTTCTGCAGGTTGTGCTGAATTCACCCGTCGCCGTGCAAGAGATCATCGATCTCGGCGACAAGCTTCGCAAACAGCGTCTGCGCGTTCGCGAAGTGATTCGGGATGGCGATGAAGACTCGGAAGACTTTGACGAAGCTTTCCACGTCGAACGGGTCTGCAAGATCATTGAAAAGATCAAAAAGCAGTTCCGCGAGATGGAAAAGCTGCGCGAGAAGGTCGGGACCAAGGCCGCGACCGAGGCCATCCGAAAGCGCACGCGTCTGCAATTCGAACGCCAAAAAGGCGAGCTCATCGATACTCTGCAGGACCTGCGTCTCAACAAGAAGCAGATTGATCGCATCGTTTCGTTGCTGAAGGGCTACACGAACCGGGTGGCTTCGGTGAACGCCGAGGTCCTCGAATGTGAAGAACGCTCCGGCATGAGCGTGAAGGATCTGCGCAAGATCCTGCGTGAAGTAAAGGACTCTCCGCTGCGGCAAAAGGCGGTCACCAAGAAGCTGGGCATCAAGCTGGAAGAGCTTGAGGACATGGCGATGGTGCTTACCCTTGCCCAGAAGAAGATTCGCTCGCTGGAAGAAGAGTCGGGCTTGCCCGAATCCATCTTGCACGAGACGGCGGTTGAAATCGCCGAGGGCGAACGACAGGCGGAACAGGCCAAGGGCGAGTTGGTTGAAGCCAACCTCCGCTTGGTGGTGTCGATCGCGAAGAAGTACACGAACCGCGGTTTGCAATTTCTGGATCTCATACAGGAAGGCAACATCGGTTTGATGAAGGCGGTCGACAAATTCGAATACCGTCGTGGTTACAAGTTCTCGACCTACGCCACCTGGTGGATTCGGCAGGCCATTACCCGCGCCATCGCAGATCAGGCTCGCACGATTCGTATCCCGGTTCACATGATCGAGACGATCAACAAACTCATCCGCACAAGCCGTTACCTGGTTCAAGAACTGGGCCGCGAACCAACGCCGGAAGAGATCGCCGAGAAGATGGAGCTTCCGCTCGACAAGGTCCGCAAGGTCCTCAAGATCGCCAAGGAACCGATCTCGCTGGAAACGCCCATCGGCGAAGAAGAAGATTCGCACCTTGGCGACTTCATCGAGGACAAGAGTGTGATCTCGCCTTCGGACGCGGTCATCTCAATGAACCTCGCGGAACAAACCCGTCGCGTGCTTGCAACGCTGACACCCCGTGAAGAAAAGGTGCTACGCATGCGCTTTGGCATCGGCGAGAAGTCAGACCACACGCTGGAAGAGGTGGGCCAAGACTTCGAGGTCACCCGCGAGCGCATTCGACAGATCGAAGCGAAGGCCTTGCGCAAGCTGCGACACCCCTCGCGCAGCAAGCGACTCAAGAGCTTCATGGAAAGCTAGTCGGTGCGTTCGCGCCACCGCGTCGACGTGGATAACACCGTTCGGCTGGTCGATGTCACGACCGGCCTGAACGGTGTTTTCGTCGTTGCGATGGAAGGCGAGGTCGACACCTTCGAGGTGCACTGTTCGCCCGACGGAACGGTTTCCTGGACACAAGGGAACCGCCGTGTGTCGATGCGAGCAGAATCTACAGCGACCGCAACGCGTTTGTCAGTCCACGATGTGCGGCAGCCCGGAACGGGTCCCTGGGTGGCGAACGTGCAGGACGCGCGATTGGCGGACACGGCCGGCAAGGTGCGCAAGGTCAAGGCCGGCCCGTTTCAGGTGACGGCGCCCATGCCGGGAAAAGTGATACGAATTCTGGTCAAGGCAGGCGATGTCGTGGCGGCAACGCAGCCGATTGCCGTCATCGAGGCCATGAAGATGGAAAATGAAGTCTCGGCGTCGCGCGCGGGCACGATTTCCCGAATCGCGGTTGCGGGCGGCGACACCGTCGAGGCGGGCGCGCTGCTGGCCGTTGTTGAATAGATGCGCTTCAAATAGAGGCGGCCAACTCGGCGATCTGTTCATTGCCAAGTTCGGTGAACAAGCGCGGCAGTGTGACGGCGGCAAGTCCCGTTCGGTCCTTCAAGCTTTGCACCAGGCGAAGTCCTTCGTGTCGGCGCGCAATGATGGCGCGCACGCCGGAGAGCGTGGAGTCGAGCGCCCCATCACCCGTGCTTTCCGGAAGTCCCTGCAACAATCTATTCATCGAAGCATCGGCCCAGGTGTCGGGGATGACCTTGTTGACGATGATGGGACCCACGGGCAGTGAAAGCTCGTCGCGCGCGACCTTGCACAACTCGACGGCTTCGTTGATCGGCATTTCCTCCGCGAGCGTGACGATGACAAACGCAGCACGCTCTGGATCCTGCAACAGTTCCATGATGCTGCGCGCGTCGCGTGACAGGGGGCCGCGTGGCATCGCCGTTAATATGGCGCGTGGAATCTGCAAAAGGGTGGTGGCGTGGCCAGACGCCGGGCCATCCAGAATGACGAGATCGTAGCGGGGCGGACCGGCCGGATCTCGGCCCCGCGCCTCGGTCGTGTGATGCCAGGCCTTGCCCAACATGGAATAGGCGTCAAGGCCAGGTACGGCGCCCAAAAAGCTGCGAATCGGCCGGTTTTCAAGCAACGCATTGACGATCGTCTCGTATCGCAACACCAACAGACCGTACTCGTGCAAGGCGGTCCGTGGCGTCATGTTCACCGCGTCGATGTTGGGCGCAAGCTTCACGATCCGCGTGCCGACTTTTCCCGCTGTACGACCGCGCGGGGTCAAAAGCGGCGAAAGTCGTTCGTGGGCGTCCATCTGGGCGACCAATACCTGTTTGCCCGCAGCCGCTGCACGGTAAGCGAGGATCGCGGCCATCGTGGTTCGACCGACGCCACCCTTGCCCGACAGGACGATGAGACGCCTGGAAAGCAGATTCTTGATCATTCGAATCGCGAGCCCACGGTCAGGCCAAGGGTAAGCGTATCACCAAAGATCGAAAGGCTTTGGCTGGTGTCTGTCTTGTAGGTAGGCTCCAATAACATCAGCGAATAGTCCAAACGGATTCCGACGAAAGCCTCGTCCGAAACATCGAATTCGTATCCGGCCGCGAATCGACCTGCGACGCGTTTGGCGCGCAGATCGCCGGGCCGAAGGTCTTTCTCGTCGCTGTAAAAATTGCCGATGGCGAGTCCGACGCCGCCGCCCACCCAGAATCGATGCTGTGTCTCGAATCGCAGTGCGGCCGTTTGCATCACGACGAACTGACTGTCCTCGATGAGACGGGTGCTTGAAAACGTTTCGTCGATTCCGCCCGGACCGGTTCGCACGCCCGTGACACCCTTCGAATGGCGGAGGTAACCCAGGTCGAGCGACGCGCCGAGTTCCAGGATCTCCCAGAGGTGCGCGTAGCGATATTCACCACCGAATCCGATGCCGAAGCCGATCGCCGGCCCCACATCGTCGCCGGCCGGCGGCAACCGATACGAACCCCGTCCGATCGCAAAAATGGCGATGCGCGGCGGTGGTGGGAGCGGGACCTCGGACGTGGTCGGCTCCACGGGTTCGGCGACGGCCTGCGCGTGCGCTGGCACTCGAATCGAAGTCAGGCCAAGCATGGCAATCAGGGTGGCGAGGGGAAAGCGGATCGGTCGTGCAAGCATTTGGTACGATGGGGCGCTAATAATGGCCGGATGTCACCACCCCACGCAACGCAAGGATCGGGAAAACGTCTGCATGGCCGCCGCCAGGGTCGTTCCGCGCCCCGCGGCCCAGGTGCACCAGCTGCGCCTGTATGGAAAACTTTGCCCGCCGGGGAATTGGGCAACCGCGTGGTGCTCCGCCAGGGCCGCGCACGCCCATTGTGGTTCGGCCATCCCTGGGTCTACAGCAATGCAGTCTTGCGGGTCGAAGGCACACTTGAAGCCGGCGCCATCGTTCCGGTCTACGACTACGATGAGCGTTTCATCGCCCGCGGGATGTGGAATCCCAACTCGCAGATCCCGATTCGTGTGCTGGATCGCGAACAGAGCAAGGCGCCGCTCGATGCTGCTTATTTCGAGTCGCGCATCAAGGCCGCCATTGCGCTCCGTGCGTCGATCGGTTTGCCATCGGCCGAGACAACGGCGTACCGCCTGGTCAACAGTGAGGGCGATGGGCTTCCGGGTCTGGTCGTGGACGTGTTCGGCAAGGGTGTCGCGGTCCAGATTACGACGCTCGCATTGTGGCAGTATCGAGAGGCAATCTTCGATGCGCTTTCGGCTTTGTTAAAGCCCGAAACGATCTTTCAGGTTGGTGCGGGAACCTACGGCGACGTCGAGGGTTTCTCTTCCCAGGGCGAGCCGGTGCGCGGCAAAGGTGGCAGCAGTTTTACCTGTCGCGAAGACGGCATTGAACTCGTGGTTGAACCACTCTCGGGTCAAAAGACGGGCATGTTTCTCGATCAGCGCATGGCTCGCATGCGGGTGGGTCAACTGGCCAAGGGCAAGCGGGTGCTCGACTTGTATGCGTACGCAGGTGGCTTTTCGCTGCAGGCCGCACGGGGAGGGGCAACCAAGGTGACGGCGGTGGACAGCTCGGCCCGGGCGGTTGCCCGCATCGAACAGCACGCCACGGAGAATCGTCTGTCCGACAAAATCACAGCGGTCGAGTCGGATGTGTTCCGTTACCTGGAAGCGGTGACGCCGGGATCGGTGGATCTCATCATCGTCGATCCACCGAAGTTTGCGAGCGCCCGCAAGGATCTTGAGGCAGCCCGCAAGGGTTACGAACGACTCAATGCATTGGCGCTGAAGGCCTGCGCCCCGGGGGGCTTGATGCTGACCTGTTCCTGTTCGCAAAACGTGTCGGAAGAGGATCTGGAGCGCATCGTCGCGGCAGCGGGCAAGCAGGCCGGGCGCACGGTGACCTTGCTGGAGCGATCGGGCGCCGGTCCTGACCACCCGGTTCCGCCGGGTTTTGCCGAGGGTCGCTACCTGAAGGTGCTGCTCATACACGTCGCCTAGCCGTGTTATGTTTCCTGGATGACCGCCTCCATTAAAATTCGACCCGTCATCGCGGGAGATGACTACGTATTGCAGGTCGAGGGCGGCTTTGTCCGTCGGACGGTCCCCGAAGACGGCCTGGTCGTGGAGAGCGACGAGCGCGAGATATTTGTACCGGAAAACAAGCTGGTCGAGGCCCTGCAACGGCTGGAAGCGCGTCGTCCTCAGCGTGCGCGGCCGCATCGGGTCGAACAGCTTGAGCTGAAGGATCCGCCCAAAGAGAAGACGGGCCGTTAGGGTTTCGGTCCGCGGCGCTCAAGCGATCGGCCTTGTCTGCCGATCACTCCAGGTTCGGATTTCCCCGCCAACCTTCTGGAGGCCGCAATGGGCTTGTTCAACGGATCGAAGAAGCAAGAAGATATCGACGTGGCTCCTGTTCGTTCGACCATCGAACGGATCCCGGCGAAGCGCGTCGAGTTGACTGCTGAAAAATACGGCATCGAGAAGGCCATCGAGTTGATGCGCACCTTGCCGAGCGACGAGGCAAGCATTGGCCTTGTGGTACAGGTCATCAAGAAAACGCTCGAGTCGTTGAACGTCAGCGTGGAGTCGATCATCGGAGATGCGGCACGCAAGCAGTTGTCGATCGAAGAGCGCATCGAGCAGCTAGGCCAGGAAGTCTCGGCTCTTGAGAACGAGATCAAGACCCGCCGCGAAGAGACGGTTCGGTTGCAATCGGATCACGCCGAAACGACGCGCGTGAAAGAGCGGTTGATGATGACGCAAGAGCCGGTGGCGGGTGGGTCGGAGGAGGGGTCGGCGCTCGGGGAATCGGCGTCGGCGTAGTCGCGGTGCGGCGGGCAGGATTCCTCACCGCCCTGACGGACCGAAAATCTTCGCCGCCAACCGAGCCTCGGCACTCTCCGAGATCGCGGACGATGTGTTGCGATTCGACCGTGCGCCGCCGATGGGCGTGAGCAATACTTCTGTCACCGCGCGCTGATCGGCCCACTGCGCGGTGGCGTCGCGGACCATGCCGGTGTTGCTGTCGGTTGCGCCCAGCAGGAAGTGACGGCCTTCCATTTCTGCCACGATGAGTACCTTTACCGGATCACCCGAGACCGGGGAGCGGGACCCGGGTCGCACCGTCGGTTCTTGCACCGGCACTGGCTTGCGACGAAAAAGTAGCACAATGATGAGTAAGGCCTGTGCGCCCACAAGCCACATCCAGCGATTGCTCGGAGCGGTTGTCGCCGGTGCAACGGCCTGTGGTTTTTGCGATGGCAACTCCGGCGCTGTGGTCGATTCAACCTCCGCCGTCGGTATTGCTTCCGCAACCTTGGAATCGGCCGCCACCGTGGGTGCCGCACCCGCTACAACACCCACCGCCGCAGTACATTTGAACTCCGCTTCGATCTTCCCGCCATCCGTCCCGCGAACCTTCACCGGCCCGGTGCAGGCTGTTCCCGTCGGGAACGCCATCTCGATCTTCACCTTGTCCTTGCGTCGGCGTGCATCGATTGTGAGACCGTTGCTTTGCCACTGCAGATTCGTGGGGCGCCCCATTCCGCCCTCGATGTAGATCCCCACGCCCTCAGGCGTAATGCGTCCCGAAACCGCCGTCGGATCGATCGCCTTTTCGCCCACGATCTGCATCGTGACGCTGTCGCCCTCTACCTTCACCGAGGCCGAATCGACGAATACCGGATCGGCCGCGAACAGGCCTGCGAAAAAGAGAACTGAAGCTCCGGGCATGCCCAGGCAATATCGGCCAGATCCTTCAGATTTTGAAGTTCGGGGTTATTGCTCGGTAGATTCGGTCTTTATTACCGGTTCCGGACGCCCGCCCTTGCGGATCTCCTCGCCGATTTCCTGGCATGAAATCGCAGTTTCATCGACCACATGCGTGAGCAGATCATGGATCGAAATCGTCGCCAGGTTGCTTTTCTGGCCCAGCATCCAGTCCATCAACGATTCGAGCCGTCGGGCCGCATCCATCCCATCCGCCGTGTGGGTTGGCAGCCCAACCGGCCAGACGTCTTTCAGAATTCGATAAGACGCTCGCACACAGTAGAAAAGAGCGCGCGGAAAACGCGGCTCGAACACCACGAACTGAATCATCGTGTTTACCGTGACGCGGCCGTGGTTCAGCTTGCGGTACGCGTCGAAACCCGAGCACGAACGCAACAACGACAACCACAACGCCTCTTCGACGATGCCTGCCGACGCCCAGGTCAGGTTGCCCGGTTGTTGGCGCTCGCGCTCCATCGTGTGGTGGTGCATGTCCAGGATGCGGGCGATCTGACCAATGCGCTCCAGCATGACGCCCAGCCAAAGGAAGGACATCGGCTCGTCGTGCAACATCGTGCTGCGCACAAGGCCCAGCGCAAGCTGCACGCCCCGTCGCACGTGGGCGTAGAAACCCTCGCGATCCGAATCGAACAGTGCTTCTGCTCGCCCATCGTGGAACCAGTGGTAGAGGCTGTTGACCTCGTGCCACACTTCCTCGGAGAGGGTCTCCCGTACCACACGTGCATTTTCGCGGGCGGCGTCGATCGAGCGCAGGAGACTGACAAAGTTGTCTTCCGAGAACGACATGTGTCGTTGCACGAACTCACCATCGCCGGCCTTTTCCTCGCCGAGTCGTTCACGAAAGTCGGGCAACTGACCCGAGACGATGACGAGCGGTAACCAACACTGCGTCACCGGTATGCCGGCATCGAAGGCCATCGTTCGCGTGCTTTCCAGCAGGCGAGCGGTACTCTCGGCGCGTTCCAGATATCGGCCAAACCAAAAACAATGATCCGCAACACGCGAAATCACGGTGTCTCTCTTTGTACCCAGGTGTCCTTGGCGCCTCCGCCTTGGCTCGAATTCACGACGTATGAACCTTCTCGAAGCGCCACACGGGTCAAGCCTCCTGGCAGAACCCACGCGTCTTTCGGTCGGCTGAGAATGAAAGGCCGAAAATCTACGCGACGCGGGGAGACGATGCGCTTGATCGGATCCCAGGTGGGGCAGGTGGACAGTTCAACGCGGTGCTGGGCGATGAACTTGCGCGGATCTGCGACGATTTTTTCGCGGAAAGCCGAACGCTCTTCGGCGCTTGCCTGTGGACCCATCAACATGCCGTAGCCACCGGCCTCGTCGACCGCCTTGACCACCAGCTCGTGGAGGTGAGCCACGACGAATTTACGATCCGCCTCGCGCGCGCAAACGAAGGTCGGAACCTGCTCGAGGATCGCTTTCTCGTCGAGGTAGTAGCGAATCATGTCCGGAACGAAGGGGTAGACCGCCTTGTCGTCGGCGACGCCATTGCCAGGTGCGTTCACGAGCGCCACGTTGCCTGCGGCGTAGGCCTTCATCAGGTCCTTCACGCCTATCAAACTGTCCGGACGGAAGGCGGCGGGATCGAGAAAGTCGTCGTCGATGCGACGGTAAATTACATCCACTCGACGCGGTCCGTGCGTCGTGCGAACGAAGACACAGTCATTGTCGACGAAAAGATCCGAGGCCTCGACGAGACCAATGCCCATCGTCCGCGCGAGGAAGGTGTGCTCGAAGTAGGCTGAATTGAAGGGGCCGGGGGTTAGCAAAACCATCGTCGGGTCGACGCGGGCACCGCGAGGCGACACCTCGCGCAAGGTTTCGGCGAGGCGTGATGGGTATTGTTCAACCGGGCGGACGTTGGCCTTGTCGATGGCGTGGTGGAAGATGCGCTTTGTCACGCTGCGGTTCTGTAATACGTAAGAAACGCCGGACGGCGTTCGCACGTTGTCTTCGAGGACGAGGAATACGCCGTCGGGTCCCCGGATGAGATCGATGCCGGCGATGTGCATGCGTACGCCGCCCGGGGGGACAATGCCGCGCAGCTTCGGCAGATAGTGTTTGGCGCCGAGTATCAGATCGGCCGGAATGACCTTGTCGGACAAGATCTTCTGTTCGCCGTAAATGTCGTCGAGGAACAACGACAGCGCCTGCATCCGCTGGGCGAGGCCGGCTTCGACACGCTTCCATTCGTTGGCCTCGATGATTCGCGGGACAAGGCAAATGGGGAAGATTTTTTCGGTACCGCGGGAGTCCGAATAGACCGAGAAGGTCACGCCCTGATTCAGCAGGGACAGTTCGGCCAGAGACTGGTAGTGCGCAAACTGATCGGGCGACAGCCCCTCAAACGCACTCAGGGTATTGAGGGCATGCTCACGAGGCTTCCCGTTCGACTGGATAAGCTCGTCGTATGTGCCTTTGAGCCCAGGGTAGTTGTCGAAGAGTGCGTGGGTTTGCATGGGAAGGCCTCGAAAACCATTGTATAGGGCGAAGCGGAGAACGAAACATCGGGCGGGTGGGATTTACTGATAATTATTGAGCTGGAAACACGCTGTTTACTTCGGATTCCCTATTCTCCTGAGCCAACACCATGGGCATACGCGTCGCACTGAACCACCGCACGGTCTACCGTTACGATCGACCCGTGATATTCGCCCCGCACACCGTGCGTCTGCGACCGGCTCCCCATACCCGAACGCCGATCTTGTCGTATTCGATGAAGATTGAGCCCGCCGAGCACTTCATCAACTGGCAGCAAGATCCCTTCGGGAACTGGCAGGCTCGCCTTGTTTTTCCGAAGCCGACCCCCACGATGTGCGTCGAAATTGACCTCGTCGCCGAACTTGCGCCGATCAATCCCTTCGACTTTTTCCTGGATGAACACGCGGAAACTTCGCCTTTCAAGTTGAGCGAAACAGACGAGCGGAACCTGGCGCCGTACCTTGAGACGCTGCCGATAGGCACCGGAAAAACGCCCAAATTCGAGGCGTTTCTCGCCAAGATTCGCCAAGAGGTCGTGGTTGAAGGCCAGAGGACCGTCGATTTGCTGGTCGGCATCAACACGCTCATTCAGAGCGATCTTCGCTACGACATCCGGATGGAGCCGGGGGTGTTTTCGCCGGAGGAGACGCTGGCGCGCGGTCACGGGTCTTGCCGTGATTTCGCCTGGTTGTTGGTGCAGATCTTGCGGCAACTTGGCTTCGGGGCTCGTTTTGTGTCGGGCTACTCGATTCAATTGAAGCCCGATCGAAAGCCTCTCGAAGGTCCGGCTGGCGTTTCGGTGGATTGCACCGATCTTCACGCATGGGCCGAGGCCTATTTGCCCGGTGCTGGCTGGGTGGGGCTTGACGCCACGAGCGGTCTGATGGCCGGGGAGGGCCATATCCCACTTGCAGCCACAGCGGATCCTTCGGATGCCGCCCCGATCTCGGGGACCTTTGGTTGGGCCCCCGAGGGGAAAGACGACAAGCTGAAAGACCATTTTGAGGTCTCGATGCGTGTTGATCGCCTGGTCGACAGGCCGCGCTCAACCAAGCCCTACACGGACGAACAATGGGAAGGCATTCAAGCCGCCGGCGAGGCCGTCGATCGCGTGTTGCAGGCCAATGACGTGCGTTTGACGATGGGTGGAGAGCCGACCTTCGTGTCGGTCGATGACATGGACGGTGCCGAGTGGAACGTATCGGCGGTTGGCGTCAACAAGGAAAAGATTTCGGACGCGCTCGTGCGTCGATTGCGGACGCGTTTCTTTCCTGGCGGCATCTTGCACCATGGGCAGGGCAAGTGGTACCCGGGTGAACCGCTGCCGCGATGGGCGTATTCGTGTTACGGAAGGCGCGACGGCGAGCCGGTCTGGAAAGATCCAAATCTGTTCGCCGATAACCGTTCGGTTCCCGTTGGTATTCGAGAGGCGAAGGCATTCGCGGTCAATCTGGCCGGACGTCTTGGGGTCTCGGCCAGTCATCTGGTCCCGGGCTACGAAGACGTGTGGTACAATTTGTGGCGCGAACGCCGCATGCCGGTCAACGTCGATCCGTTGAATTCCCGGCTGGAAGATCCGGTTGAACGGGAGAATATTCGCCGACAGTTCGCGCAGGGGCTATCGGCCGAGGTGGGACTGGCGCTTCCGCTCCGGACGGTTCACGTTGGCGCCCGGTTTGGCTGGGTGAGTGGTCGCTGGGTTCTGCGTGACGACCGCCTTTATCTGCTGCCCGGCGATAGCGCCATGGGCTACCGCTTGCCGCTCGATTCTTTACCCTGGGCGGCGATGGCTGATCGTCTGGATGCCGATTCGCTTGATCCGACGGCAAAGCGAGAGCGCTTGCCTCTGCGTCAGGCCTTTATTCGCCAGGAAGTCCACGATGGGATGCCAACGGTTGGTCCTCCGTTCGTACCGGTTGTGGGACAATCGGCCAAGGGACAGGTGCGAACCGCGATGTGTTTCGAGCCGCGCAACGGGGTGTTGCACGTCTTCATGCCACCCGTGTATTCGCTTGAGGAATATCTGGACTTGGTCACAAACATCGAGGAAACCGCCCACCATCTGAAGCAACCGATCCGCGTCGAAGGGTATCATCCGCCCGAAGATCACCGGTTGCGCAAGCTATCCGTAACACCGGATCCGGGTGTCATCGAGGTGAACGTTCATCCGGCGTCCAGCTGGAAAGAGTTGGTCGACACCACGACGGGTCTGTATCAGGACGCCCACGAGGTTCGACTTGGTACCGAAAAGTTCATGCTGGATGGTCGGCACTCGGGCACGGGTGGCGGCAACCACGTTGTCCTCGGCGGCGCGACGCCGAACGACAGTCCGTTCCTGCGCCGCCCCGATCTGTTGCGCAGCATGGTGGCGTACTGGAACAACCATCCCTCGCTGTCATACCTTTTCTCCGGACTGTTTGTGGGTCCCACAAGCCAGGCTCCGCGCCTCGACGACGCCCGGCAAGATGCGCTTGATGAACTGGAGTTGGCCTTTGCCCAGATGCCCAAAGAAGGTGGTCCGCCTCCGCCTCCATGGCTTGTCGATCGCCTGTTCCGAAACCTGCTGGTCGACTCGACAGGCAATACCCATCGCGCCGAGTTCTGTATCGATAAGCTCTACAGCCCCGACTCATCGACGGGTCGACTCGGGCTGCTTGAGTTGCGTGGCTTTGAAATGCCACCCGATGCACGCATGAGCCTTGCACAGCAACTGCTGGTGCGGTCACTCGTCGCACATTTCTGGAAGACGCCCTATCGTAAGCCGCTGATTCGCTGGGGAACCACGCTGAGCGATCGCTTCATGTTGCCGCACTTTGTTGATCTGGATTTTGCCGACATCGTCGACGATCTCGCGAGCGCTGGTTTGCCGATTCGCAAGAACTGGTTCGAGGCCCATCACGAGTTCCGCTTCCCGCTGCATGGGCAGATGAAACTCGATGGCATGACGATCGCGTTGCGACAGGCAATCGAGCCGTGGCATGTCCTCGGTGAAGAACCCACAGCGGGTGGCACGGTTCGCTATGTGGATTCGGCGGTGGAACGGCTTGAATGCAAGGTCGATGGCATCCATCCACCGCGCCACACGGTGACCTGCAATGGTTATCGATTGCCGCTTGTCTCGACGGGTACGGCAGGGCAGTACGTTGCCGGGGTGCGATTCAAGGCCTGGCAGCCACCGAACGGATTGCATCCCCGCATTGGCATTCATGGGCCTTTAACCATCGAGGTTGTCGATACCTGGAAAGAGCGCTCTTTAGGTGGATGCACCTACCATGTCGTGCATCCCGGCGGACGTTTCGAGGATCGCTTTCCGACCAACGCGCTTGAAGCTGAAAGCCGGCGAAATGCCCGCTTCCAGTCCTTCGGCTACACGCCCGGTCGATGCGTACCCGAGCCCGTGGCATTTGATCCGAGGTTCCCAACCACGCTCGACCTGCGCAAGGTTGGATTGAAGTGACGAAAACGGCATAACTATCGTATGTTGAAAAACCAAATCCGATGATTCCACCGCTCATGGGCAGCGATCCGGTTGCTGCTCTTTTGGCAACGTACAAACCGTCGCCGAATCAGTTCGACGAGCTCTGTGATGGTGATGGTCGATTCCGACCGCACTGGCATCGCTTGATGGAGCATCTGCGTGCGCTTGGAGCGCAAACGCTGGACCGGCGCTGGCAACAGGCTCAGGTGTTGCTGCACGACAACGGCGTCAGCTACAACGCCTACGGCGATCCGGGCGGCATGGAGCGCCCCTGGAATTTGTCGCCGTTGCCCGTCGTTCTCGATCAAAAGGATTGGCGGACGCTTGAGGCGGGCGTCGCACAACGCGCCAGTTTACTCGATGCGCTGTTGGCCGACTTGTATGGCCGAGCGTCGTGCTTGACCGAAGGGATCTTGCCGCCCGTGTTGGTGTTCGGTAGGCCGTCCTTCCTGCGGCCGTTGCATGGTCACGTGCCGACCCTTCGGCGCTGGCTCACACTTTATGCAGCGGATGTGGTGCGCGGACCTGATGGTCGTTTTCTGGTGTTGGCCGATCGCACACAGGCCCCGTCGGGGATGGGTTACGCGCTTGAGAATCGATTGATCATTTCGCAGGTGTTGCCCGAGGCCTTCCGCGACTGCAACGTTGAGCGGTTGGCAGGTTTCTTTCGACGGTTACAAGACACGCTCTCGGCGCTTGCGCCGCACAACCGCGACAATCCGAACGTGGTGTTGCTGACCCCGGGGCCGTACAACGCCACCTATTTCGAGCAGGCATATCTTGCGCAATATCTGGGCGTCACGCTCGTCACCGCGGCTGATCTCACGGTTCGCGAAGAACGCGTGTTTCTGAAAACGCTCGGGGGCCTGCAACAGGTCGATGTGATTTTCCGGCGCGTGAACGACGACTACTGCGATCCGCTTGAACTGCGCAGCGAAACGTTGCTCGGCGTGCCGGGCCTTGTTCAGTCGGTTCGTGCGGGTCACGTTTCGGTGGCCAATGCCATTGGCTCTGGCCTCGTGCGTACCCCGGTTCTGTTGCCGTATCTGCCTCGACTGTGTCGGCATTTACTCGGCGAAGATCTATTGCTGGATTCTGCGCCTAGCTGGTGGTGTGGCGATCCCGATGGTCTCGCGCACGCGCTGGCAAACATGGATCGAATGGTCTGGAAGCCAAGTTATACGGACGAGTACGTTCATTCGGTTGCCGGTAACGCGCTGTCGGATTCGGAACACGCAGCACTGCGCGCCAACATTCTCGCCCACCCGCAGAACTGGGTTGCCCAGGAAAATGTCTCGGTATCGGTTGTACCCGTCCTGACCAAGGGGGGATTCGAGGCACGATCGCTTGTCCTGAGAAGCTTCGCGGTGGCCGGTCGCGATGCGTATCACGTAATGCCGGGTGCGTTGGCCCGGGTGGCATCGTCGAAGGCGGGCTTCGAGGTCACCATGCAAATGGGGGCGGGGAGCAAAGACGTCTGGGTGCCAAGCGATGGTCCCGTGAACACGATGACCTTGCTGCCGTCTGCGTCGCAACGGATCGCGTTGTCACGAGGAGGAGGCGATCTGCCGAGTCGAGCCGCTGACAACCTGTACTGGCTGGGTCGATATGCTGAAAGGGCCGAGGCGTTGGCGCGTACCGCGCGTGTCTTGTTGCATCGCCTGGCGGATGCGGATCCGGGATCTGCGCCGGCATCGCATTTGCAGCCTCTGGTTGCAGCCCTTGCGGCACAG
The DNA here is from genome assembly GCA_034439895.1 of Deltaproteobacteria bacterium. GTDB lineage: Bacteria > Myxococcota_A > Polyangia > Fen-1088 > Fen-1088 > JAWXBF01. The sequence goes on from JAWXBF010000361.1 coordinate 25,551, forward strand.
GCGGAATTGTCGATCCCAATTGATCCGGTCGACATGTCACTCGCGGACGTTCACGCACTGCTGATCCGCTTGCTTTCCGATCCGGAAACGCCCGGCTCACTGGCTTCGACCGTTCACGCCACGTTGCATGTGGCACGCATGGCGCGCGATCGTCTCTCCATGGATTGCTGGCGAACGCTGGCTGGTCTCGAAACCGAGCTTGTCGATCCGGTCCGCGTGGCCGCTGCTTCTCCGGCATTGTTGCTCGACGGGGTTCAGCGCTTGATTCTTCGTCTTGTGGCGTTCGCGGGTCTTGCGGGCGAAAGCATGACGCGCGGACACGCGTGGCGCTTCCTCGACATGGGGCGCAGGGTCGAGCGCGGCGTTAGCCAGTGTACGTTGTTGCGCCATGCGCTCGCGGTTTCAAGTGAACGGGATGGCCCACTGTTCGAGGCGGTGCTTGAAGTTGCCGACAGCAGCATGACCTACCGACGACGCTATCTGACCGTGTTGCAGTTGGCGCCTCTCGTTGATCTCTTGTTGATCGACGAGTCGAATCCAAGATCTGTCGCCTATCAGGTTGTCGCGCTTGAAAAGCATCTGCGCAGCCTACCCGCCGCTTCGACCGGGGGATTGCAGACGCGAGAACAACGCGTGGTCATGGATGTGTTGGCACGCTTGCGACTGGCCGACGTGGACGCGTTGTGCCCGCTTTTGTCCGCAGATCCGCGTATTGAATTGTTGAGATTCCTTGACGATCTCATCGCAAAATTTCCGGCGCTATCGGACAACCTGACCGAGCGCTACTTGAGCCATGCTGCGGTTTCGCGCAACCTCGCAGCGGGAGCGTCGATGTCATGAAATTGTCCATCACCCATCGTACAGTCTACGAATACGCCGAGCCGGTCACGAACGCGCAACACCTGGCCCACCTGACCCCGCGTGATGAACTGGGACAGCGTTGCCTCAGTCACGCAGTCGAGATCTCGCCGATACCCATTTCACCCCGCGAGCGGCTTGACTACTTCGGGAACCGAACGCTTTATGTGGCGTTCAACGAGCCGCATCGACGCTTGTCGTTCAACGCCCGCAGTCTCGTCGATACCTATTTGCGGCCCGATGTTCAACTTGACGCCTCCCCCTCCTGGAAAGGTGTTGCGGCGATGCTCAAGGGAGCGCCTCGACGGGATTTACTGGATGCGTGTCAGTTCGGGTTTGAATCGCCCCACGTCAAGCTCGATCCGGATGTGACCGAGTACGCTGCGCAATCGTTCGGGCACAATCGATCGATCCTGTCTGCGGTGGCGGATTTGGTTGCCCGCGTGCATTCGGATTTCAAGTACGATCCCGAGGCGACCGACGTTTCGACGCCGGTGTCCGAGGTGTTTTTGAAACGGCGTGGTGTTTGTCAGGATTTTGCGCACCTCTGCATTGCCGGGTTGCGGGGACTTGGTCTGCCGGCCCGCTACGTCAGCGGATATTTGCTGACCCGTCCACCGCCCGGCCGGATTCGGCTTGAAGGCGCGGATGCTTCGCATGCTTGGTTCTCGGTGTTCGTCCCCGACGTTGGCTGGTTCGATTTCGATCCCACCAACAACATGCTGGCCTCCGCCGAACACGTCGTCGTGGCCTGGGGTCGCGACTTCTCCGATGTAACGCCCATTCGCGGCGTGATCCTCGGCGGTGGACGCCACACTGTGACGGTCAGTGTGGATGTCGTGCCGGCGTAGGACGCTTAGGGCACCGGTGCCACATCGGTTGGCGTGCTGCGCATGATCACGATGTAGTAGACCAACATCGCGAGGATCATCACAAACGAAACCCACTCGAAGGGGATGCGACCAAACAGAAGGTATTTGCGTTTGAAAAAACGACCCTGTGAGCGCTGACGGATTTGTGACCGGACCGAGTCGACGAAGGCCGGTGGTGCGTGATGCTTGATGCTACCGATTCGGCCAAGGGTACGGCGAAGTTCATCGAGTTCGGATCGACAGGTCGTACAATCCGCAATCGCTCGTTCCAATTGCAGCTTGTCGTCACTCGACAGATCACCGTCGAGGTAATCAGAAAACCGTTCGCGTACGGTGTCGCAATTGTGGGAGAGGGTCATCGGGTGTTCTTGTCGAGTAAGGCTTTTAGTTCCATGCGTGCGCGGTGGAGCCGCGACTTCACGGTACCTTCCGGCAGGCCTGTGATTTCACAAATGTCTTCGTAGGACAGTTCTTCCATGTCGCGCAAGACGACCAGCAACCGTTGTTCCTCATCGAGAGCCGCGATTGCGCGCTCCAACAGGTCTCCGAGTTCGGCGACCTCCAATATCGTGTCAGGGCGGTGAATGCGAGCCTGCATGGAACGATCCGCCAGGCTCGGGTCGTGGTCGGTCTCCATTTCGTTTACGTCATCATCCGTCGTACGGCGTCGGGCAAGATATTTGATGCGGTTCTTGGCGTGGTTGGCGGCAATCCGCAACAACCAGGTCGAAAACTGCGACTCGCCTCGAAATGAGTCGATTTGCTTGAAGACTGTGACGAATACTTCCTGGGCAATGTCCTCGGCCTCACTGCGATCCCCCACCATTCGATAAACAAGGTTGAAGACGCGATCCCCCTCGAGGCGAACCATTTCGGAAAACGCGTCCTCCTCGCGTTCGCGCAAACGTGCAATGAACAATCGATCGGCGATGCTCATTTCGTGGCGCGGCCTCGACCAGACTCGGATGCGACGGGCAGATGCCTCCATGGAGATAGAGACAATTGAAATCCTCCTGGGTTCCCAATTCGATCAGGGGCTAGGAACAAACAATCGGGCACTGACGGCCACAATAGTCTCTTTTTGGTCGCCTGACAGATCTCGCAAGGCTCCCAGATCCAGGGCGCCCATCTCCGAAACGGTCGAAATGCCGGCGCTTGCGTAGTTGTTTTCCCGCAACCCGTCGTGACCTCCGCCGCCGCGCAAAACGATCTGTACGGGTAGGACGTACTCGACCCCACCCATGAAGCTCGTGGAGGTGCTGCGCTTGCCGGCGGTGTCTCGGCGAGAGTCAAAGTCAGCCACGACGTCCGCCGCCAACAAGAACGTCGGAATGGGCGCGTAGGAAAGACCCAATCCTGCCCCGCGCGGTGAATACCGGGTATCGAGACGAGCCAGGTTGTAACCCACGATGCCGACGCCAAGACCGTCAACGGGGCGGAGTACGGCGCCTGCGTCAAACGAGAACCCCTTCTGATTCTGTGAGGTCGACTGGGATGTGGGAGCTGCGGGATCGGTCACCGTTTCGAGCCACAGGTACTTGATCGTAGCGCCGACGGAAAGGTTTTCATTGAACGGCATCGATAGGGCCGTTCCGACCTGGTGTGCGGTCTGTGTTACGGATGGCAAGAGATCGAGACCGGAATAAGTGTAGTACAGACCCCCCGCGATGTTGGCCGCCGAGGTCGAGTCCGCGATCGAAACGTGGGCGCGATTTGCAGACATCGTTTCGTCGTATTGATAGGCGCCCTCGAACACGTAAGCACGCAGCAAGGATAGACCCGCGGGATTCAGCATCAGCCCGGCGTCTCCGGTGGCTGCGCCCCGCAAGGCACCACCCATTCCAAGCGCTCGAGTCCCAACCCGTGTCGGATTATCCGCGCGGGCCAGCGGCGCGGTGAAGAGAAGCGAGGCCGCTCCAATCAGGGGGGCCCATTTCCGGAACACGCATGTCATGTCCGAGGATTGTAGCCGTGTCCGCGTGCGATGCGAAAAATCGGTGCATTAGATCCAGCCGCGCTCCGCGATCGAGACGAATCCGTCCTGGGCGACGACAACGTGATCAAGGACGGAAATGCCACACAACTGTCCTACCTCCCTCAGTCGCTGGGTGAGGTCAAGATCCTCCCGCGACGGGGTGGGCTCGCCGGAGGGGTGGTTGTGGCAAAAAATGACGGCGGCGACACCTTGTTCGATGAGCACGCGAAATACGTCCCGGGGGTGAACCTCGACGCCGGTCAGACATCCGCGCGCCAAACAGGACTCGAAACGCACGCGGTGCCGGACGTCGAGGCCGAGCGCCCAGAATTCCTCGATGGGTTTGTCGCAAAGACGCGCTCGCAGATGTGTCCAGACGTCGGACGCCTGTCCGAGCCGTTGTCCGAGTCTTGGTCGATGGCCGGTCGCCCGTCGTCCCAGCTCGAAAGCGGCTCCGAGTGCGCAGGCCCGTGCCGGTCCGACCCCGTCAAAACTAGCAAGTGCTGTCCCCGCCGCACGCCCAAGACCGTTGAGTCCGCCGTACGTTTCAAGCAAATTTCCCGCCATGTCGACTACGTTTTGCGTTCGGTTGCCCGCGCCGAGCAACACGGCAATGAGCTCGGAATCGGACAGTCCCGCGGGTCCGTGGGCCATCATGCGTTCGCGGGGTCGGTCGCTGGAGGGAAAGGCTTTCAGGTTCGGCATGGCGGACAGCTATTCAAACGGTGTGCCAACGCTTCCGCTGGACATCCTAACTAACTAAAATCACTTGGTATTCGTCAGACAATCGAAAAAAATCCAAATTCCCCTTGTTCGAGAACGGATTGCCTGTGCTAGTTTGCACGGGCGCGTGGCGCTGGGCTCCACGGTCGTTTCAGACGGCCGGGCCTTGTAGCCCTCAGCGCGGTGTTCGGAGCGCGGTTACCTGAATTTGTGGGAACCAGACAGTGCGACGGATGCCGGCGGCAGAGGGCGCGCCAAAGAGCCAGCCGGAATACGCGCCACCCGGAAGGAGCTAGATTTGAAACCGTTAGATGATACGCACGAGCCCAAGTTGGCCGTCGGTGAAAACGATCCCCCGGAAGCAGACGAATCGTACGACGAGGATGAGGACGAGGACGACCTCGACGACGAGGACGACGAGGCGGAGGAAGACGACGACCTCGACGATGACGATGACGATGATGACGATGACGATGATGACGATGATGACGACGACGACGATGATGATGACGATGATGACGGTGACGACGGTGACGACACCGTAACGATTTCCACGTCAGACGCGGAGGAGCCGCGGCGCCTTGCCTCCGAGGAGGACGACGAAGAAACCATCGTCATCAACCTGAGTGGGGACGAAGAAGAGGAGGAGGCCGATTCCGATGTGCCTCCCGAAATCGTCATTCACCCCGGACAGCTGGTCTCGTTCAGGCCTGACGAGCACCACGATCCGTCTCCAGCGCTACAAGAGGCGCTTGTCAAACTGCACGAAGTTTTCAAGATCAAGGAGCTGCGCCAGGGCCAGACCGCGATCATCGAATCCGTGCTGGCGGGCCGCGACACGATGGCGGTGCTCCCGACGGGCAGCGGCAAGTCGCTGACCTATCAACTCCCATCGTTGGTGCTCCCGGGTCCCACCATCGTGGTCTCGCCGCTCCTTGCGCTCATCGAAGACCAGTACACCAAACTCTTGAAGCTTGGCGTGCCTGTGGCGCGAATCGATTCGACCCGAACCGCCAAAGAGCGACGCGAGGATCTCGCGGGGGTTCGCGAGGGCAAGATCAAGATCGTCTTGATCACCCCTGAATCCGTGACTTCGGCTGCAGTGCAAGCCGAGCTTGAAGGCGTCAAATTCTCGCTGTTCGCGGTGGACGAAGCGCACTGCGTTTCTCAGTGGGGTCACGATTTTCGTCCGTCCTACCTGGGTCTGCGTCGAGCCGCCGAAGTTTTGGGCAGACCGCCCATTCTTGCGCTTACGGCGACGGCAACGCCTGCCATCGGTGAAGATGTTCTCGTTCAGCTCGGGATGAAAGAGGCCGAGGTCGCACGCATCTCGTTCCACCGACCGAACCTGGTGTTCGATGTTCGCAAGGTCGGAGGCGAAGCCGACAAACTTCGGGTTCTCGGCAAGATGATTCAACGCCTTCGGCGTCCCGGCATTATCTATTGTGCGACCACCCGGGCCGTGGACGATCTCTACATCGCCTTGAAGGCCGGCAAGATCCCGGTCGAGCGGTACCACGGCAAGATGACTGCGGGCGATCGCGAAAAAGCGCAAGCCTCGTTCATGCACCATGGACGCAAGGTCGTCATGATCGCGACCAATGCCTTCGGTCTTGGCATCGACAAGCCCGACATTCGCTACATCATCCACTACCAGATGCCTGGCTCGCCAGAGTCTTATGTGCAAGAAGCCGGTCGTGCTGGCCGCGACGGCAAACTTGCGCGTTGCGTGTTGCTTTTCCAGCCGGACGACGTTCAGATTCAGGAGTTCTTCCTCAAGGAAGCACACCCGACGAAGACCCAGGCGCGTTCGGTAGCGATGGGCCTTTACGCGTGGAGCGACGAGGGCAAGGAAGTTTCTGTCCGCGATCTCGGCATGTCGCTCTCGGTGCCGGAACGCAGGGCTCGCGTTGTCCTGTCCGTGCTCGAAGGCATGGGCGTGGCCACCGAGGTCAAGGCAAACCGGTGGAGGGGCGTCGAGCCCCGGCCGTCGCAAGAACAGATCGACAAGGCCGCTCAGATCTTCGAGGTTCGACGCATCTCCGATCGTCGCCGCCTTGGAGACATGCTGTCCTACATGAACTCGGCCGAGTGCCGCGTTCAAATCCTGCGTGGATATTTCGGTGAACCACCAGGCCAACGTTGCGGAATTTGCGACGTTTGCGCGGGACTAGACAGCGAAGTTTTCGATCCAGGTGATGCCGACCGACGGGTCACCCTGCATGCCGAAACGGATTTTCAGGCTCGCAAGCGCCGACGCCGCAAGAAGAAGGGTGGGGTTGGGGACAACGTGCCGACTGCGCCGCATCGGCCCATGCCGCCGCAACGGCCACATACGATTTACGCCACGCAGTTGCCGGACGTACAGCCACGGCTTGCACCGCGCGCCATTCCGGTTGCCGCTGCCAGCGAGTCCGATTTTGATCCAGCAATGTGGAACGATGGCCTCGGAGAAGGTCATCCGTTGTCGGGAGAGGTGTTTGTTGATGTAGAGGTGCAGACGGTTTCCGCCTCAACTGAGATGACGACGCCGCAGGATTCGTCCGCATCGGAAGAACCTGCCACTGAACCCGATTTCGAGTCATCGTGGTCATCGGTTCGGGACGCAGCCCTCCGACCCTATTCCGAGTGGCTGTCTTCTCCGAATGTTCGCCTGCCCGTGCTCCAGGTCCGCACGCAACCCCAACCGCAAC